>JAJPKS010000136.1 GCA_021323605.1 Bacillota bacterium | reverse complement strand
GAGAAGAACACCGGCAGCCAGCCGTCGGCCGCCTCGCCGGCCAGGGCGATCCCGGCCGGGGTGAGCGTGGCCAGGTAGATGGGGATGCGGTCGCGCACCGGATGGGTGATCAGCTTGAGCCCCATGCCCAGCCGGAAGATCTCCCCCTCGTAGACCAGCCGCTCCCGCCGCAGCACGGCGCGGACGATGTCCATCGTCTCGCGGAGACGGCGCACCCCCCGTTCGAAGGGAACGCCGTGCCAGCCCTCGATCACCTGGTGCCCGCTGGTGCCCAGGCCGAGCACGAACCGGCCCCCGCTGATGCGGTCCAGGGAGGCGGCGCTCTGGGCGATGAGGGCCGGGCTGCGGCTGAACACGTTCACGATGCCGGTCGCCAGACGGATGCGTTCGGTGTGACAGGCGAGGTCGGTCAGGACCGTGAACGCGTCCCATCCGTAGGCCTCCGGCACCCAGACGGTGTCGTAGCCGAGACGGTCGGCGGCGCGAACGAACTCCAGCACCGGCTCGCGGGGCAGATCCACGTACGGGAGCGTGATCCCGAGCCTCACGAGAGGGGAGTTTAGGCGGTTCCCGGAATCGACCGTGCCGGGGGCGGTCCTCGAGCTGGGAGACGGCGCCCCGGTCGGCCGGCGGCGCCGCGACGGGGGAGGGTTCGCGCCGGCCCCGACGACGGCGTGGCCGGGACGGCCGTCCCGCCGCCCCTCAATCCGGCAGGGCGTTGGCGCCCGCCACCGCGGCGTAGAGCCAGCCGCTGGGCTTGACCGTGCGCTCCTGGGTCCGGAGGTCGACGGCGACGAGGCCGAAGCGCATCGAATAGCCGTGTTGCCACTCGAAGTTGTCGAGCGAGGTCCAGTGGAAATATCCGCGCACGTCGGCCCCCTCCTGGATCGCCCTCCAGAGCTGCTCCAGGACCTCGCGGAGGAACCGTACCCGCATCCGGTCGTCGGCGGCGGCGATGCCGTTCTCGGTGACGTAGATCGGCTTGCCCGAGCGCCGCAGGGCGAGGAGCGAGGACCGGAGCCACTCCGGCCGCACCGCCCAGCCGAAGTCGGACACAGGGACGCCCGGCGGGTTGGAGCGCCGGCCGAACCCCTCCCCCGGCCGTCGGAGGTCGAAGGTGACGAGGGAACCGGTGTAGTGGTTCAGCCCCAGGTAGTCGGCCGGCGCCTCGAGCACGGGACGCAGCCGGCCGTCCACCGGCCAGCGACCCATGAACCCCCGCCCGATGGCCGCCGCCAGCCGGTCGCGACGCCGGCCGGGCGGGGCCGGCTCCAGCACCCACTCGTGGTGGGCCAGCCCCACCGGGATGTCGGGGGTCAGCCGGTGCAGCTCACGGTAGGCGGCCTCGTGGGCCCGGCGCAGGTTGGCCAGCACCCGCAGGGCGCCGACCAGGTCGCCGCGGCGCCCGGGCGGGAACTCGCCCGTCAGCCAGCCCTGGTAGGCGTAGACGTTGGGCTCGTTGATGGTGCACCAGAAGGCGACCAGGTCGCCCAGGTCCCGCGCCACCCGGCGCACGAAGGGCAGCCAGGCCTCGACCGCGCCCGGAGCCGTCCAGCCGCCCCGGCGGACGAACCAGATCGGCGAGGTGAAGTGGTGCAGCGTGACCATGGGGGCCATGCCCTGGGCCCGGAGCTCGGAGAGCACCTCCCGGTAGTGGGCGATCTGGCCGGCGTCGAACTCGCCCGGCTCGGGCTCGATGCGCGACCACTCCACCGAGAGCCGGTGCGCGTTGTTGTTGAGCCGGCGGAGGAGGGCGAAGTCCTCGCGGAAGCGACGGTAGTGGTCGCAGGCCGGGTCGGCGCTGTCGCCGGTCCGGATCCCGCCCCGGCGCTCGAACTCCCACCAGTCGCAGCGGTGGTTGCCGCCCTCCACCTGGTGGGCGGCGGTGGCGCAGCCCCAGAGGAAGCCGTCGGGGAAGCGTCGGCTCACCGCCCGGCCGTGCCGTCCGTGCCTCCGGCGGGCCCCCACGGGGCCGCATCGGCGGGGCCATGCGGCCGGTGGCCGTCGGGAGCCACCGTCGGCGGCTCGACGTAGGCCACGGCCCGCATCCGCCCGCCTTCGACCTGCACCTCCAGCATGCCCGCCTTGTCCACCTGCTTCCGGTACAGCTCCCGCTCGGTGCGAGGACGCCCGTCCATGATCACCCAGGCGGCCTGCAGGGGATCGGCGTGGCTGACCAGCACCGAGGTCCCCTCGGGGTGCTCACGCGCCACCCGCAGCGCGACGGCGAGGACCCGGCCGCCGAGCCGGTCGATCGACTCGTCCCCCGGCAACAGGCCCCGCCGCGCCTTGTGCACGAACCAGAGCGGACGGCGCAGGGGAATCTGCCAGTAGGGGACGCCCTGCAGGTACCGGCTGAAGTCCGCCTCGCGCAGGCCGGCGTCCGCGACCAGGGGGACCGGGGAGGGCAGCTGTTGGCAGATGATGCGCGCCGTCTCCGCGGCCCGCTCCAGCGGGCTGTGCACGATGCGCCGCACGTCCCGATCGCGGAGGCTGCGGCCGACCTCGACCGCCTGCCTCCGTCCCAGCTGGCTGAGCGGGAATCCGGGGAGGTGGCCGTAGAGCACGCGGCGAGGGTTCTCCACGTCGGCGTGACGGACCAGGTAGAGGCGGGTCATGCGCGCTCCTCACGTCGGTTCTCGTTGCCGGGGGGGATGGTGCGTCGCGATCTGGATCGCGGTGACGAGAGCTTGCCTGCCCTCACCTTTACCGACAGGCTACCTTCTCACGGCACCACCCGGGGACGGGCTCTATCTTTCCATCTATGGAATCCATCGAACAGATCGAGCTCTTCCAGGGCAGGGCACCGGAGGAGCGACGTCCCACGGCCCGGGGACCGACCTCCGCCGAGGGCGCGGGACGGGGGCCGGACGCCCCCCTGGCCAGCCGGCTCCGGCCGCGCGACTTCGACGCCTTCGTCGGCCAGCGCGAGGTGGTCGCCACCCTGCGAGCCCTGGCCGAGTCGGGGCACCTGCCCAGCATCGTGCTCTGGGGACCGCCCGGGTCGGGCAAGACCACCCTGGCCGCCATCGTCGCGGCCGCGACCGGATCTCGCCTCGTCGCCCTGAGCGCGGTCACGGCCGGCGTGGCCGACCTGCGCCGGGTCGTGACCCAGGCCCGGGAGGCCCGGCGCGGCGGGCTGCGCACCGTGCTCTTCATCGACGAGCTGCACCGCTTCAACCGGGCCCAGCAGGACGCCATCCTGCCCCACGTGGAGGACGGCACCCTGACCCTGATCGGGGCCACCACCGAGAACCCCTCCTTCGAGGTGATCTCGCCGCTGCTCTCCCGCTCCCGGATCTTCCGCCTGGAACCCCTCTCCCGGGACGACCTGGAGACGCTGGTGCGCCGCGGCCTGGACGAGTTGGGGACGAGCATCGAGGAGGACGCGCTCGAGGCCCTGCTCCGGGGGGCACGCGGCGACGCCAGGGTCGCGCTCAACGCGCTGGAGTCGGCCTCGGCCCTGGGCGAGGGCGGCATCACCCTGGACGCCGTCCGCCAGGCCCTCCAGGAGCCGCACCTGCTCTACGACCGGGTCGGGGACATGCACTACGACCTGGCCTCGGCGCTGATCAAGAGCGTGCGCGGCAGCGATCCCGACGCCGCCGTCTACTGGCTGGCTCGCATGCTGGAGGCGGGCGAGGAGCCCGACTTCGTGGCCCGGCGGCTCGTGATCCTGGCCGCGGAGGACGTCGGCCTGGCGGACCCGGCGGCGCTCCCGGTGGCGGTGGCGGCCCAGCAGGCGGCCCACTTCGTGGGCATGCCCGAGGCGCTCTTCCCGCTCACCGAGGCCGCGATCTACCTGGCTCGGGCGCCCAAGTCCAACTCCACCTTGCGCGCCTACCACGCGGCTCGGGAGGCGATCCGGGAGACGGGGAACCTGCCCGTGCCGCTCCACCTGCGCAACGCCGTCACCGCGCTGGGGCGCGAGCTGGGCTACGGCCGGGAGTACCGGTATCCCCACGACGACCCCGAGGGCCGGGTCGAGCAACCGTACCTGCCCGAGGGGCTCGAGGGCCGACGGTTCTACGAGCCGGGGCCGCGGGACCGCCCCACCGCCGGGTGATCCATCGGCGGGCACCCCCGCCCACCACCCGCCGCTCTACCATTGAGCGCCGTGACCGATGCCCTCGTCATCTTCAAGCCCGACGGCGCCCACCGGCTCCCGGTGCGAGCCGCGCTCTGGCGCTGGCTCGGCTCCCAGCGCGAGTGGAAGCTGCACGGACTGACCTGGTACCGCCCGCCCGTCGAGCTCATCGAACGCCACTACGACTTCCTGCGCGACCGGCCCTTCTTCCCCTGGCTGGTGGAGTTCATGACCGCGCTGCCGGTACTGGTGGGCCGCATCTCCGCCTCGCCGGCGGCCCTGGAACGCATGCGCCACGAGCTGGGGGAGACGCGGATCGGCGAGGCCCGACCGGGCTCCCTGCGCGAGCGCTACGGCATCGGCGGGGGTGTCAACATCCTGCACCTCTCGGACTCGCCCGAGTCGGGGGCGACCGAGGTCGGGCTCTGGAGCCGCTATGTCCCGCTGGACGCGGCCAGCGTCCAGCTGGAAGCGTCCAGCGACCGTCCTGACCGGACCTATCAGCTCCGCTCACTGGCCGGCCAGTACGCGGCCGGCGTCCACACCGAGCTCGCCGCCCAGGAGATGCGCCGGCTGCTACGGGAGGAGACCGACCTCGGCGAGGATGACTTCGAGACCCTGGTCCGCGTCATCCTGGGCGCCTTCCGCTGACCGGCCGGCGAGCGGGCCCGGGTCAGGTCGACGTGGGGGGCGAGGGTGGCCTCGTCCCCGGGGACTCGGGCGGGGGAGGTGAGCCCCACCCGGGCGGGGCCGGGGACACGCTCAGGGTCCTGGTGAAGAGTTCGCTGTTGGGAACGACGATCACCTCGCCCGCGGCACCGCGCAGGTAGGTGACGCGCATCTGCACCTCGGTCACGACGCCCCGGTAGCCACCGGTCTCGATCAGGTCGCCCACCCGAACGTTGCGCTCGGTGAGCACGTAGAAGCCGGAGACGTAGTTCCGGAACAGGTCCTGCAGGCCGAGGCTGGTGACGGCGGCGGCCAGCAGGACCCCGGCCACGCCGACCAGGGCGTTGCCCAGGGCGACGGCCACGAACAGGAAGACCCCCAGGCCGATCATGCCCGCGTAGATGGCGCGCCCGGTGAGCAGGGCCATGTCGGCGCGCACACTGCGCCGGGACAGGGCCCGGTCGAGCACCCCGCGGACCGCTCTCGCCACCAGCCAGACCGCGGCGAAGAGGACGAGCCCCCCCGCCACCCTGGTCAGGACCTGCCAGGTCTGCCCGAGGACCCCGGCGAGGACGTCCGTCACCGCGAGCAGCTCAGGGACCGAGCCGTCGGCCTAGGCTTCCTCCGACGGCTGCGCCTCGGGGGCGGCCTCGGCGGTGGCCTCGGCCTCGGTCACCGCCACCTCCTCGACCACCCGCCGTGCCGCCAGCTTCACCACCACGTCCTCGGGGTCGCCGACCGCCGTCACCCCCTCGGGCAGGCTCAGGTCGGCGATCCGGACCACGTCGTCGACGTGGGTCAGCCCCGAGATGTCGACCTCGATCGCCTCGGGGATGCTGGCCGGCAGGCACTCGACCTTCACCGCGTGCAGGACGAGCAGGACGTCGGCCTGGGCGGTGCGAACCGGCTCCGCCTCGCCGGTGACGACGACCGGGACGTCCACCTGGAGGCGTTCGCGAAGGCTGACCTGGTGGAAGTCGACGTGGAGCAGGGTGTTGCGGCGGGGCGAGACCTGGACCTCCTTGACCAGCACCTTGTGGGGTCTCCCACCGTCGATCACCAGGTCGATGAGCTGGGTCCTGCCCGTCCTGGCGTAGACGCGCTCGAACTCGTGCCCGTCGACCTCGAGACCGGTGGCGGGGGTCCGATGGCCGTAGAGGACGGCCGGCAGCCGGCCCTGTCGGCGCAGCCGGCGAACCGCCTTGCCCGTGATCTGTCTCCTGGTGGCCTTCAGTTCCATACCATCCCGACGCTCCTGGAATACGGCGGCCCGCTCCCTCCCCCACCTCGGAGCGGGTGGAGGCGCGATCCGCCGAAGAACCATAGCAACTCCAGGGAAGCGGCCGCCCGGGCGGCTCGCGGCCGGCGCCGGCTGGAAACGGAGGTCGGACGGCGGTCGCGCCGTCCGACCTCGCAACAGGGAGAGGTCCGTCAGCCCGACGTCCGCTCGCCCGTGGCCGGGTCCAGGAAGAGCGGGGCCACGGTGTGGTGGAAGTCGAACAGGCCCATCAGCGAGCCGGCCATGGCGTCGACCGAGCCGCCCCCGATCGACCCCAGCCCCCAGTTCTCCTCGATGAAGCGGACGACCGAGGTCTGGTCGGTGAGGGCATGATCGACGTGGTTCTGCTGGGCCCAGGGCGAGATCACGAGCAGCGGCAGCCGCGGCCCCAGGCCGCAGCGCGCCTGCTGGCCGTTGGGCGTCCGATCGGCGTTGGCGCCGCACTGGCCGGCGCCGGTGAGGGCGTCCAGGGCGGTCTGGGACTGGGTGAGGACGGGTCCCATGACGTGGTCGTACCAGCCGTCGGAGTCGTCGTAGGTGATCACCACCGCCGTGCTCCGCCACTCCGGCAGCCGCTCCAGGTGGTTGATGGTGTCGACCAGGAACCGCTGCTCGTCCAGCGGGTCGGAGTAGCCGGCGTGGCCGTCCTCGTAGGCCGGCGCCTTCAGATAGGAGACGGCGGGGAGGTCGTGCTGCTCGGCCGCGGCCCAGAAGTCGCTCAGATCGTACTGATGGTTGGCCTGGTCCGTGTGGCCGATCATGGCCACCGAGGTCGGGGGCAGGTGCAGGGGGTTGGCGGTCTGGGGGTAGTACTGGAAGGGCTCGTGGTGCGGGACGTAGTCGGTGACCTGGTGGCCACCGATGTTGGCGTGGCCGGCTCCGCACACCGGCGACCCCGACGAGGTACGGGAGGTGGGTCGGAAGCCCCCCTCGAACCATCCCCAGGTGATCCCCTTGGCGTTCAGCAGGTCGCCGACGTTCTTCCCGCCCATGGCCATGGTCGAGCCCGAGGAGCAGGCGTCGTAGCGAGGATCGGCATCGCCGAAGTCGGTGCCCGGCCCCTGGGGGAGGGCAGGGCCGGCCTGGCCGACGTCGGCCGGGCAAGGGGATGCTCCCGACACGGCTCGAGAGGGACCGCAGGTGACCCCGAAGGTGTTGCCCGCGACCACGTTCAGGGCGCCTGGGGTGGAGGGCCCGAAGGTGGTCCCGTAGGCGTTGTCGCTCATCGCGAAGTGCTGGGCGTAGTTCCAGAGCGCGGTCACGGTGTTGCCGTCGTAGTAGTCCATGACGGCGTAGTTGGGGACGGTGCCGGTGGCCTTACCGGTGCACTCCTGGACGCTGGCGCCCCCTCCGGTCTCCTGAACGAAGTGGTCCATGGCCCCGTGGTCGAAGGCCAGCTGCTCGGCGGTGTAGCCATGATCCTGGTCACAGGTCAAGGCTTGGCTGCGATCGAGCCGCTGGGGATTGGAGAGGTTGGGGTTGGCCGTGAGCAGCGACTGGTCGAGGCCGTTCACCCGGGGTGTCCCCGGCCGGGCATGGAAGGCCGGCTCCCCAGGGGGGTCGAGGGCGTTCGGATAGGTACCGAAGTAGTGGTCGAAGGAGACGTTCTCCTGGAAGATCACCACCAGGTGCCGGATCGGCGTCGAGGTCGTGCCGACATCCGGCCCCGCCCCCGCAGCCGAGGCGGGGACGGCAAAGACCAGCGAGCCGGCGACGAGCAACCAACGGTGCACTCTCATCCGCATGCCTCCCGAACGACCGGGCCAGGGGGGCCCCGGTCCGGGCCCACCGTAGCCGGCGTTCGCGGAAGCGTTGGGGAGGAGCCGGGAAAGAGGACGTTAGCGAGGAGGTCAGCTCGAGGCCGCGGAGGGAGCGGGGGCGCCCGGTTCGGGGAACCGCCGGCGCAGCCAGTCGACGATGTCCTGGAGCGGGGTGCCGGGGGTGAAGATCTCGGCCACGCCCATGCGCTTTAGCTCGGCGATGTCCTCGTCGGGGATGATGCCACCCCCGAAGACCACGATGTCCTCCGCCTCCCGCCGCTTCAGCTCCTCGATCACGGCCGGGAAGAGGGTCATGTGTGCCCCGGAGTGGAGCGACAGCCCGATCACCTGGGCGTCCTCCTGCAGGGCCGCCTCCACCACCATCTCCGGCGTCTGCCGGAGGCCGGTGTAGATCACCTCGTAACCGGCGTCGCGCAGCGCCCTGGCGACCACCTTGACCCCACGGTCGTGACCGTCGAGCCCCACCTTGGCGAGGACGATGCGGAGCGGTTTGACGGGCGCGTGCGAGGCCATGACGCCTAGATGATATGGCCCACCGACGGCCCCAGGCCTCGCCCCGGCGGTCTCAACTGCGTTCGGGGCGGGCCTCCTCGCCCCGTCCCGCCGGCGGCGAGGACCGGTCCACCGCCCCCGGGGTCAGCCGCCGGGTCAGGATCTCGTCCGCGGCCGCGTAGGGGACGCGGTCGCGGAGCAGGCGGGCGGCGAGCTCCCGGTCCTCGTCCAGCAGCCTCCGGGCCTCGGCGCGTGCCCACTCGGCGACCAGGTCGGCGGCCTCGTCCTTGAGCCTGGCCTCCGCCCGGCGGCGCCCCTCCCCGCTCCGCTCCAGGTGCTCCCGGTGCCGCTCGAACGCCTCCAGCAGCTCCTCCACCCCCTCACCGGTGGCGGCCACGGTGGTGACGATCGGAGGACGCCACTCGAGCTTGGGGCCCAGGCTGAGCAGGTTCCGCACCTCCTGCACCGTCCGCTGAGCCCCGGGCAGGTCCGCCTTGTTGACCACGAAGACGTCCGCGATCTCCATGATCCCCGCCTTGATCATCTGCACCCCGTCCCCCGACCCCGGGGTGAGCACCACCGCCGTGCTGTCGGCGATGGCCGCCACCTCCAGCTCGGACTGGCCGACGCCGACCGTCTCCAGGATCACGTGCTGGAAGCCGAAGGCACCGAGCAGGCGGACCGCCTCACGGGTGGCCACGGAGAGCCCGCCCAGGTGACCGCGGGCCCCCATGGAGCGGATGTAGACGCCGGGGTCCAGGGCGTGACCTTGCATACGGATGCGGTCGCCGAGGATGGCGCCCCCCGAGTAGGGGGAGTTGGGATCGACCGCGATCACGGCCACGGTGCGGTCGCGACGGCGCAGGAGGGCCACGAGCGCATCGACCAGGGTCGACTTCCCGGTGCCGGGCGCACCGGTGAAGCCCACCACCCGGGGGCGCCGGAGCTCCCCGCCCAGCGCCGTCAGCAGGCGGCGGGCGGAGGGGTCACGCTGCTCGACCAGCGTGATCGCCCTGGCCAGCCCGCGAACGTTGCCGCTCCGGAACTCGGCCACCAGGTCCCGACGGCCGTTCACGGGGGGCTCAGCCGATCCCAAGCCAGTGACGTCCGAAGTCGGAGCCCATGACCACCACCAGGCCGCCAGACGCCGCACCCGCGGCCGGTTCCCCGGCGCCCTGGCCGGCGGGGGCGACCTCGGCCCCGAAGAGGCCCTGCAGCCAGGCCACGGTCTGGGGGTACTTGCCGCCCGACTCGTCGTAGATCACGGTCCGATCGCTGTGCTGACCGCGCGCCGTCCCGGCCACCTGGAGCCCGAGCTGGCGCAGCACGTCGGCGGTCCGATCCTGGAGGTCGGAGAGGGAGTAGGTGGCGTTGACGAGCTCCACCGGCGCTCGCTCGCCGAGGACCTGGGTGGGCACGAAGACGCGGGAGAAGATGGCGTGCCACATCTGGTAGGTGGGGTCCTCGCTGCAGAGGACGTACTGGTCTGAGGGTCCGCAGCTCCCCGCCGAGCCGGGGCCGAAGCTCACCAGCAGGTTGCTGTCCGTGATCGCAAAGTGCCCGATGGAGCCGTTGGGCACGCTCCGCATGAAGTTGTAGAGGGCGGTGATGTCGTTGAGGGTGAGGTCGGTCTGGAACTCGCCCTGGAGCTGGTCCATCAGGGTCGGCACCTTGGGCAGGGCATCGATCGACATCGCCTTCTGCCTGATGGCGGCGAGGATCATCTGCTGGCGCTTGGCCCGGGCGAAGTCGCTGGCCTGCTCGGGCTCGCTGGCGTGTCGGGAGCGGGCGATCTCGAGCGCCTGCTCACCGTTGACCGTGTAGGTGCCGGCGGGAAAGTGGATGCCGGAACCCGGCGGGCAGGGATAGCCCGGCGGGACCCCGTGGTTCAGGTAGCCGTCGTGGTAGTCGGGATAGTGGCAGTCGTCGAGGGGCGCGTCCATGTGCACGGTGATGCCGCCCAGGGTGTCCACCGCATCCCGAAAGGCCTTGAAGTCCACGGCCACGTAGCGATCGAACTGGATGCCGGTGAGCCGCCCGACCGTGTCCTCGGCCAGGTGCCCGGGGCCGTCCTTGCCCTGGTACTGAGGGTACAGTGGGCCGATCCCGAAGGCCTTGGGCATGTTGGGGATCTCGAAGGCGGCGTTGATCTTCTCCTGGTTGGCGACCCCGCTCTGGTAGGCGTTGATCCGAACCCAGGTATCGCGGGGGAGCGAGATCTCCATCACCCGCTTGCTCGCCGGGTCGATGCTGACCACCATGATGGTGTCGGTGAGGTAGGGGGCGTCGTTCTCCGACCCGCCGTAGCCGAGGGCGAGGATGTTGACCTGCTGGCCGTGCTGGAGCTTGTAGGCGATCGACCCGGGCGGGGGCGCCACCTGGTTGCGGATCACGTCCACGGGGTTGTTCAGGTTGGCGACGCTGTGCAGGAAGTCGAGCACGCGGGCGGTGCCGTAACCGCCGATGAGCACGGCCAGCCCGATGACGACCAGCCCGAATCCGGCCATCACCTTGCGCCACGTGCGCCGCCGCGGCGGCGGTCCGGCCGGGTACAGGCTGGTGGCCATCGGGCTGTGATTCTACGGGCGCACCGCCCCGGACGCCCTCGGCCTACCGCCGGCTCGGCCTGGCCGAGGACGCGGGCAGGAGGTGGCACCGGTCGGACGAGACCGTCCTGAGCCGGACGATGTGATGAATCCCAACAGTCCCTCCATCTGCTTCAACGCACGAAAGGACGACATGGTTCCGGAGCCGCGGCCGTCGCCCCACCATGGGTGGTGCGACCGGGCCGAGGGACGGTCGCGACCCTCGGTGGCCGCCGGGGTTCGGCCACCGCGCCGAGCCCTCAGCTGACCGCGTGGGCGACCAGTGCCCCCAGCGCCACGATCAGGATGTACACGACCCCCAGGGCCAGGAACAGGGTCCCGATGATGCCCAGGACCATGCCGGCGATGGCCAGGCCCAGACCGGAGAGAGCCCCCCCGCTGGACTCGATGCGCCGCCTCGACCGCCTCCCGAGGACGATGGCAACGGGTCCCAGGATCGCGCAGCAGAGGAGGCTCAGGATGCCGAGGACCAGCGCGGTGATGGCCTCGTTGTCGGTCGACGCCGCCACCGGCCGGTAGGGGGCGGGAGCGTAGGGGGGCGGCGGTGGGTAGGGGAACGACCCGGGGGGCTGCCCGGGGCCTGACGGCGGCGGTGGCGGTGGTGGCGGCGGTGGGTAGGGGAACGACCCGGGAGGCTGCCCGGGGCCTGGCGGCGGCGGTGGCGGTGGCGGCGGTGGGTAGGGGAACGACCCGGGAGGCTGTCCGGGGCCCGATGGCGGCGGTGGCGGCGGACCCTGGGCTTCACCCGAGGGCTCGCCTCCGCCTGCGCCGCCGGGCGTGTTCGAACCAGGGGGTGTCCATGCCTCGCTCACGGTCCGCCTTTCTCCCTACTTGCCGTCTCCGTCGCCGCCTCCCTGCTCGCACGGGAGCAAACCGCGGCCGCCCCACTATATCCGGCGAGGGCGGCGCCGAGCCGCCGCCTACTCGAGCAGCCGCCTTGCGATCACCACCCGCTGGATCTGGTTGGTGCCCTCGTAGATCTGGGTGATCTTGGCGTCCCGCATCATGCGCTCGACCGGGTAATCGCGGATGTAGCCGTAGCCGCCCAGGATCTGGACCGCGTCGGTGGTGACCTTCATCGCCATGTCGGAGGCGAACAGCTTGGCCATGGCGGCCACCTTGGTCAGGTCCGGGGCCCCCTCGTCGACCTTGGTCGCGGCCAGGTAGACGAGGTGCCGTGCCGCCTCGATCTGGGTGGCCATGTCCGCCAGCATGAACTGGATGGCCTGGAAGGCGGCGATGGGCTGGCCGAACTGGCGACGCTCGGTGGCGTACCCCAGCGCGTACTTGAACGCCCCCTCGGCGATGCCCAGCGCCTGGGCGCCGATGCCCGGCCGCGACCGATCGAGCACGGCGAGCGCGATCTTGAACCCGTAGCCCTCGTCGCCGAGCCGGTTCTCGACCGGCACCCGGACCTCGTCGAAGGCGAGAAGGGCGGTGGGCGAGCCCCGGATCCCCATCTTGTGTTCCAGCTTGAGGACCTGCCAGGGGCTTCGCTCCCGCTCGAGGACGAAGGCGGTGATGCCCCGGGAGCCGGCTTCGGGATCGGTCCGGGCGAAGACGACCAGGGTGTCGGCGATGTTGCCGTGGGTGCAGAAGATCTTGGTGCCGTTGAGAACGTACTCGTTCCCGTAGCGTTTGGCGGTGGTCCGCAAGGAGGCTGCGTCCGAGCCCGACCCGGGCTCGGAGAGGGCGTAGGCGCAGATCCTGCCCTGGGCCAGGGGCGGGCAGAGGCGCTGCTTCTGCTCCTCGGTCCCGGCGATCAGGATCGGATAGGAGCCCAGGGCCTGGACGGCCAGGATCAGGGAGGAGGTGGCGCAGGCCCTGGCGATCTCCTCGACCCCCATGCAGATGGTCACGCTGGACCCGCTGATCCCCCCGTAGCGCTCCGGGAAGGGGATGGCCAGCACCCCGTTCTCCGCGAACAGCCGCTCGATGTCCTCGGGGTACTCCGCCTTCTCGTCGATCTCGGCAGCCCGGGGTGCCACCTTGTCCTGCACGAGCTCGCGAATCGTGTCCCGGATCGCCAGCTGCTCGTCGGAGAAGTTGAAGTCCATGGCCTGATTATCCCGAGCGCCCGGCCGCCCCGCCAGGGGCACCGGACGCCGGGATGGCCGCCGCCGGCCGGAGCAACTGCCGGGCGATCACCACCCGCTGGACCTGGTTGGTGCCCTCGTAGATCTGCAGCGCCTTGGCGTCTCGGAAGTGACGTCCGAACCCCTGCTCCTCGCCCGCCTCCCCCATCACCTCCAGGGCGGTGGAGGCGGCCTCCATGGCCAGGTCGGTGCAGAACAGCTTCGCCATCGACGCCTCCCGGGTGAAGGGCAGATCGGCCGAGCAGCGCCGCGCGGCGCACTCGACCAGACCGCGACCCGCCTCCAGCCGGGCGGCCAGGTCGGCCAGCGCCACCGCCGTCTCCCGACCGCCGTCGCCCTGTGCCCGGGCCCGGTCCAGCGCCTCACCGAGGGCGGCGCGGGCGATCCCCAGGCCCTGGGCGGAGATCCCGATGCGCCCCGAGTCCAGGCAGCGCATGGCCACCTCGAAGCCCCTGCCCGGGGCATGGAGGAGGTTGGCGGCCGGGACCCTGACCTCCTCCAGCACCAGCTCGCCGGTCGGCGAGCCGTGCAGGCCCATCTTGGCGAAGATCTGGCCCACCCGCAGGCCGGGACGGTCGGCGGGCACGAGGAAGGCGCTGACGCCGCGAGCGCCCGGTACCTCGCCGGTGCGGGCGAACACGATGTAGAGCCCCGCCTCCCCCACGTTGGTGACGAACACCTTGGTGCCGGTCAGCACCCATTCCGAGCCCCGCCGCCGGGCGGTGGTGCGCAACCCGGCCGCGTCCGACCCCGATCCCGGCTCGGTCAGCGCGAAGGCGCCCAGGACCTCGCCCCGGGCCAGCCGGGGCAGCCAGGCGCGGCGCTGCTCCTCGCTCCCGAAGCGCAGGATCGGCTCCGTCGCCACCGACCCGTGCACGTCGACGATGACCGCGGTGCTGGCGCAGGCCGCGGCCAGCTCCTCGATGCAGGCGGCGAAGCAGCGGTGATCGAGCCCCATCCCGCCGTACACCGCCGGCACCAGGATGCCCAGGAGACCGGCCCGGGCCGCCTCGTCGATGACGTCGCGGGGGAACCGGTGCTCACGGTCGATCGCGGCCGCCCGAGGTCCGACCACCTCCCGGGCGAACTCCCGCACCAGGGTTCGGAAGCCGGGTTCGCCCGACATGCTGCACCTAAAATACTTCTCCAACTCATGGACGCAGGGTCACGGTACCTGGAGGGGACGACGGTCGGGAGCGGACGCGACATCATCGGGGTCCGGCGAGATCGCATCGCCGCCATCATCGAGCAGGGCAAGGAGATCATCGCCCGGGCCAAGCAGGAGCGCATCCTGCCCGAGACCATCACCGGTCCCACCGCGGCCCTCCTGGTCACCATCGCCGGCTACGGCGAGCCCCTGAGCGAGGGCCAGTGGCGGGAGTTGGCCGGGGTGGTGGGCGGCATCATGCGCGACCCGGCCTACGCCGATCTGGCCCGGCTCCGCACCCTGATCACGCCCGAGCAATTCCAGAACGTGGCCCGCAACGTGGGCTACTCCCGGTTCATCCGGCGGCTGGACGACGGCCGCTGGGTGTGCGAGCTGACCCCCAAGCTCGAGGACCTGCCCGACGAGTAGGCGGCTCGATCGCCGGCCACGGCCCTCACCCGCACCCCAGCTCGCGCGCGATCAGCAGCCGCTGCACCTCCGAGGTGCCTTCCCCGATCTCGTTGACCTTGACGTTCCGCCAGTAGCGGGCCACCGGGTAGTCCTCGATGAACCCGTAGCCGCCGTGGATCTGGACCGCCTGGTCCGCAGCCCGCTTGGAGGTCTCGGAGGCGAACAGCTTGGCCATGGCGGCCAGCTTCCTCACCTCCCCGGTGGCCCGGCCCTCGCTCCGCTGGTAGGCGACCGCGGCCCGGTAGGTCATGGTCCGGGCCAGCTCGACCTCGGTGGCCATGTCCGCCAGCTTGAACTGGATGGCCTGGAGGCGCGAGAGGCGCTGCCCGAACGCCGTGCGCTCCGAGGCGTAGGCGAGGGCGGCGTCGAGGCAGGCCTGGGCCAGCCCCACGCAGAGGGCGGCGATGGCGATGCGCCCTCCGGTGAGGGTGTGCAGGAACTGCTGCAGGCCCCCGCCGCGCCGGCCGAGCAGGTTCGCCTCCGGCACCCGACAGGCGTCGAAGGCCAGGGGGTGGGTGTCGGAGCAGCGCCAGCCCAGCTTCCGGTAGGCGGGCAGCACCTCGTAGCCGGGCGCCTCCCTGGGCACCAGGATGGCGCTGATCTCGGGGCGGCCACCGTCGGGATGCTCCCCGGTGATCGCGCTGATGGTGACCCCGGCCGAGATGTCGGTGCCGGCGTTGGTGATGAACTGCTTGGCCCCGTGGATCACCCACTCCCCGTCGCTCAGCCGCGCCCGCGTGCGGGTCGCGGCGGCGTCGGAGCCGGCCTGGGGCTCGGTCAGGCCGAAGGCCCAGAGGCGCCGCCCGGACAGGAGATCGGGCAGCCAGCGTTCCTTCTGCTCCCGGCTCCCGAACTCGTGGATGGGCGCCGCCCCCAGCGACACGGCGGCCTCCAGGGTGATCCCCACCCCGGCGTCGGCGCGCGAGATCTCCTCGACCGCGATGCAGTAGGAGGGGAAGTCCGCGCCCGCCCCGCCCCACTCCTCGGGGAAAGGCAGGCCGAAGAGCCCCATCTCACCCATCTGGCGCACGATCTCGTAGGGGAAGCGTTCCTCCCGGTCCAGCTCGGCCGCGGCCGGGGCCACCACCTCGCGCGCGAACTCCCGACAGAGGTCGCGAACCGCCCGCTGATCCTCGCTCAGCTCGAAGTCCACCGCGGGATCATGCTACCCACCCGCCCCGGGCCCGGACCGGGCGGGCCCTGGCGGCCGCTCAGTTGGGCAGCACGGTCAGCTTCAGCCCCCAGCTCACGGCCATCACCGCGCCCAGCCCGACCAGGGCGGGCCGCACCCACGGCTCGGGGACCCGAATCCGGAGGTCCCGGCGGGTGAGCAGGGCCAGGGCCAGGGCCAGCACCGCCGCCACCGTGGCCGCGAAGAGGAGCGGCCCCAGGGGATACAGCGCCAGCGACCGACCGAGGTCGCCCCGCCAGAGGTAGGCGAAGGACCGCGTCCCGCCGCAGAGCGGGCAGGGGTGGCCGCTGACGATCAGGAAGGGGCAGCGGGGGAGGGTGGCGTGGAGGGCCTGCAGGTTCCAGAAGAAGCGGGTGTAGGCCAACCAGCCCACCAGGACCACGAGGCCGAGCAGGTTGCGCCGGCCCGCCCCCGGCCCGGCGGGGACCACGGCAACCCGGGGGGCCATCGTCCCCACCCCGACCTCGACCACGCCGGGGCCACGATGGCCACCGGCCGCCCGGCGCGCGGGCACCACGCCCGGCCTCGTCCGGGGGTTCGGTCTAACGACGGCGGGGATCCCGGGCGCGGACGGGCACGCGCGCCTCGGCGAGGCGGCCCCGCCCCGCCCAGACGGCCAGGACCAGCATCGCCGCGCCGGCCACGATCGGCGCCAGAGTCAAGTAAGCGGCCACGTCATTCAGCATATCCGCCGAACACCGTGCCCGGCGCCGGTTCGGCGAAGGCGATGGTTTCGTCAGCGTTTCGTCAACAGCTCGACGATCTGGTCGGTGGTCTCGGCCACGGCCACCCCGGCCGCCCGGAACGCCTCCTCCTTGCTCCGAGCGGTGCCCCGGTTGCCGGACACGATCGCGCCCGCGTGGCCCATCCGCTTTCCCTCCGGGGCGGTGCGCCCGGAGATGAAGGCGACCACCTGCAGGCGGGTGCCCCGGGCCAGGACCTCCGCCGCCCGTTCCTCGTCCGAGCCCCCGATCTCGCCGATGACGACCAGGTGCGTGGTCTCGTCGTCGCATTCGAAGAGTCGGATCACGTCGGTGAAGGAGAGGCCGAGCACCGGGTCGCCGCCGATGCCGACGATGGTCGACTGACCGAGGCCGGCCGCGGTCAGGGCCGCCATGGTCTCGTAGGTGAGGGTGCCGCTGCGGGACACGATGCCGACCGGGCCCGGCCGGCTGAACCGCTGGGGGATGATGCCGATCTTGGCCTGGCCCGGGGTGAGGACGCCGGGGCAGTTCGGCCCCACCAGCTTCGCCTCCGGATAGCAGCGCATGAAGTCTTTGACCCGGATCATGTCCTGGATCGGGATGCCCTCGGTGATGCAGACCACCAGGGAGATCCCGGCCGCGACCGCCTCCATGATGGCATCGGCGGCGAACGCGGGCGGGACGAAGATGCCGCTGGCGGTGGCTCCGGTCTCCCGGACCGCCTGGGCCACGGTCGCGAACACGGGGACGCCCAGGTGCACGGTGCCGGCGCGGCTCGGGCTGACCCCGCCCACGAGCCTGGTGCCCAGCGCCTGCATCTGCTGGGCGTGGAAGGTGCCCTCGCGGCCGGTGATGCCCTGGACGATGACGGGGGTGTCGGCGTGCAACAGGATGGCCATCTAGCGCGTCAGCTCCACGATCTTCTTCGCCGCCTCCCAACCGCTGGCCCCGGGGACGATGCCGTGCTCCTCGAGGATGGCCCGGCCCTCCTCCTCGTTGGTCCCCGACAGCCGGACGACCAGGGGGAGACGCAGGCCCAGCCGGTCACGGGCGCTGACCAGGCCGCGCGCGACCTCGTCGCCCCGGGTGATGCCCCCGAACACGTTGATCAGGATGCCCTTGACCTTCGGGTTCATCAGGATGACGGCCAGGGCGTTCTCGACCACCTCGGCCCGGGCCCCTCCCCCGATGTCGCAGAAGTTGGCCGCTCGACCGCCGGCCCGGGCGACCAGGTCGAGGGTACCCATGCAGAGCCCGGCCCCGTTGCCGATGATGCCGATCTCGCCGTCCAGCGACACGTAGGTCAGGTTGCGCCGGCCGGCCTCCACCTCCAGAGGATCCCCCTCCAGGGTGGTGGCGTACCGCTCCTCGAGGTCGCGGTGACGGAAGGCGGCGTTCTCGTCCGTCTCCAGCTTGGCGTCGCCGGCCACGATCCGCCCCTCGGCGGTCACGACCAGGGGGTTGATCTCGGCCGTGACCGCGTCGTACTCGGGAACCGTGCGGTAGAGGCGTTTGATCAGCGGCGCCAGCTCCCGGGCGTGCTCGCCCAGCCCCGCCTCCCAGATGAGCTGGTTGACCTCGAAGTCGAGCGGCCCACGCCAGGGATTGGGGTAGAGCCGGGCGATGGCGGCGGGGGTCTCCTCGGCCACCTGCTCGATGTCCATCCCTCCCCTGGCCGACAGCATCAGGATGTTGGCCCGAGCGTCGCGGTCGACGGTGAGGCCGAGATAGATCTCGCGCTCGATCTCGAGCGCCGCCTCGCAGTAGACCAGCGGCACCCGGTGACCCTTGATGTCCATGCCGATGATGCGCTCGGCGGCCGCCCGCGCCTCCTCCGGGGTACGGGCGACGACGACGCCGCCGGCCTTACCCCGCCCCCCCACCGGCACCTGGGCCTTGACGGCGACGGGGCCCAGCTCCGCGCACGCCCGGGCGGCCTCCTCGGGCGTGCGGGCGACCTGGCCGGCCGGGATCGGGACCCCGAGCGAGGCCAGCACTTCCTTCGCCTGGTACTCGAGCAGCTTCATAGACGGGAGAAGGGTAGAGCTTTCCGGGCGATCGGCGCGGCCGCCGGGAGGCGGCCGGCGTGGGGGGACGGTCCCGGACCCCGGGTCGTCCCGACCGGGCGGCTCGCAGGCTGGAATGCCCGAACCCTGGCCGGGGATCGATCACAGGGGGATCGATCACAGCGGGATGTTGCCGTGCCGGCGGGGTGGCTGCGGGCGGTCTTTGCGCAGGGCCAGGCGCAGCGCCCGGATCAGGGCGGGGCGCGTCCGGGCGGGCTCGATCACCTCGTCCAGGTAGCCCCGCTCCGCCGCCACGTAGGGGTTGGCGAAGCGATCGGTGTAGTCGGCCACCAGCTCCGCCCGCCGGGCGGCCGGGTCCGGGGCGGCCTCGATCTGGCGGCGGAAGATGATGTTGACCGCCCCCTCCGGTCCCATGACCGCGACCTCGGCCGTGGGCCAGGCGGCGTTGTAGTCGGCCCGGATGTGCTTGGAGCACATGACGCAGTAGGCACCGCCGTAGGCCTTGCGGGTGATCACGGTCAGCTTGGGCACCGTGGCCTCGCAGAACGCGTAGAGCAGCTTGGCCCCGTGCCGGATGATGCCGCCCAGCTCCTGCTGGGTGCCGGGCAGGAAGCCGGGCACGTCCTCGAACACGATCAGGGGCAGGTTGAAGGCATCGCAGAAGCGCACGAACCGCGCTCCCTTGACCGAGGCGTCGATGTCGAGCGCGCCCGCCATGATCGCGGGCTGGTTGGCGACCACGCCCACGGGATGGCCGTCGAGCCGGGCGAACCCGACCACCAGGTTCATGGCATGGAAGGGCTGCACCTCGAGGAAGTCGCCGCCGTCCACCACCCGCCGGATGACCTCCTTCATGTCGTAGGGCTCTTTGGGCGAGTCGGGCACGATCTCCGAGAGCCCGGGGTCGACGCGGGCGGGCGGGTCGGTGGTCGGGCCACGGGGCGGCGACTCGGCCGAGCTCTGGGGGAGGAAGGAGAGCAGCCGGCGGGTCTGGGCGAAGCACTCGTCCTCGGTCCGGGCCAGGAAGTGGGCCACGCCCGACTTCACGTTGTGGACCTCCGCCCCGCCCAGCTCCTCGAAGGTGACCTCCTCCCCCGTGGTCACCCGGATCACCTCCGGGCCGGTGATGAACATGTAGCCGATGCCGTGGACCATGAAGACGAAGTCGGTCATGGCCGGCGAGTAGACGGCACCCCCGGTGCAGGGCCCCAGGACGAGGCTGAGCTGCGGCACCACCCCGCTCGAGCGCACGTTGCGCCAGAAGATCTCGGCGTAGCCGGCCAGGGAGACGACTCCCTCCTGGATGCGCGCCCCACCCGAGTCGTTGATGCCGATGATCGGGATGCGGCTCTCGTAGGCCAGGTCCATCAGCTTGCACACCTTCTCGGCGAAGACCTCGCCCAGCGAGCCCCCGAACACGGCCGCGTCGTGGCTGAAGACGGCGACCTCGCGTCCATCGACCCGGGCCAGCCCCGTCACCACCCCGTCGCCGTACGGCCGGCGGGCGGAGAGGTCGAACGTCCGCGCCCGGTGGCGGACGAACAGGTCGAGTTCCTGGAACGAGTCGCGATCCACCAGCCGCTGGATGCGCTCGCGGGCGGTGAGCTTCCCCCGGGCGTGCTGACGCCGCACCCCCTCGGCGTCGCCGTGCCTGGCCTCGTACCGGCGCTGCCGGAGGCGGTTGATGGGGTCGACCGGGCGTCTGGCTGCATCGCTCATACCGAGCCTCTACGGTAGGGCACCGCCGCCCGGCGCGACCGGCTCAGCTGAGATCGGGCGGCCGGTACTCGCCGAAGACCCGGCGCAGGCGGTCGCAGCACTCGCCGATGGTGGCGTAGGCGGCGAGCGCCTCCTTCAGCGGGTACATGAGGTTCTCGCTCCCCCGGGCGGCCTCCTCCAGCCGGTCCAGGCCGCACCGGACGGCCGCATCGTCCCGTTCCGCCCGCAGCCGGCGCAGGGCGGCGATCTGGGCCTCCTGCTGGTGCGGCCCGATGCGCGTGATCTCGACCCGATCGGAGGTGTCGGCCTGGTAGCGGTTGACCCCCACCACCACCTGCTCGCCGGACTCGATCCGGCGCTGCTTCCGGTAGGCGGACTCGGCGATCCGGCGCTGCATCCAGCCCGACTCGATCACGGCCACGGCACCGCCCAGCTCGTCGATCTCGGCCATGATGCGCCGCGCCTCCGCCTCCACCCGGTCGGTCAGTGCCTCGACGTAGTAGGAGCCGCCGAGGGGATCGGCGACGGCGGGGACGCCGGTCTCGTGGGCGATGATCTGCTGCGTGCGCAGGGCCAGCTCGGCCGCCGCCTGCGAGGGCAGTCCGAGGGCCTCGTCGTAGGCGTTGGTGTGCAGGGACTGGGTCCCACCGAGCACGGCGCTGAGCGCCTCCAGGGCCGTCCGGACGACGTTGTTCAGCGGCTGCTGGGCGGTCAGCGTGACCCCCCCGGTCTGGGTGTGGAAGCGGAGCATCCAGGAGCGGGGGTCTCTGGCCCCGAACCGGTCGCGCATGATGCGGGCCCACATGCGCCGGGCGGCCCGAAACTTGGCCACCTCCTCGAAGAGGTCCATGTGACAGGCGAAGAAGAACGAGAGCCGGGGGGCGAACTCGTCCACCGCCAACCCGGCGGCCAGGGCCGCCTCCACGTAGGCCACGGCGTCGCTGAGGGTGAAGGCCACCTCCTCGGCGGCGGTGGCGCCGGCCTCGCGGATGTGGTAGCCGCTGATGGAGAT
>JAJPKS010000215.1 GCA_021323605.1 Bacillota bacterium | reverse complement strand
TCCAGCAGGCGGCGGTTCCAGGCGTTGGTCTCGCGGACGGTGCCGAACCCGGTGTAGGTCCGCATCGTCCAGTACTTCTCCCGGTACATCAGCGGGTAGGGCCCGCGCGTGTACGGGTACTGGCCGGGATCGGCCAGGTCGCGCTCGTAGTCCAGGCCGGCGACGTCCTCGGGCCGGTAGACGGGTTTGATCTCGACCCCCGAGGTGGTCTCGACGTGCCGGTAGGTCCGTTCCGGGGTCACGGCCCCGCGCGCGCCGGTCTCCTCACTCATCAGCGCCCCTCCGACTGACCGAACGTTCGTTCACTCGGCGGGCAGATGCTAGCGCAGGCGGGCCGAGGCGTCAATCCCGGCGGGGGACCGGCCCGCCCGGGCCGAGCGGCGGGGTGGGAGCGGACGGTCAAAGGCCGCAATCGGGGCTGGCGACCCAGTCGCAATTCACCACCATGGCAGGTGCGGTGTGCATGGCGTCGCGTAGGCCAGGTCCCGGATCGGCCATCAATCCTCGGGCGCAGCGCATTACCGACCGGTCGAGAGATACGACCTCGAGCGGGAGAACGTCGAGCACCCTCCACACATCTGCGAGCCGCCCCTGCATGCGGCTCGTGACGATCCCAGTCGCACGTCGGAGGTCGTCGGCGGATCTGGGTTGCCTGCCTCCCGCCGCCACATCAGCAGCAGACGGTGGACGAGTTGGTCGGCGACGAGTGCGCTGATGCGGGATCAGGGGCGACTCACCAACCGTTTCCTCCTTCACCAGGGCCGCCAGGCCTGGAAATCGGGATCGGGGTCATCCTCCGGCTGACGGAGCAGTCCGTAGAGGAAGTTGGTGCCGAGGTAGACGCGGCTCATGAGGAGCGCGTGGCGGGTTCGAGGCCGGGCTCGGGGGGCCTCATCGGGTCGGCGTCCGAGCACCCAGTCCATCTCTTCGCCGGTTGCCTTCCCAGCCGCACCGGTGGTGGCCGGCATGGATGGGGTGGGGCGTGGGCCACCCTGGCGTCACGGTGTGCCCACCGGCACGTCGAGGGCGCCGGCGAGACGGTCGATCGTCTCCAGGCCGACCCTCGTGGCGCGGCCCGTGATGATGTTGCGGGCCGCCTTCACGTCGATCCCCGCCGGCTGGCAAGCGTTCCGATGCTCCCCCTGACCAACTCGCCAACGCGCCAGGCGATGCGCATGAGGACGATCCCGCCTTTCGGGGAGATCGTGATCGACCGGCCGGCATCGTCGCAGCGCTCATGGCACACGCCGCCGGCCGGGCCGGCCCCGGGCCTCGAGGAGGGCGTCCACAGCAGACCGGCCGCTTCCCTCACGTCGGCTCGCCACACCGAGCCGGTAAGGACGGTGATCGAGCCCGGCTCGACCTCGCCCACGCCGACCGGTACCTTCCTGGTCTGGATGCCGCCCCCACGCCGCCAGGCGGCGGGGTCGGTGTTCAGCCGCTACAGGAGCTGATGCTCATCTCGTTCGTGAGCGGGAGCACTGACAGGGTGGTGGCGAATCCTGCGGCCTTAGGTGGACTGATCTTCGCCACGACCAGCTCTTTGTCGTTGGCATAGACACTGCCGGGGAGAGGAACGTCGAAGGCCTTCCCGGTGTCGAGGTCCATGACCGTGTTGGTGTCGGCGGCGAACCAGACCACGAAATGATCCGCCAGGACGGGGAACTGAAACGGGTGCTTCACATCCGTACCGCTGTAGATGGTCACATTGTCGGTCCCGAGGCGAAGGACCTCCATGTCGCTGTTGTCCTGCGTCCAGAGCAGGTAGTTGGCTGATCCCGCGAGGTAAACGATGGGTTGCGGCGAGGCGATCACCTTCGGGACGGTGACCGGCTTCAACGTGTCCGCGTCGACCATACGAAAGGACGGCTGTGAGGTGCCGTTCAGGAACTTGGCCCAAACCAGGTTCCGGCCGGCGAAGACCGGGGAGCTGAGCCGCCCGGAGTCCAGCGTCAGCGATTTGCCTGAGCCAACCATGTAGAGACGCAGATCCAGGGACTGCCGGCTGGCCGGCTGCGACCAGGCCACATAACCGTGACCGACGATCGGGAAGACGAGCTGACCAGTCAGATAGCTGCCGTCCGATAACTGAGACGTGGCGAGCTGAATCACCTGCCGTGTCTGGCGGTTCCAGAGATGGATGCTCCATTGGCCCAGGTTGTACTGCGAATCCCCTTGTGCCCACACCAGCCAGGGGTCTGAAAAGCTCATCCAGGAGATTCCGGAGGCGCTCCCAGGCATGGTCGCGACCACGCTCATCCGGCCGGTGCCAAGATCGACCTCGGCCACCCCCTGGCCCTGGCCGGACTGGAAGTAGCCAAAGGCGAGGGCGCCGTCCTGGCTCAGGGTGTTCACGCCGAAGTTGACGCCAGGCAGGTTGATCGTCCGGCGGGCCAGACCGGCGGACCACTCGGTCGGGATCGGCCCGGTGCAGAAGCTCAGCCTGGCCACCGTCGGGGACGGTGAAGGCGAGGGCGGCAAGCCAAGCGAAGGGGAGGTGGGCGGCTTGGCGGCGCGGTGAGCTGCCGTGGAGCACGCCAGCGTGCTCCACGGCAGCAGCGCCAGCAGAACCAGGGGATAGACCGTCCTGCTTACCAAATGTAACCTCTCCCACCTAGGATGACAACGAACGTCCAGGCATCGAGCCAGCTGTAAGGCGGAACGGAGGACCAGAGCGTGGTAGCAGAGTCGGCATAGTACACTAGGTCCTCCCCGTTGTAGTTCCACCAGCCGGCGGTCTCGACGTAGTGAAAGATGGTCTGGTCGGTCGGATGCCCGTTCAAGTGAGGGCCTCCGGCGACCTCGTATGCATCGCTGGCCACCGGCATTCCAGAGTAGATGTCGGTCTGCAAGTTCTGCAGGAAGGTGCTCAAGTCGTTGGAGCTGGGGTAGTAGGGGACGCCTACCCAGACGTACCAGTACCAGCCGTAGACCGGGTAGCCGACGAAGTGCTGCATGCCGCTCGTCATCGACGAGGCGCTAGTGCCGTCGGTGCTATTGGTCCCCATGTAGGAGCCGGCTGTCGGTTGATCGACGGGAACCCCTTCGGTATAGGTCGATTCAGACACCGTAGCCGGACCGCAGTAATAGACGGCGTCGACCAGGTGTGCCCCCGAGCGCCGGAGGCGCCAGAGCGCGGAGCGAAGGTTGGCGGCCGCGCGTTCGTCCGGAAGCTCCGGCCAGAGCACACCGGCGACGTGGACGCGGGAAACCGGGCGCTCCTGGAGCGCAAGGAAGGCGAGGAGCCGTTGGGAACCCCGGCTGATGGCGATCCGGCGTCCTCTCACCCGCACATCGCCCCCCCCCGAGCAAGCCGAGCCACACCGATCGTCCCCTCCCCGTCACGCCATCTCCTCCCCCTATGGGGCCACGACCTCGATCTCCCTCACGCCGTCGCGGCCCATGATGTCAGGGCCGCGGCTATTCCGTCAACGGTCGACGACGTGGAGTCCTCCGGCCCGGCACGGTCCGGCGGCGACCTCCGGTGACGCCATGGTGACGGCGATTGCTCTCCAATTGTGGATTGGGGAATAGCGATTGAGCGATCAGGGAACCGGGGAAGAGAATCGGAAATGAGCATGACGGCTGGGCCATACCGTAGCGTTGCAGCGCTTGCTCTGGCGATCGGTGCGGCCCTGTGCATCGCACCCATCGCAGCCATGGCCGGTGATAGCCCGGCTGGCTTCTACTACGGTCTCGACGACGCCAGCGCAAACCCTCGTCCGAGCGGAAACGGACCCTATTATGAGCCCAGCACTGGAGGGGTCTTTGGTGCGTATATCGGCGAAATCGGCCTCTGGTATGAGATGTCGGGTGTTGGCTGTAGCGGCTATCAGGATTTCTTCGATGCGATCGACGCAGGGGACGCTAACTTCAACTACAACTACTACGGTTCTGCCAGCGGACCCGGACCGAACGGTGCGGGTGGCGTCTGGTTTATGGCTGGCCCAGGTGTAGACCCTGGATACGATGGAACGACTACAGAGGCCTACAATTGGGGCGCGTTGCAGGCCGAGAAAGCCTATCTCGATTGGCAAGCGAGAGGAGGTTACACCGAAACAGCGAACGGGTACCTACCTTTCGTGGTCATGTGGATGGACATCGAAGCCGGTCCGAGCGGTCAGACGGACGGGTGGAACCATGTCGCTGCGCCAGGTACGTGTGGTACTCAGTTCACTGCATACAGTGTTCCCTCACAACTTGATAGAGAAACCTTCAACGGATTCTGGGACTACATAACGTACCAAACACCTCGCCTTGTCCCAGGTGTTTACTCCGCCCCTGCTTTCTGGAATGAGACCTTTGCGTATGGCTACTCGGACTGCAGTAGCTCACCTTACTGTCCCATCCCCAACACCTACGAATGGACGTATGAGGGTCACTCGACATCGATACTGCCTGGTCCTGTAGGCTGGTGTCAGAGTTCGATCTGTGCGGAGTTCTTCGGAACGCAGACCAGCGATAGCCCCAATGCGATCATGTGGCAGTGGGCTAGCGGCAATGAGGACTACGACCAGGTCGACGTGTATCGGACACCGACCGGTTATTGAGTTTCGGAGACTGCGGGAACCAGGAGGTGGAATACCCAGCGAGCAGGAGGAGCGGCGTCGGTACAGCACGAGAAGTCAGGGTGTGGTTAGATGTGTGAGCTTGACATGAAAAGCGGTTCGGAAGTAGGGGCGAGAAGCGGGAAATGAGGGATGGAGACCGGGGCGTAAGCAGGCGACGGCTGCTGACCATAGGGTCGGTCGGAGCGGCCGTGGTGGCGCTGGCGGCACTTTCCCTGACCGTCCCGGCCCTGGCCGGCGCCGCCGGGAGGCCGCGGTCGGCGGCCGCTCTCCCAACCGCCCCTCCGGCCGCTCCCTCGGTCGCCCCTGCCGCCCCCTGCCAGGCGCAGCAGCTGCGGTTGCACGTGCGGCGCGGCGGGGCAGGGGGAGGACAGGGCGAGATCATCTTCGACCTCCAGAACGTCGGGGGGCAGACGTGCGCGATGTCCGGATACCCGGGCTTCGTCGACCGCGGGGCCGATCAGCGGCAGGTCCCGGCCGCCCACCGGCCCGGCCGCACGTCGGCGGTCACGCTACGGCCGGGAGGGATCGCGTCCTTCTACCTGACGGTCAGCAACGTCTGCAGCCAGGTCAACCCGGCGCGCAACCGGCCGGACCCGGTCGAGATCACCCCGCCCGGGTCGACGACGGCCCTGGCCTGGACCTTTCCGGATGGGGCCTTCTGCGAGGACGCCGCCTACGCGGTGTCCCCCGTCTACGCGGGCCCGGTCTCCATGTGTCATCCCGACGACGCCGGCTGTCGGCTCGCCACCCCCGCCGGGTCCCCGGCTGCCGCTCCGGCTCCGCTACCGACCGTGCCGGTGTGGTTGCAGCGGATCTACGCCGGCCAGAAGGCGGCCGAGCAGGCCAGGATGAAGGCGGAGAACGACGCCCGGCAGGCGAGGTGCCGGGAGGAAGGCATCCCGAGCACGCTGTGCGCCTGATGGGCCCGTTCCGGCAGGGCCGGCGCAAGCTCGCCGGATGCGCGGTTGTGCTGGCCCTGGTCGCGGCCTGCTCCGGCCCGGCCCGGGGAGCGGGCCGATCGCCGGCGCCCGCCAGCCCCACGGTGGAGCCGAGCACAGCCCCCGGGGAGCGGTGCGACGACGGGGCGCTGGCCCTGGAGGTGGTCGGGCCGGTGGGAGGTGGGGCGGGCCACTCCACGCTCGCCCTGGAGCTGGTGAACCGCTCCCGGGAGCGGTGCTGGCTCGAGGGCGTGCCGGCGGTGCGGCTCCTGACCGGCCAGGGTCAGGCGATCGCGGCCACCGCGGTGACCGACCCCTCCGTGCCGCCGAGCCAGGTGGTGCTCCCGCCGGGGGCGGGCGCCGTCTTCCTGGTCACGGTCGAGATCAGGCCGAGCGCCCGTCAGCCGAGCTGCCCGGAGGCGGCGTCGGCGCAGGTGACCGCCCCGGGCGGGGGCGCGTCCCTGAGCGCCGGGCAGATGAGGCTGACGGTCTGTGGCTCGGAGTTCGAGGTGAGCGCGCTGGAGCCGTCCGGGGCGCTGAAGCACGGAGGCTGAGCCGGCGGGGCGCCGCACCACCGAGCCGTGAGCACGCCCTGGTGGCAGTACCCCTGAAGCACGGAGGCTGAGCCGGCGGGGCGCCGCACCCCCGGCAGGGGGTGGTCTCGGGCCTCCACGCTCGGGCGCGGACCGGACCGGCCGCGGCCGGGGGTGCACGGCCCCCGGCGGGGGGCGAGAATGGGGCCATGAGGTTCGAGAAGGCCGCCATCCCGCTGGGCTTCGCCTGGTCCTCGCCCTTCGTGCGCTGGCAGGGTGTGCTCTCCGAGATGTCGTCGCTGGACCTGGCCGTGGACGTGACCCGGCGGGCGCTGGAGGATCGGGGGCTGGCCCCGGAGGGGATCGAGAAGCTGGTCCTGGGCTGGACGGTGCCCCAGCCGGGGATCTTCTACGGGGCGCCGACGGTGGCCGCCCGGATCGGGGCCGAGGGGGTGAGCGGGCCCATGATCTCCCAGGCCTGCGCCACCTCGGCGGTGTGCGTGGAGACGGCGGCGATGGGGGTGGAGGGCGGCGACGGCCTGACCCTGGTCGTGGCCACCGACCGGACCTCCAACGGCCCCGTGCTCAGCTACCCGCGGCCGAGCGCCATGGGCGGCGCCCCCCTGATCGAGAACTGGGTGCTGGACAACTTCGCCCGCGATCCCTGGGCGGGCGAGGCCATGATCGCCACCGCCGAGCACGTGGCCCGAGAGGCCGACCTCTCCCGGCAGGAGCTGGACGAGGTGACCCTGCTCCGCTACCAGCAGTACCGGCGCTCGCTGGACCGGGAACGCGCCTTCCAGCGCCGCTACCTGGTGCCGGTGGCGGTGCCGGCGGGCAGGGCCGGGGTGCGCATGGTCGAGGCCGACGAGGGCGTCCACGAGACCACCGCCGAGGGGCTGGCGGCGCTGCGGCCGGTCCAGCCCGAGGGGGTGATCACCTACGGCAGCCAGACCCACCCCGCCGACGGCTGTGCCGGCTGCATCGTGACCACGGTCGAGCGGGCGCGCGAGCTGTCGGGGGGCGAGGGGGTGGCCCGCATCCTGGGCAGCGGGCTGGCCCGGGTGGAGAAGGCGCGCATGCCCAAGGCCCCGGTGCCGGCGGCCGAGCGGGCCCTGGCCGACGCCGGCCTCACCATGGCCGACGTGGACGTGGTCACCACCCACAACCCCTTCGCGGTCAACGACCTCTGGTTCGCGCGTCAGACCGGCTACCCGCTCGAGCGCATGAACCCCTACGGCTGCTCCCTGGTCTACGGGCACCCGCAGGGGCCGACCGGGCTGCGGTTGATCGCCGAGCTGATCGAGACCCTGCGCGAGCGGGGCGGCGGGGTGGGGCTGTTCACCGGCTGCGCCGCCGGCGACACCGGCGCCGCCCTCGTCCTCCGGGTGGAGTAGCCGGGTCGGGGGTCGCGGCGGTGAGGGTGGGCGTCGGGCTGCCGGGCGCCATCCCCGGCGTCACCCGGGCCCAGGTGCTGGACTGGGCCCGGGCGGCGGACGCGGCCGGCTACAGCAGCCTGGGCGTGATCGACCGCGTC
>JAJPKS010000259.1 GCA_021323605.1 Bacillota bacterium | reverse complement strand
GAGCGCCCTGCCCGCCCCCCGTGGCGGCATGCTCCGATCGAGCGGCATGGCCCGATCGGCTCGCGTCACCCGAGGCGCCGCTGCCCTCCCCGGACCCAGAGGCGGGCGACGTGCCCGGGGCCCCGGTGAGATCCGATCCGCCCGGGGTGGGTTGGACGCCGGTCTCCTCCCCGCCGGTCCGGGCAGCATGCGCGACCGGGGCGGAGTCGCCACCCATCTGTGCCTGCCCGAGGAGCGACGAGGCCGATGGAGAGACCACCGGGCCCAACAGGGCCAGGCCATCGAGCGAGGGGCCGTTGGAGAAGTGGCCGAGCGTGGCCACACCGGCGTCGTCGGTACCGGAGCGGTGGGCGCCGGTCTGGGTCCCGGCCAGCGCCGTGGCGGGGCCGAACGTCATCAGGGCGGCGACGCTGGCCCCCGCGATCAGCAGCCGATGCAGGCGGTGCAGCCGCCGCACTGCCTGGTGGATCGATTCGATGGATTCCGTCTCGCCCGTTCCCGGGCGCGCGAACACACGCAGATCCATGCGGAACGTACCTCCGTGAACGGAAAAACTCAGATGGGGGTTGGGACGGGGTTCCCGACCCTCGAGCGGTCGGCAGATCAGCCGGGTCGGGATGGGTGAGATCGGTGATCAGCCGGGAGGCTCCGCGGGCGATGCCCGGACGGGTGTCCACATCGCCCGCAGCCGACCCGGCCACCGCCACGGATGCGGCACCCCGGCCGGAGGCGACGCCAGGAGCGCGGCCCAGGCGGACGATCCGGACCCAAGGTCGGACGCCGAGCCCTGGTCCGCCTCCGCCCTCCGGGGCCCCGCCGGCGAGACGGGGGATCGGAGTTCGAGGGCAGGTCGGGCACGGCCCGGGGCCGCCGGCGAAGGACCTTCGCCCCCGAGGCCGGCCACCATCTTCGGCCACCGCGGTACCGCTGACCGGTCACCCGACGACGTTCGGATCGAGCCGCCCGGGCCGGCCGGCTCCGGGACCTCCGCCGGTCGGTGGGGTGGCAACGGCGCGGTGCGCTCGAAGCCCAGGGCGGGGACGCCCGCCAGGGCCCGGGCCACGGCCATCGTCACCAGCTCGTCCAACCGGTCGCCGGCATCCGCCAGCAGCGTTCCGATGACGTCCGGGACGATCCAGGATGCCGTCCCGTCGGCGGGATCGAGGCGGGCGAAGAGACCGAGCCGGGTCGGCGACGACGAGCCGCCGGCCGGGCGCCGGTTTGGGATCGGTGAGGAGGATTCGAGGATCCCAACGACCGGAAGGACGGGGAGGGTGGCCAGGTCCCGATGTCCACGTCCGGCGCGTACCGTCCCCCGCCCCCCGATCGGTCGCAACGCCCGGTGGGACAGGGCGAGGACCGTGTCGAGGCCGTGAACGACCGGCGGGCGTGTCCCACCGGCGGTGGTCTCCCCGGTCCACGCCCGATCGTCGCTCGCGGCCGCCCACGCCGCGGGCGCCCGGCCCCCGGGGACCGGCCCGGCCGCGCTCCCGCCGCGCGTCGGAGGCCTCGAGGCGAGAACGAGGGACGTCCCCGCCGACCCGCCTGACCGGTCGGGCGCCGGCGCCATCCGAGGGACGACCCCGGCCAACAGCGGGCCCAGGCCTTCCCCGGTGTTGGGGAGCGCCGGCGCGGGCTCGGACGTGAACGCAGCCGGGCAGGATGCGACGGGCTGCGTGGCCGCGCCGGCGCCGGTCCCGCTCAAGACCACCAGGGCCCCGGCCGCAGCCACCGCCCCCAGCCATACCCCGAGCCGGGGGGAGAGACGTGCCCGCACCAGCGCCCCGACGCCGGCAACCGCGAACCGCACCGACCAGGGCACCAACGGCGCCAGCCGCGGCGCTGCACACGACCCCCACAGCATGGAGACGAGCGACACCTCCGAATCCAGGGCCTCGCCGGCCCCGGTCCTTCCCACAACAGCCGCGGCGAACATTAGCGCGCCTGTTCGGTCATGGTCAAGCAGGCCGACGCCCCTCTCCGCCATGCTCGGCCCCGCCACCCTGGTCGAGGATGAGGGAGTGCGAACCTCCTCCAGGAACGGACCCGACGGAGCCGCGCCCCCCGGGAGGGCGGGATCGCCGCACCTGATCTTCACCCGCCCGTCCGACAGCCTGGCCTGGATCCGGATCGACCTCGCCCAGCGGCTGCTTCCGTTCGCGACCATGATCACGGCCGTGTGGCTGGCCGCCCGACCGACATGGCTGGGCATCGCCCCCGGCCGACTGCCCGCCCAGCTCGGTTTCGGCCTCGCCGGGGGCGCCGGCGGATTCGCCGCCGCCTGCCTGCTCCAGCGCCTCCTGGCGCCGGTCCGGGGCAGCCTGCGGGTGCCCGACGGCCCGGCCGACGCCATCCTCCAGACCGCCTACTACCTGCTCAACGCTCCCATCGAGGAGGCGGTCTTCCGGGGCCTCATCCAGGGTGGCCTGGGGGCGCTGATCGGCACCGCTCCGGGCATGGCCGCAGGCGTCGCCGGCTACGTCCTCTACCACCGTCTGGGCGGATGGGCCTGGATCGACGTGGCCGCGACGGCGCTGGTCGGGGTTCCCGCCGCCCTGGCCTTCCACTTCTTGCCGGGAGCGCCGTCCCTGCTCGGGGTCAGCCTGCTTCACTTCGGCGCGACCTGCGGGTTCCTCGGGCCCGGTCCCGGCCTGCTACGCCGGATCGACGCCCTGCCCGGTCCCGGCGCAAAGGCGGGGTCGCGCCGGAACCTGCCCTGAGGGCCATCAGCGATGAGT
>JAJPKS010000343.1 GCA_021323605.1 Bacillota bacterium | reverse complement strand
ATGACGAAGTTCTCGCCCTCGAAGGTCTGGTGGGCGGGCGGGGGCATGTGGACGCGCTTGGTGATGGGCTCGAAGTCCTCGACGTTGAAGGTCCAGGGGTAGACGTACCCGTCCCACCCCACCACATCGAAGGGGTGATAGTCGAGCACGTAGGTCTGGATGCCGCGCCGCACCCGGACCCGGAGCCGGTACTCACCTCGCTCCAGGTGCGTCCTCAGCTCGCCCACCGGGTGGAGGTCCCGGTTGGAGTAGGGGGCGTGCTCGAGCAGCTGCCCGTACTCGTTGCGGTAACGGCGGGGGATCTCGACCAGTCCGGGCGAGGTGAAGACCAGGTAGCGCTGGGGGCCGGCGGCCCGGAACCGGTAGGTGATGCCCCGGGGGATGACGATGTAGTCGCCGGGGCGGAAGGGCAGGTCGCCCAGGATCGTCTCCAGGGTCCCGCTTCCCTCGTGCACGAAGACGACCTCGTCGCCCTCCCCGTTGCGGTAGAAGTCCTCCATCTCCCGGTCGGGGACACAGACGGAGATCTCGACGTCGTCGTTCCACAGCAGGACCCGCCGTCCGCTCACGGGGTCGCCTCCGGCCGGGACCGAGGCCGTGCGCAGGTGCCGGTGCACGTGGTCGCCGGGCACCCACTCCTCGTAGCGGAGGGGCTCGAAGCCCGCCGCCTCCTGGATGCGACAGGGCGTCACCAGGTGGTAGAGGATGGTCTGGTTGCCGGAGAAGCCGCGCAGCCCCATCACCTCCTCGGTCAGCAGCCGGCCGTCCCTCCAGAGCTGGGTGTGGCGCTTGCGGGGAACCTCGCCCCGCACCTGGTACATGGGCATCGCTCTCGTCACCTCCTCACATCCGTCCGCCGCCCGGCCCGGGGCCGCCAGCGGACGGGCAGGTGCTTGACGCCGTTCTGAAAGTTGGAGCGCAGGCGGACGACCTCGCCGGCCGGCTCCGGGTCCTGGAAGGCGTCGAGCACGGCGGCGAAGAGGGCCCGCATCTGACAGCGCGCCAGGTGGGCGCCCAGGCAGAAGTGAGGGCCGTGGCCGAAGGCGAGGTGGTCGTTGGGGGAGCGGCCGACGTCGAAGCGGTCGGGCTCCGCGAACACGCGCCGGTCGCGGTTGGCGCTGGTGAAGTAGACCACCACCTTCTGCCCGGCCCGGATCCGGTGCCCGGCCAGCTCGCAGTCGCGGGTGGCGGTGCGGCGGAAGTGGATCACCGGCGTCCACCAGCGCAGCATCTCCTCGACCGCCCCGGGCAGCAGGGAGCGATCGCGCTCCAGCCGGGACCGCTCCTCCGGGTGCTCGAGGAGCGCGATCATGCCCCCGGGGATGGCGTTGCGAAGGGTCTCGTTGCCGGCCACGGCGAAGAGCCAGAACATGTTCTCGAACTCGGCCACGCTGATCCGGCCCCCCGCCTCGTCGACCTGCTGGAGCAGGATCGACATCACGTCGTTCCCGGGGTGGCGGCGCTTGTGGGCGGCGAGCTCGTGGGCGTAGGCGTAGAGGTCGGGGATGCCGCCCCGGGTCCGGGGATCGGGCATCCGCCCGTCGGGCCCGGGGAGGGGCCGGACGGCGAGCGCGGCCCGGGCCATGGGCGTGGCCGCGGCCCGGTCGGTGACGTCGATGGCGGCGTACTCCTCGTCCTGGTAGCCGATGACCCGGCTGGCCCAGTCGAAGAGCAGGGAGCGGTCGCACTCGGGGACCCCGAGCACGTCGGCCAGGGTGGCCAGGGGCAGCTCCGCCGCCACCCGGGCGAAGTCGCACTCCCCGCGCTCCGCCACCCCCTCCACGATGGCCCGGGCCCGCCGCTCGATCCGGTCCTCGAGCGCGGCCACGGCCCGGGGGGTGAAGGACCTCGCCACCAGGCCCCGCAGCCGGGTGTGATGCGGGGGGTCCATGTTCAGCATCGACCGGCGCACGTAGGCGAGATCCTCCGGGCTGGCCGGGTCCCGGATCTGGGTGGCGCCCAGGTGGGAGCTGAAGGTGGCGGGATCGCGCAGGACGGCGCGCACCTCGGCGTACCGCCACACCGCCCAGAAGCCGGGGCCGGCCGGCCAGGAATCGACCGGCAGCTCCTCCACCCAGCTCACCGCCTCCCGCGCCCGGAGCCGGGCGAAGGCGGCGTGGGGGACGCCCCGGACGTAGGTGTCGGGGTCGAAGACGACCTCGGTGTCGGGGCGTGAGGTCCGGACGGAGGGATCCGCCAACGGGCCCATCGTAGGTGGCCGGGGGAGGGCGGTCAATCGCGTCCTCGGTCCGCCGCCCATGGGTGGCGGTGGGGACGCGGTGCGGTCGTCTCGGCGACCGCGGAGCGGCGGGCGGTGCCGGACCGAGCCGATCCATCCCGCCTCCCGGGTGCCACACAGCGGCGTCTGGTGAGGGCAAGCGGTCGCGGTTCCACCTCCCGGGCCAGCCGCTGCGGCCCGTGCGCCGGCAGGGCCGCCCTGCGGCGCACGGCTTCCGGACGGGCCACCGGCGCCACGGGTGCGCCCGGCAGGGTTCGGAGGGTCAGGGGCACGACCGTCGCCCCGGGCAACTACTGTTGAGCCATGGGGCACGGTCACGACCACGGACCCGGACACGATCACGGCCGGGGTCCCGGGCACGGGCGCCGCGGCCTGCGCCGGCTGGTGGGCTCGCTCTTCGACGCCCACAGCCACACCTCGGCCGCCGACCCGGCCCTCGAGGCCAGCGCCGAGGGCATCCGGGCGGTGGAGGTCTCCCTGGCCGGGCTGCTGCTGACCGCCGCCCTGCAGGTCGTCGTCTTCGGCCTCAGCGGGTCGATCGCGCTGCTGGCCGACACCGTCCACAACGGCGCCGACGCCCTGACCGCGGTCCCGCTCTGGGTGGCCTTCGCCCTCGGCCGGCGGCGCCCCACCCGTCGCTACACCTACGGCTACGGCCGGGCCGAGGACCTGGCCGGCATCGTGATCGTGGCCGCGATCGCCCTCTCCTCCGGCCTCGCCCTGTGGGAGTCGGTCTCGCGCCTGCTCCACCCCCGGCCGGTGCCGTACCTCCCCTGGGTCGCGCTCGCCGGCCTGGTCGGCTTCGCCGGCAACGAGCTGGTGGCCCTCTACCGGGTGCGGGTCGGCCGCCGCATCGGCTCGGCCGCCCTGGTCGCCGACGGCCTGCACGCGCGCAGCGACGGCCTGACCTCGCTGGCGGTGGTGGTCGGCGCCCTGGGCGTGGCCGCCGGCTGGCCGCAGGCCGATCCGGTGGTGGGCATCGGCATCTCGGTCGCCATCCTCTGGATCCTGAGGGGGGCGGCCCGCGACGTCTACCGGCGCCTCATGGACAGCGTCGATCCCGAGCTGGTGGACGAGATCGAGCGGGTGCTGGCGGAGGTTCCCGGCGTCGAGCAGGTCGAGCAGGTGCGCGTGCGCTGGATCGGCCACCGGCTGCGGGCCGAGGTGGGCGTGGTCTGCGACCGCGACCTGAGCCTGGTCCGGGCCCACGCCGTCGCGGTCGAGGCCCACCACCGGCTGCTGCACCGGATCCCCCGCCTCGCCGAGGCCCTCGTCCACGTCAGCCCCTGCTCCCACGACGGCTCCGACCCCCACCTGGCCATCGCCCACCACTTTCCCGCCAACGGATGAGGCCGGGCCGGCCGGCGGCGGGGAAGGGCCCCGGTGCCGATCGAGAGCGAGACCCTTGAGCGCCGTGACGCAGGGGAGTACGTTCGGAGACGTCCCGGGTCGAACCGCCGCGACCGGGGCCAGGCATGGACGGCGGAGGCAGAGCGAGGTTGGTGGCATGAAGACGAAAGCGGCCGTGCTCCGCGGGGTGGAACAGGACTGGGAGGTGATCGAGCTGGAGCTGGACCCACCCAGGGCCAACGAGGTCCTGATCCGGTTCGTCGCCGCCGGGCTCTGTCACTCGGACGAGCACCTGCGCCACGGCGACATCGTGCCCCGGTTCCCGATCGTGGGCGGCCACGAGGGGGCGGGCATCGTGGAGGCGGTCGGCCCCGGGGTGACGCGGGTCAAGGAGGGTGACCACGTGGTCTGCTCCTTCATCCCCTCCTGCGGTCGCTGCCGCTTCTGCTCGACCGGTCAGCAGAACCTGTGCGACCTGGGGGCGACCATCCTCGAGGGCTGCCTCACCGACGGCACCTTCCGCTTCCACGGGGACGGCGAGGACTACGGCGCCATGTGCATGCT
>JAJPKS010000290.1 GCA_021323605.1 Bacillota bacterium | reverse complement strand
TGGACGAAGGGGATGTGGCCCTGGCGGGCGAGCCCGCCGGCGATGCCCATCAGGTTCTGCTCGGCCATGCCGACGTTGATGAACCGATCGGGGATGGCCTCCCGGAAGAGATCGACCTCGCACTGCCGGGTCAGATCGGCGCTCAGGCAGACGATCTCGGTCCGGGCCCGGGCCAGCTCGACCAGGGCGCTGCCGTAGGGCTTGAGGACCGTGGGGTAGGGCGGCCTACGCACCACGCGCCAGCTCCTCCAGCTCCCGGATCACCGGCCCGGCCAGCTCCGGCGGCAGCTTCACGAAGTGGCGGTCGGTGTCCTCGGGCAGGGCGACCACGCCCCGCCCGGGGTCGGTGCGGGCCACGATCACCGCCGGCCGGTCCCCGGCCAGCGCGGTCTGGATGCCGGCGGAGATGGCCGGCACGTCGTGACCGTCGACCTCGATCGCTGTCCAGCCGAAGGCCCGCCACCGCTCCGGGATCGGCTCCAGCGTGGTCACGCTCTCGACCGGGCCGTCCACCTGCGAGTTGTTGCAGTCGCAGATGACGGTCAGGCGATGCAGCCGGTGGTGGGCGGCGAACATGGCTGCCTCCCACACCTGTCCCTCCTCCATCTCGCCGTCGCTGAGAAAGGCGAAGGTACGGGCGTCGCGGCCGCGCATGCGGTCGGAGAGGGCGAGCCCGATCGCCCCCGAGAGGCCCTGGCCCAGCGAGCCGCAGGTGAGGTCGACGACCGGCGAGCGCTCGGAGCCGATCGCCTCCAGCCGCGAGCCGTCGGCCCCGTAGGCGGCCAGCTCGGCCGGCTCCAGCCATCCCAGCTCGGCCGCGGCCGCGAAGACGCCGATCGTGTAGTGGCCGGGGGAGAGGACGAAGTGGTCGTGGCCAGGCCGGAAGAAGGAGCCGAAGAGGGTGGCCAGCAGCTCGGCGGAGGAGAGCGCCTGGCCGAGATAGCCGAGTCCCTCCCTGGCCACCATGCGGGCAGCGTGCAGCCGGATCCGGGCGGCGAGCCGGGTCGTCTGGTCGTGACGGGATGTCAACCTGCTCCTCCTGGGCGGGCTTTGGCCAAGTGGCTGAGCCAATTTTCCAGAGCCGCCCCGGCCCGGTCAAGCCGGCGAAGCGGTGCCCACGACCCTCCCTGATCGCGGCCGGGCCATGAGCCGCCGGCGATCGCCGCCGGCGAGGGGAGGCGGGGACGAATGGGCGGCGCGGGCGCCGCCACCCTCGCCGCCGGACCTACCCCCGGCCCGACTCGGCCCCCGGGCCGTCGCGGCCGGCCGTTGGCGCGGGCCGGAGGCGCCGTCCCCGAGGATGGCCCTCCAGGTTGGTCATCAGGGCCTGGTGGTGACGGTTCAAGGCGGCCTGGAGGGCATCCGGGTCGCGCGCGCTGAGCGCGTCCAGGATCGGCGTGTGGAGAGCGAGCCGCTCCTCGGCCCGCCCCGGGGAGAGCCATCCCGGAGGATCGTCGGTGCGGACCCAGGTCTCCAGCTCGATCGAGACGATCGAGGTGTGGACGCTCTCGTACAGGGCGGTCAGGTAGGGGTTCCTCGCGATCCCGACCAGCGTGGCGTGGAAGAGGGCGTCGGCGGCGATCCAGGAGGAGGGGGAGGCGGCGGTGGCCCGGAGGCGGTCCAGCGCCTCCCGGACCCGATCCAGGTCGCGCTCGCCGGCCAGCCGCATGGCCTCGGTCGCCCCCAGCCTCTCCAGCCACAGGCGCAGCTGCACCAGGTCGGCCAGCGAGCCCTCCTCCAGGTCGAGGAGCAGGTTCATGGAGGTGGCCACCATGCTCCTGGGGTTGCGAAGCACGTACACCCCCGAGCCGGGCCGGATGTCCACCAGCCCCATCAGGGAGAGGGAACGCAGGGCCTGGCTGACGATCGCCCGGCTGGTGCAGAACATCCTGGCCAGGTCGCGCTCGGCGGGGAGCCGGGCGCCGCTCTGAAGGCCCTTGTCGACGATCAGGCGGCGGATCTGCTCCACCACCTCGTCGGCCTTCCGCCTCACCCGGATGGGGTGCACGTCGAGCGGTGTGGAGTCGTCCACAGGCTCTCATTGTGGGGGAGGAGATCGGATCGGCGATCGTCTCCCGGCCGCGGCCACGGCGGTGGGGCACGGTCCCTCAGCCCTCCTCGGAGCCACCCCGGTCCGGCGACGTGGACGTGAACAGCCCCAGCGGCTCCTCGATCAGGGCGGCCAGGTCGTCGAGGAAGCGTGCCGCCCTCGCCCCGTCCGTGAGCCGGTGGTCGCAGGAGAGGGTGAGCACCGCCCGCGGCCGCACCACCGGCCGTCCCTCGATCGCGACCACCGCGTCCGCGATCCGGCCCACGGCCAGGATCCCGGCCTGCCGCTCGTTCAGGACGGCGTTGAAGGCGTCGACGCCGTACATACCCAGGTTGCTCAGGGTGAACGTGCCCCCCTCCAGATCCCCCGGCCGCAGACGGCCGGCTCGCGCCCGCTCGACCAGGGCCCGCCTGACCTCCACCACCTCGGCCGGGCTGAGCCGGTCGGCCCGGTGGATGACCGGGGCCACCAGCCCCTCTTCGGTCTCGACCGCGACGGCCAGGTTGACCTCGGGGCGGAGCACCGGGGCGCCGTCCCAGGTGGCGTTCATGCCGGGATGGCGGCGGAGCGCCCCCGCCACGGCCAGGACCAGGAGGTCGGTGTACGTGGCCCCCAGGCCCTCCCGCCGCAGCGCCGCCCGCCACTCGACCAGGCGACCGGCGTCCACCTCCCGGACCAGGAAGAAGTGGGGCGCACTGGTCCAGCTGGCGGTCGTCCGCTCCGCCATCAGCCGCCAGATGCGGCTCATCGTCGCCGGGGTCGCGGCCGGCGCCCCGACCTGGGGCAGGTCGGTGGCCAGCACCGCTCCCTCCGGCCCGCTGCCCCGGACGGTGGAGAGGTCGATCCCCCGCTCGGCGGCGAGCCGGCGCGCTTTGGGCGAGGCCGGTACCGACAGCCGGGCCGGTGAGCCGGGCCGGCGGTCATCCCCGCCGCCGGGGGCGCGGAGGGCGTCCGGGGGAGGTGTGGCCGGCGGCTCGGGGGACGAGGTCGAGATCGGACCTGGGCGGCCCCCGGGATCGGCCTCGTCCGGCCCCAGGATGTGGGCGATCACCTGGCCCACCGGGACCGTCTCCCCCTCCCCCACCAGCGGCGTCCCCAGCCTGCCGCTGGCGGGCGCCTCGACCTCGACCACCGCCTTGTCGGTCTCCACTTCCATCAGCGGCTCGCCCCTCTCCACCGCCTCGCCGGGCTGGCGGAGCCAGCGCACCAGGGTGCCCGTCTCCTGGGCCATGCCCAGGGCGGGCATGACCACCGGGGCCGCCATCAGCTCTCCACCCGGGCGCCCTCGGCGGCCGCCCCCGCCACCACCTCCGCGGCCGGGATGCGCCCGTCGCGGTTGAGGTGCGACTCCACCTCGCGGACCCCGGGCAGCGGCCCGCCGGCGGTGTAGTAGCGCTGGCCGGCCACCAGCAGCTGCTCGGCCGGGAAGCGAGTGATGACCTCGCATCCCTCCTTCGTGACCACCAGCTGCTCCTCGATCCGGGCCGCCGACCAGCCGTCGCTGGCCGGCCAGAAGGTCTCCAGGGCGAAGACCATCCCCTCCTCGATCACCTCCGGGTGCTCGAGCGAGACCAGGCGGCTGAAGATCGGCTTCTCCCAGATCGAGAGCCCGACCCCGTGCCCGAACTGGAGGGCGAAGGCCGCCTCCTCGTCCGGGAAGCCGAACTCGGTCGCCCGGGGCCAGACGGAGACCACCTCGGCCGTGGTCCTGCCCGGCCGGATCAGCTCGATGGCGGCGTCGAGGATCTCCCGGCAGCGCCGGTAGGCGGCGACCAGGGCCGGGGAGGCGCTGCCCACGGCGAAGGTCCGGTAGTAGCAGGTCCGGTAGCCGTTGAAGCTGTGCAGGATGTCGAAGTAGGCAGGGTCGCCGGGACGCAGGGCGCGGTCGGTGTAGACGTGGGGGTGGGGGCTGCAGCGCTCGCCCGAGATCGCGTTCACCCCCTCCACGTGCTCCGAGCCGAGGTCGTAGAGGACCTTGGCCACCAGGCCCACGCACTCGTTCTCCCGCATCCCCGGCCGCATGGCCCGGTAGAGCTGGTCGTAGGCGGCGTCCACCATCATGCAGGCGGTGCTGAGGAGCGTGATCTCGTCCCGGGTCTTGATGATCCGGGCCCGCTGCATCACCTGCTGGCCGTCGACCACCCGGATGCCCTCCCGCTGCAGCGCCTCGAGCACCGGCAGCTCGATCAGGTCGACGCCCAGCGGGGCGCCCAGCAGCCCCCGCTGCTCCAGCTCCACCCGGATCTTGCGGGCCACCTCCTCGGCCCGCCCCGACTCGGGCGAGAACGCCCCTCGCATGGTCGAGATGCCGGCCCGCGAGCGCTCCGGGCCCAGCCAGGAGCAGTAGAGGGCGTGGTGGCGGGCGGCGGACCCGAAGTCCCACACGATCGGCTCGCCACCCCGGGGCAGAAGGCAGAAGCGGGTCAGCTTGTCCATGGCCCAGGTGCCGATGTGGGTGGCGCTGAGGTAGCGGATGTTGTTCATGTCGAAGCAGAGGAGACCGCCCAGCTCGGTGGCCTCGAGCTGCGCCCGGGCCCGCTCCAGGCGCTCCCGGCGCAGACGCGGGTAGTCGATCCGGTCCTCCCAGTCGGTGCCGTTGATCCCGTAGGTGCGGCTCACCGTGCTCATCTCTCGAGCCCTCCTCACCAGCTCAGCGTCGACCGCACAGCTCCCTCGCCGCCTCGACGATGGCGGCGGCGTTGGGCACGGTCAGGTCCTCGAGCACCGGGGAGAACGGGATGGGTACGTGCATGGCCCCGATCCGCCTCACCGGCGCGTCCAGGTGGTAGAAAGCGCCCGCGGTGATGACCGAGGCCAGCTCGGCGGTGACGCCGTAACGCTCGTAGCCCTCGTCGACCACGATCACCCGCGAGGTCTTGACGGCGGAGCGGATCAGCGTCTCCTCGTCCAGGGGGACCGTGGTCCGGGGATCGACCACCTCGGCGCTGATCCCCTCCCGAGCCAGCAGCTCGGCCGCCTCCAGGGCGGCCACCACCATGCTGCTGGTGGCGACGATGGTCACGTCCTCCCCGGGCCGCTTGACGTCGGCCACCCCGAACGGGATCGTGTACTCACCCTCCGGCACCAGCCCGCGCTGCTGGTAGTTCATCTTGTCCTCGAAGACCACGACCGGGTTGTCGTCCCGGATCGCCGTCTTGAGCAGCCCCTTGGCGTCGTAGGGGGTGCTGGGCAGCGCCACCTTGAGGCCGGGGACGTGGCTCAGCCAGGCGTGCAGGCTCTGGCTGTGCTGGGCGGCCGAGCGTCGGGTGGCGCCCAGGGTGGTCCGCACCACCAGGGGCGCCTTGAGCTTGCCCCCGGACATGTAGTGGACCTTGGCCGCCTGGTTGACCAGCTGGTCCATGACCAGGGTCAAGAAGTCGCCGAACATGATGTCGATCACGGGCCGCAGCCCGGTCATGGCCGCGCCCAGGCCGATGCCGGTGAAGCCGGCCTCCGAGATCGGGGTGTCGATCACGCGCTCGGGACCGAACTCCTCCACCAGCCCCTTCAGGACCTTGAAGGCCGTGCCCGCCTCGGCCACGTCCTCGCCCATGACGAACACCGTCGGGTCACGTCGCAGCTCCTCGGCCAGCGCCTCTTTGATCGCCTGGCCGAGCGTGATCTCGCGCATCCCGACCGCAGCCGGGCTAGGCGTAGACATGCTGGCTCACCTCGGACGGGTCGGGATAGGGCGCCTGGAGGGCGAAGTCGACACCGTTGCGCACCTCGGTCACCACCTCCTCCTCGATCCGCTCCAGGCGGGCGGGGTCCACTCCCGCCTCCAGCAGGCGGCCGGCCAGCAGCCGGAGGGGGTCGCGCCGGTCGCGCCAGGCCCGCTCCTCCTCCCGGGTGCGGTAGGCCCGGTCCACGTCGCCCACGTGGTGCCCGTAGAAGCGGTAGGTGTGGCAGACGAGAAAGCTGGGCCCGTCGCCCCGGCGGGCCCGCTCCACCGCCTGGCCGGCGGCGGCGTGGACGGCGAGCACGTCCTGCCCATCCACCTCCTGGCCGGGGATGCCGAAGGCCCGCGGCCGGGCGGTCAGCTCGCCGGCGGTGGTTTCCCGATAGCTCGTGTACTCGTTGTAGAGGTTGTTCTCGCAGACGTAGATGACGGGCAGCCGCCAGAGGGAGGCCATGTTCATGGCCTCGTAGAGGAGCCCCTGTCCCAGGGCTCCCTCGCCGAAGAAGCAGACCGCCACCTGGTCGGTCCCCCGCCGTCGGGCCGAGAAGGCGGCCCCGGTGGCGATCCCGGCCGACCCGCCCACGATGGCGTTGGCGCCCAGGTTGTTGCGCTCCTGGTCGGCGATGTGCATCGACCCGCCCTTGCCCCGGCAGTAGCCGGGCTCCTTGCCCAGCAGCTCGGCGAACATGCGGTCCACCGAAGCCCCCTTGGCCAAGCAGTGGCCGTGGCCGCGGTGGGTGCTGGTGATGTAGTCGTCGTCGCGCAGGGCCATGCACACCCCGACCGCCACCGCCTCCTCGCCGGCGTAGAGGTGGGCCAGCCCGGGCATCCGGGCGCTCCGATAGAGATCGTCGACCTGCTCCTCGAAGTGCCGGATGGTCAGCATCCGCCGGTACGCCTCGAGCCACGGCTCGGGATTGGCGCGCAGCTGCGCGGTGATCTCCTCCGTCACCCCCTCATGCCCTCCATCTCCATCCTCGTCCGCC
>JAJPKS010000110.1 GCA_021323605.1 Bacillota bacterium | reverse complement strand
TGATCACCCTCCACATGGCCAAGGGCCTGGAGTACCCGGTGGTCTTCCTGACCGGTCTGGAGGACGGCATCCTGCCCCACGAGCGAGCGCTGGCCGACGAGGGCGGGCTGGAGGAGGAGCGCCGGCTCTGCTACGTTGGCATCACCCGGGCCCAGCGACGTCTCTACCTGACCACGTCCGGCGTCCGCACCATCTTCGCCCGGAGCGTCACCCTGGCCTCCAGCCAGTTCCTCCACGACGTCCCTCCGGACCTCTTCGACCTGGTGGAGCTGGACGGGCACCGCGCCTCCAGCCTGGCGGCCAGGGTGCGGCGGGCGACCCGCGAGGCCTCGGCCTGAGTCGGCCGCCGTCCCGGCCCTCGGCGGCGCCGCTCAGGGGCCGCCCCGGGCCCGCGCCGCCGCCCGCGGCCAGAGGTCGCCGTGCTCGCTGAGGTAGGCCAGCGCCCGCCGGCGCTGGTACCAGTGGAAGAGGGGCACGCCGAGGCGCGAGGCCACCCGTCCGGCCGGCTTTCGGCCCACGCCCGGCGGACGCACCAGGCACGCGATCCGGGCGCGCTCGGCACGCAGCACGCCGTTGCCATGGCGGACGATCCGGCCGCTCAGCACCACCGCCCCCAGCAGGTAGGGGGACCGGCCGACGGCCAGGTCCGCGGCCACCACCCCGCTCAGGCCGAGGCACATGGCGAGGGCGATGACGAGGGCCGGCAGCCAGCTCCCCCGGTGCAGGAGGGGCCAGTCCATGGCCAGGAGCAGGGCCAATCCCCCCAGGACCGTCGCGCTCAGCAACGCCTGGGCGATGAAGCGGAGCGGCAACGTGGCCTGCTCGTAGAGGCGGTGGTCACCCAGCCCGGGCCAGCCGTCGATCGCGTAGACGCCGCAGGCGCAGCCCGGGTCGGGGGCGGGATGACCCTCCGAGCACCTCGCCTCCATGATCGTTCCCGTCCAGGGCTCGCCCCTGACGCCGCTGAGCGCGCCGTCGCCGCGGACGGCCCACTCCCGGAAGCCGAGGACCGGCAGCGAGGCGGCCATCAGCGCCCGGCGGGCTCGGCCTCCGGCACCGGCTGCTCCACCGGCGCCGGGACGGGCACCTCGTCCTCGCGGGGGACGACGATCACCTCCGGCTCGCCGACGATCTCCATGGTTTCGAGCATAAGCGCCCGCCGGGGATGGTTGGCCGCCGGCGGCCGACGTTCTCGGCCGGCGGGCCGTGGCCCCCTCTCCGACCGCGGCCGCCGGCCCGAAGGGAGGCTAAAGTTGCGCGCGTGAGCCTGGAGACGGCGCTCGTCCTGCTGGGGGCGGCCTCGTGCCTGGCCTGGCTGGGGATCGCCCTCCACCCCGCCCGGCCCTGGGACCTGCGCCCGGTCGGTGACGACGATCCGCCGCCTCCCCGCCCGGCCGTCTGGCCCTCGGTCTGCGTGCTGGTGCCGGCCCGCAACGAGGCCGCCACCCTGCCCCGCACGCTCCCGGCGCTGCTGGCCCAGGACTACCCGGGAGACTGGCGGGTGGTCGTGATCGACGACCGCTCCGAGGACGGCACCGCGGCGGCGGCCGGCGCCCTCGGCGATCCGCGACTGACGGTGATCCGGGGGGCGCCCCTGCCCCCGGGCTGGGCGGGCAAGGTCTGGGCCCTGGAGCAGGGGGCCCGGGCCGCAGGCGATCCCGAGTACCTGCTCCTGACCGACGCCGACATCCGCCACCAGCCCGGTTCGCTGCGCCGGCTGGTGGCCGAGAGCCGGGCCCTGGAGCTGGACCTCGACAGCCGCATGGCCCGGCTCCGCACCGACTCCGCCGCCGAACGCCTGCTCATCCCGCCCTTCCTGTTCTTCTTCAACCTCCTCTACCCGATGCGGTGGGTCGGCGACCGGCGCGCGGCCGCCGCGGCGGGGGGCTGCATCCTGCTGCGTCGCTCCACCCTGGAACGGGCGGGCGGCTTCGAGGCCATCCGGGGCGAGATCATCGACGACGTGCGCCTGGCCCGGGCCGTTCATCGGGCCGGGGGACACCTCCGCCTGGCGGTCAGCCGGCGGGAGGTGGTCAGCCTGCGCGAGTACGGGTCGCTGGCCGCGGTCTGGCGGATGGTCCGGCGCTCCGCCTTCGAGGAGCTGCGGCACTCGTGGTCGCTGCTGGCCGCCACCGTGGCCGGCCTCCTCCTGCTCTTCGCGGTCCCGCCGGGCCTGCTCGCCACCGGCCTGCTCGTCGGGGGACCGCTGCGCCCCGCGCTGACGCCCCTGGGCGCCGGCGCCTGGGCCCTGATGACCGCGCTCTTCCTGCCCACGGTCCGCTTCTTCGGTCTGCACCCGGCCTGGGCGCTGACGTTCCCCGCGGGCGGCCTGCTGTATGGCGCCATGACCGTCGACTCCGCCCTGCGTCATGCCGCCGGCCGCCGCGCCGCCTGGTGAAACTCGATGATCGGCAGCGTGGGCGAGAGCCTGGTCGACCTGATCGCGGTCACCGAGGGCGGCCGCCTCCGGGGCTTCCGCGCGCATCCCGGCGGATCGCCCTACAACCTGGCCGTGGCCGTCGCCCGGCTGGGCGGGCGGGCCGCGTTCATCGGTCGGCTCTCGCGCGATCCGCTCGGCCGCCTGCTGGCCGACCACCTGGCCGAGAGCGGCGTCCACACCGGCCTCGTCGTCGACGGCCCGGAGCCGAGCGCCCTGGCCCTGGTCACCTCCCGGGCGGGGGAGCCCGTCTACGACCTGCGCCTGGAGGGGACGGCGGCCGCCCGGCTCCGACCGTCCGATCTGGCCCCGGCGCTCGCCGCCGGCCTGGAGGCCCTCCACTTCGGTTCCCTGGGGATCGTGCTCCGGCCCGCCCGGGAGGCCGTCCTGTGGCTCTGTCGCCGCCTCGCCGGCCGCGCCCTGCTCTCCTTCGACCTGAACCTGCGGCCGGAGGTGGTCGGGGACTGGGCCGGCTACCGGCGGGTGGTGGCCCAGTGCCTCCGGCTGGCCGACCTGGTGCGGGCCAGCGCCCGTGATCTGGAGGCCTGGGGGGAGGACCTGCGAGGGGACGTGTGCACCGTGATCACGCGGGGGGCCGCAGGCAGCCGCATGGTGCGGGGCGATCTGGTCGTGGAGTGCCCGGCGGCGCCCTCCCGGGTGGTCGACACGGTGGGGGCGGGCGATGTCTACGGAGCCGGCCTGCTGGTCGCCCTGGCCGAGCAGGGGGCCCTCAGCCGGCGGGGCCTGCAGGCCCTGGACCGGGCCGGCCTGGAGCGGGCCATGCGCTTCGCCTCGGCCGCCGCCGCCCTGGCCTGCGAGCGGCCGGGGGCCGACCCGCCCGGCCGGGCCGAGGTCGAGGCCCGGCTCGCCGCCTGGTCCCTCAGGGAAGGTGGGCGATGAACTCGGAGAGCGGCTCGTTCGGCCCCACCCGAACCCGGGGAAGCTGCCAGAGCTGGGTGGAGAGCTCGGTGGTGGCGTCCAGCCTGGCGTCGACGACCCCGCCCACGTAGCCCATGGACTGGAGCCGGGGGAAGAGCGCGAGCTCCGCCGGCCCGGCCTGGGAGGCGCTGGGGTAGGGCCACTGGCCGGTGTAGGCGATCCACTGGATGGGCTGCCCGGTGATCGATTCCAGCGTCCGCCGGGTGTCGAGCGCCAGCTGGCTCAGGGCCGCGTCCGGGACCCCCCAGAGGGGCTGGTTGTCCTTGAGGGTGTGGTCCTCGACCCAGAACCCGGAGGCGACCAGCTCGCGGAGCTGGTCGGCGGTGAGGTACTGCTGAGGCCGGGCGGGGTCGTCCCAGCCCACCAGCCCGGAAGGGACGAAGAAGACGGCCGTGTAGCCGGCCCGGCGCAGCACCGGGACGGCGTAGGTGTAGGGGCTGGCTCGTCCGTCGTCGAAGGTGAACACCACCGGGTGGGGGGGCAGGGGCAGGCCGTAGAGCAGGGCATCGGCCAGCCGGGTGAGCGAGATGGCCGTGTAGCCGTGGGCGGCGAGATAGCCGACCTGGGCCGCGAACTCCTGGGGGTCGACGGTCAGCCCGTAGTCGAGCTGGTAGTCGTAGCGGGTGCGGTACCGGGAGGGGGAGGGGTAGGGGGCCACCCGGTGGTACATGAGGATGGGGACCTGGAGCCGGCGTGGGGGCACGGCGGCGGGAAGGATGATCGGGGCGTCCAGGCTGGCCGGACCCTCGCCGACCACCAGCGGCGTCGGCCCCCCGGACAGGTACAGGGCCAGGTCGCGGTAGGCATCGCCGACGCCCGCCGGCGCCGCCGAGCCGGGGATGGTGAGATCGACCGGCACGCGCCAGAGGCCGCCCACCGCGGTCAGGTTCTCCTGGCTGACCCAGGTCGCCCCGGGCACGGGCGAGCCCAGCGTGAACCCGATGGGGCGGGCCGCGGCGAACCTGGCCTCCAGCACCTGGCTGCGGACCTGCGGGGAGGGCCACTGGGCGCGGGCGGCGGGGGCCAACTCCGCCCACTGGGCGTCGTACCGGCCGGCGAGCAGCTCGGCCATGAAACGTCGGGCCTCCGCCACCACCAGGGCTGCCGGCGCCGGACGGCGCACGGGCGCCGGTGGCGCCGCCGTCCTGGCCGCCGTGGGGAGGGCGGAGCAGGCCGTCAGCAGCAGGCCGGCCGCCGCCAGCACCAGGGCGGCGGCCGACCGGGGTCGGGTCCCGACTCCGCCTCGGGGTCCCACCATCCCGCGACCAACCTAGACCTGCGGCCGGAGCCTGGCAAGGCTTACGGCACCAGCACGGCCGCGCCCCGCACCGCCCCCCGGCGCAGCCGCTCCAGGGCCGGCACGGCTTCCTCCAGGGGGTGGACCTCCACCTCGGTCCGGACCGGCACCCGCGGCGCCAGCTCGAGGAACTCCTCACCGTCCCGCCGGGTGAGGTTGGCCACCGACCGCAACACCCGTTCGCCCCAGAGCAGCTCGTAGGGAAAGGAGGGGATGTCGCTCATGTGGATGCCACCGCACACCACCACCCCGCCCGGGCGGACGGCGCGCAGGGCGGCGGGGACCAGCTCGCCCGCCGGGGCGAAGATGATGGCCGCGTCCAGCGGCTCCGGGCCCGGTTGCAGGGAGTCGCCCGCCCACTCCGCCCCCATCTCGAGCGCGAACCGGGCCGCCTCCCGGTCCCCGGCGCGGACGAAGGCGAAGACCCGCTGGCCACGGTGGCGGGCGACCTGGGTGACGATGTGCGCCGCCGCCCCGAACCCATACAGCCCCAGGACCTCGGCCGGGCCGGCCGTGCGCAGGCAGCGGTAGCCGATGAGGCCGGCGCAGAGCAGGGGCGCGGCCTGGAGGTCGGGGTAGTCCTCTGGGATCGGGTAGCAGAAGCGCTCGTCGGCGACGGCGAGTTCGGCGTACCCGCCGTCGATCTGGTAGCCGGTGAAGCGCGCGTGCGGGCAGAGGTTCTCCTGGCCCGAGCGGCAGTAGCGGCAGGCGCCGCAGGTCCAGCCCAACCACGCCACCCCTACCCGTTGCCCGGAGGTGAAGCGTGCGGCCCCGGGGCCGCAGGCCTCGACCGTGGCCACGATCTGGTGGCCCGGCACCAGGGGCAGCTTCGGCTCGGTCAGCTCACCGTCGACGACGTGGAGGTCGGTGCGGCACACCCCGCAGGCCCGGACCCGGAGGAGGACCTGGCCCGGGCCGAGCCGGGGATCGGGGAGCGAGGCGAGCCGCAGGGGCCGGCCGGGCGCGTCGAGCACCATCGCCCTCACACCGGGAAGGATAGACGGGGCTGCGGACGGGCCAACCGGCCCTCCCGCCCGGTTGCGCCCCGGTCGAGGCGCGCGGGCCGGGGGCGACCCCGGCCCGGGCGAGCGCGGGCGCCGGCCGCAGGGTGGGGACGGAGCCTGCGACCCCTTCGCTTGACACCCCGGGGGGCGGATTGCTAGGCTCCCGGCGGTATCCGGCCGTTCGGCGTGACGGATGGCCATCACGGGGGGTAGTACGACGATACTGGCGCGTGCGCATCGCTACGCGGCGCATGTGTTCGTCCTGATCCTGTGTGTCGGCCTCGCCGGCTACACGTCGGTCCAGCGCAACCTCCCCACCATGCTCCGGCTGGGGGCCACCAACGCGGCCGGCATGGCCATCGACGAGGGGGGCGAGGTGGGGACCATCGACCTGGGCCGGGAGGCCACCATCATCAAGCCCATCGACCTCCCCGCCTCGCCCACCATCCCCCACCAGCCCGTCCAGTACGTGGTGCAACAGGGCGACGACCTCGGCTTCATCGCCAGCAAGTTCCATATCAGCGTGGACGAGATCCGCTGGTCCAACCCGTCCCTGGGCACCACCGGCCAGCCCTCGGTGGGAGAGCGCCTGTGGCTGCCCCCCGTCCCCGGGGTGGTGGTCGTGGTCAAGCCCGGCGATTCGTTGAAGAGCCTTGCCGCCGCCTTCCACGTGCTGCCACAGGTCGTGGTCGACTTCAACTACCTCCGGAGCGAGACCCTGAGCCCCGGTCAGGTGCTGGTCCTGCCCGGAGGCCACGGGGCCATGCTCTACACCAGCGGTAGCAGCACCTCGAGCTGGCAATCGGTGCGCGGGCTGCCGGACATCCGGCTGGGCGGGCCGGTCGGGGCCGTGGGTGGGGACCCCTTCCCCTGGGGACAGTGCACCTACTACGTCTGGAGCCGCATCCACGTGCCCTGGCGCGGCGACGCCCACACCTGGTACGCGAACGCCGAGGCGGCCGGTTGGTCGGTGGGAAGGATGCCCCGCCTGGGGGCCATCATGGTCGACTGGGAGAGCCCGGTCTACGGTCACGTGGCCGTGGTCGACGCCGTCTACCCCGACGGCTCCTGGCTGGTGTCGGAGATGAACTACGTCGGGCTCGGGATCCGGGACCAGCGCATCGTCCGGCCCGGCGAGGTGCCGCTGATCGGGTTCATCTACCCGTAGCCGGCGGCACGGCCCCGGGGGGAATCGGCGCCGGCACGCGGGGCCCCGAGGGGGCAGGCTCCGGCCGGACGTCGACGCGGAGACGCCCGCCGCTCAGCGGCGGTCCGATGTGGGGTCGGGTCGGGCCGGTGCCTGGGACTCGGGTTGCGGCCTCTCCGGCAGCGTCAGGCGGAAGAGCGCCCCCGGTCCGGGCCGGGCGACCAGGGCCAGATCCCCGCCGTGGGCCCTGGCGATGGCGGCGGAGAGGGCGAGGCCCAGCCCGGCTCCCCTTCGTTCCGGGCTCCGGGCCCGGTCGAGTCGCGAGAAGCGCTGGAAGAGCAGCTGGCGCTGCTCGGGCGGCACCCCGGGGCCCTCGTCGGCGACCTCGAAGGTCCAGCCGGCGGCATCGGGCGCGGCCCGGAGGAGGACCCGACCGCCGGCGGGACTGTGCCGGATGGCGTTGTCGAGCAGGTTGTCCAGCACCTGTCGCAGCAGCCAGGGGTCGGCCGCCACCGTGCCGGCGTCCGGGGCCTCGACCGCGATCCGGACCCCGGTCCGGGCCGCCGCCGGCTCCCAGCGGGCGGCGACTTCGTGCGCGAAGTCGGCCACGTCGACCGCCTGGCGCTCGGGCCGCAGCGTTCCCACGTCGGCCCGGGCCAGCATCAGCAGGTGCTCGGAGAGCCTGGCCAGGTGGACGACCTCGGCCTGCACGGCCCGCAGCGCCCGGGCGTACTCCTCGCCCTCCCGGGGCCGCGCCAGGGCCACCTCGATCTCCGTCTGCATGAGCATCAGCGGCGCCCGGAGCTCGTGGGAGGCGTCGGCGGTGAAGCGGCGCAGGCTCTCGAAGGCGGCCTCGAGCCGGGCCAGCATGCCGTTGAAGGTGTCCACCAGCTGGCCCATCTCGTCGTCGGGCACGGGCAGCTCGACGCGCCGGTGGAGGTCCTGCTCGCTCAGGTCCCTGGCCACCGACGCGATCGTCCTCACCGGTCGCAGGACGCGGCCCGTGAGCCAGTAGACCAGCGCGCCGCCGCCACAGGTGGTGGCCAGGCCCAGAACGGCCAGGCCGATCAGCACCCGGGTCAGCTCGTCCTGGAGCTCGCGCAGGGAGCGGCTGAGGACCAGGGCCGCACGCAGGGGCGCGAGGTCGGGCAACGGCTCGGCGTAGACGCGTCGCGGTACGCCGTTGGCGTCCTGGAGGCTGAGCCACACCGGGCCATTGGCCTGGACCGCCTGCCGGGCCACGGCCACGACGGTCGAGCTGTCGATGGGCTGTCGCTGGGTCTCGGCCAGGATGCCGCCCGGGGTCACCACCGCCGCCGAGACGGCGACCCCGTTCGGCGTCTCGCCCGGCAGCTCGCCCCGGGTGTAGATGACCTTCCCCCCCTCCTGGAGCAGGCCGGGATCGATCAGGCCGGCCTGCTCCACCAGGGACTCGTCGGCAGCGGCGTCGAGCGACAGGGCCAGCGACGTGTAGGCAACGAAGGCGCTCACCGAAAAGCCGACAGCCAGGATGGCCACGGCCAGCAGGGTGAGGCGCTGCCGGGTCCGGAGGCCGACCCGGGGCGCCATTCAGCTCCCGTCCGGCGGGTCGAACCGGTACCCGAAGCCGCGCACGGTCACCAGCGGGTCGGGCGCTCCGGCGGCGGTCAGCTTGCGGCGCAGGCGACCGACGTAGACCTCGATCAGGTTGTGGCCGCCGTCGAAGTCGTAGTTCCAGACGTGCTCGATGATCTGGTCGCGGGTGAGCAGCCGGCCGGGGTTGAGCATGAAGTATTCCAGGATGGCGAACTCCTTGGCGGTCAGGGCTACCTGCCCACTCCGCACTCGCAGCTCGTGCCGGCCCAGGTCGAGCTCGATCGGTCCGGCCCTCAGCGTGGAGGTGCGGTCGGGCAGGTGCCGGCGTAGCAGGGCGTTCATCCGTGCCACCAGCTCGCGCAGGGCGAAGGGCTTGACCAGGTAGTCGTCGGCTCCCGCCTCCAGGCCCTGGACCCGGTCGTCGACCGAGTCGCGGGCGGTCAGCATCAGGATCGGCACGTGCACTCGGCGGGCGCGGAGCCGCCGGCTCACCTCGAGGCCGTCGAGACCCGGGAGCATGACGTCGAGCACGATCAGGTCGAAGGGCGTGGTCTCGGCGCAGACGAGGGCCTCCTCGCCGTCGTAGGCGGTGTCGACGGCGAAGCCCGCGTCCACGAGCCCCCGGCGCAGGCTGGCCGCCAGGCGGTGGTCGTCCTCGACCAGGAGGATCCTCATCTCCCCTCCTATGGTGGACAGGTCACCGGTCGTGGGCACATCGGCGCCGGTGGCCGCATCATGCGCCGGGTTCGTAGCCCCGGGCGAGGTCGGGGTGGGCGAGGATCTCGTCGAGCTGGGCGGCGTCGATGGTCTCCTCGACCTCCAGACGCTGGACCACGGCGTCCATGGCCGCCCGGCGCTCGGTCAGGATCCGCCGGGCGGTCTCGTAGGCCTCGTCGATCAGGTGCTTGACCTCCTCGTCGATCAGCGCCGC
>JAJPKS010000266.1 GCA_021323605.1 Bacillota bacterium | reverse complement strand
GTGGAGGGACGGCCACGTGGTCGGGAGCTGTGGTGGGTGCGCAACGATAGCCCCTTTGGGCACCGGGTCTGGGCGTCGCCGCCCTCCGCCGAGGAGGTGCGCCGGCTGATCGAGGGCGTGATCGAGGAGGTACGGCGGCGCCCGCCCGACGGGCCGGTCGCCTTCCAGCCGGACGATGCCATCGTGGGCGCGCTCAAGGGGCTCGAGGAGGGGGTGGAACATGTCGCCGCCGGGATCGGCCTCCGTTGAGGCGGCGTGGCGCCGGCCGGGGCGCGCCGCCCGGCGGCGGGAGCGATCGGGGCGCCGCCCTCGGGGTTGAGGTCGGTGCGAGTGAGGATCGAGCTCGGAGGGATGAGCTCGGCGTCGTTTTGGAAACGGTGAGGAGGTTGGTGGATGCGTGGGACCGCGCTCGGTCTGGGGATCGCCGGCGGCGCCCTGGGCTTGATCGTCTCGGTCGTGGAGTGGTTCATCGGCGGCGTGGGGACGGCCCTGCACGCCCAGGGGGCGGGCACGGTCAGCGGCCTCGCCTGGCTGGCCCTGATCGCCGGGGTGGTGGGGATCGTCGGCGGGGCGATGGCCCTGGCCCGGCCGCGCTTGGCCGCCCTCTTGATGCTGGTGGCCTGCGTGGTCGGCTTCATCGCCGCCTCCCTCTTCTGGATCCTCTCCGGCGTGCTGCTCTTCGTGGGCGCGCTCCTGGCCTTCCTCGGCCGGCCGCGCCAGGCGGTGACCGGATAGGCGGAGGGCCATTCGGGTTCGAGCCCCTCGCGGGTGGCGCGGGCCCGGCCACGGGCCGCCTGGTGGGAGCGATGGTGCGGAGGTTCCGCTGAGGGAGCGGGCGACAGGACGGAGTGCGGACGGTGGGGAGTGTCGACATGGAGGAGGTGCGGAGGCGGTCGGAGCGACGGGGCGTGCGGCGCCTGGGGGTGCACGTGCTGGGGGCGGCCGACCTGGACGCGCGCACGGTGGAGGAGTTCGCGGCGGAGCTCGTGAAGTTCGAGCGGCTGTCGGAGGGGGAGGAGCGCTGGACGCGGCTGAGCCGGGCGCCACGGATCACGTCGCCCGGCGGCGTTCGCTTCGCCGCCACCCCGCTCCAGGCGGCGCTGCGGGCCGGGTGCGACGGGCTGCTCCTGATCGCCACCCGCCAGGACCCGTCCCACCCCGGGGACACCTGGCGCCTGGCCGAACTGGTCCGGCCGCTGCTGGAGGGCCGGGTGCCGGTCGTCCGGGTGGCCGAGGTGCGGCGGTTCGACGTGGACGGCTTCCGGGAGGCGACCGAGGAGCGACTGCGCGAGCTCGCCTCCCAGCTCGGGGTCGGCGAGGCGTTGCTGGTCATGGGCGGGGGCCCCAAGGTCGGCTTCATCGGCGCCCTCCTGGGCATGATCCAGGCCGATCACCTGCCGCAGGTGCTCGAGCCGCCGCGGGAGGGCGAGGCCCATCGCGCTCCGACCGTCCGCCGGTTGGAGGCGGACCTGGTGCCTTGGCTGGTGCGCACCCACCAGTACGAGGTGCTGGCCGGGCTGGCCGAGATCGAGGAGAGCGAACGGCGGGCCTGGCGGGCGCTGGCGGCGGCGCGGGCGCTCGACTGGCGGGCGCTGGCCGAGATCGAGGTCGAGGCGAGCGAGCTGAGGGCGGTGCGGGAGCCCCACCCCGAGGCCCTGGTCCTGGACCGTCCCCGCCCCCCGGCCGGCGTGGGGCGCCGGCCGGTCGACGAGGCCGGGTGGCGCTGGTACCGGCGGGCGCTCCAGACCTCGTTCCTGGCCCGGGTCGCCGATGACCCCGCCTCCGCCCTCTACCTGGCCCGGCCCTGGGCCGACTGCCACGTCCGGGAGCTGGCCTGCCGGGACCCGATCAACCGGGAGCACGGCCTGGTCCGGGCCCTCGACGGCGCCGGGGCCGACGAGGCGCTGGGTCGGTTGCTGGGGCGGTGGCCGGAGCTGGCCCCGGGCCCTGTCCGGGCGCTGGTCGAGGCGCCCGCCGTCCAGCAGCTCTGCCGGCTGGGGGCCCTGGCCAGCCACGGCCGGCTGGACGACCACGAGTGGCCGTACCACCTCTTCGACGCCCTGGTGGCGCTGGCCGAGAACCTGGGTCTCCGAGCCGTCCCGCCGGTGGCGGGCGAGCTGCTGCTGCTCATGGCCGTCGGCCAGACCGAGAACCGGGAGGCGCGCGGCTGGAGCCCGGAAGGGCAGGCCGAGGCGGCCCTGGAGGCCATCGTCCAGCACCTGGCCGTCCGGTTGCTGCCCCGGGAGCGGCTCCACCTCCGGTTGATCGCCTCGGGGCGGGTGTGGGCCCACGCCCAGCGCATCCGCCGTGCCGCCTCGAGGCGGCGCTTCGGCAGCGTCGCGGTGCTCGAGGTGGACCCGGAGGGCACCGAGGCGGCGCTGATGAAGGTGGCGCGCTGGCTGGAGGGCGATCCCAGGCTGGCCAACGGCTCCGAGGTGCTGCTGGTGGTGGGGCCGGGGACCAAGCAGATGAACGTGGTCGTCACCCTGGCCGGCGGCCAGTGGGGAACCAACCGTGCCCTGCCCCTGCGGGTGGCCTACCTGCACGAGCGCGAGAGCGGTGGGGAGTGGTCATCGGTCCTGGAGGTGGCGCGCGAGCGGGTGCTCCCCCGCCTCGGCCCGGACCGGGTGGTGGCCCCGATCCTGCGCTTCGCCCTCCGGCGGCTCGACCTGGGCACGGTCCGGCGAGCCCTGGAGCTGGGCTCGAACCGCTGGGCGGAGGTGGAGCCGCGAGTGGTCGAGCTGCAACGGCTGCTGACCCCGGTCCGGGGGGGACGGCGGG
>JAJPKS010000295.1 GCA_021323605.1 Bacillota bacterium | reverse complement strand
CTCGTCCTCACGGCCAGCGGTGGCCCCTTCTGGAGCCACCCCGAGCTCGACCTGCGCGAGGTGACCGTGGCCCAGGCCTTGAACCATCCCCGCTGGTCGATGGGACCCAAGGTGACGGTGGATTGCGCCACCTTGATGAACAAGGGGCTGGAGACCATCGAAGCCCATCACCTGTTCCGGGTCCCGCTCGACCGTATCGACGTCGTGGTCCACCCCCAGAGCGTGATCCACTCCCTGGTCGAGCTCGTGGACGGCTCGGCCAAGGCTCAGCTGGGCAACCCCGACATGCGCCTGCCCATCGGCCTCGCCCTCTCGTACCCGGCGCGGCTGCCGGGCGTGGTGCCCTCGACGTCCTTCCAGGACCTGGGGGCGCTGGAGCTGTATCCCCTGGACCGCCGGCGCTTCCCCAGCGTGGACCTGGCCCGGGAGGCCGCGCGGCAGGGAGGTTGCCACCCGGCGGTTCTGAACGCCGCCAACGAGGAGGCGGTGGCGGCCTTCTTGGAGGGGCGGATCCGCTTCGTCGACATCGTGCCCCTGGTCGAGTCGGCCCTGGCCGCCTTCCGCGGCCAGGGAACGTCGGACCGGGCCTGGGACGGCCTCGGGGCCCCGGGGGAAGGTGGCCGGGAGGTGAGCCTGGAGGAGATCCTGGCCGCGGACGCCGACGCCCGTGCACACGTGCGCTCCAGGATCGGTAAGGTCGAGACATGAGCGGGCCGGACCTGGCGGGTGCGGCGACCACATTCGTCCACCTGGCCGCCATCGTGGGCATCTTCCTGTTGCTGGTGATCCCGCACGAGGGAGGGCACTTCCTGCTGGCCAAGCGCTTCCGGGTGCCCGTCTACGAGTTCTCGGTCGGGATGGGACCCAGGATCGTCTCCTGGGCCCGCGACGGGACCACCTATGCCCTGCGCCTGATCCCGCTGGGCGGGTTCGTGCGCCTGGCCGGCCTCGAGCCCGACGATCCGCATCCGGACAGCTTCCACGCCAGGCCCGCCCACCAGCGGCTGCTCATCCTGTTCGCCGGCCCGGCCGTGAACTTCCTGGTGGCCACGCTCCTCATGACCGGCGTGAGCCTGGCCCAGGTCAACGCGGACCCGGGCAAGGTGGTGGGGGTGGAGCGGGGGGGGCCGGCCTACGCGCAGGGGATCCGGCCGGGGGATAGCGTCCGATCCGTCGACGGGCGGCCGGTGGTGCACGCCAACGACATCCTGCGGGCGGAGCAGGCCGACGGTGGCCGGCCCATCCAGTTCGTCGTCCGCCGCCCCGATGGGTCGACCTTCACCCGGGCCATCACCCCGCGCTACGACGCGAGCGTGGGTCGCTATCTGGTGGGCATCGAAACCGAGGCGGTGGTCACGCCGCTCCAGGCGCTGGGCACCGGCCTGGCCTTCCCGGTGGTCTCGACGGTCGCCATCGGCCAGGGGATCTACCAGGTCGTGACCGGGCAGATCCCGGGTGGCCTGCTGGGGCCGGCCGGGCTCTCCGGACCGGTCGGCTTCGGCTGGATCGCCTACGAGGCGGCGGCGCAGGGGCTGCTCCAGTACCTGGGCATCGCTGCCATCCTGTCCATGGCCCTGGGGCTCACCAACCTGCTCCCCATCCCGGCCCTGGACGGTGCCCGGATCCTGGTCGTGGTCCTGGAGAAGCTCCGCGGTCACCCCTTCGACCGGGAGCGCGAGATGGCCGTGCAGCGGCTGGGCCTGTACGCCCTGCTAGCCTTGATGGCGTTCATCACGGTCCTGGACGTCCAGCGGATCACCAGCGGTCAGTTTGGGTTGAGATGACGCAGATCGGTCTTCCCGTGACAGAGCAGGATCCCTCCCGGAGCGGGCTCCCGCCCCGGCGCAAGTCGATCCCGGTGCGGGTCGGTGACGTGGTGGTGGGGGGAGCCGCTCCCATCGCCGTCCAGACCATGACCAAGACCGACACCCGCGACGTGCGCGCGACCCTGGAGCAGATCGCGGCCCTGAAGGACGCCGGCTGCGAGATCGTGCGGCCGGCCGTGCCCGACCACCACGCGGCGGAGGCGCTGAAGGAGATCGTGCGCAAATCGCCTCTGCCGATCATCGCCGACATCCACTACAACCACGAGCTGGCCCTGATGGCGATCGAGGCCGGGGTCCACGGTCTGCGCCTGAACCCCGGCAACATCCCCGACCGCGAGAAGGTGGTCCGGGTGGTGAAGGCCGCCCGGGAACGGGACATCCCCTTCCGGATCGGGGTGAACGCCGGCTCGCTGCCCGAGGAGGTGCACCGGAACCTGCGCGAGCAGCAGGCCGTCAACCGCGACGATCGCCTGCGCACCGCCCAGCGCATGGTGGAGGTGGCGCTCGGTCACTGCCGCATCCTGGAGGACCTGGACTACGGACCGGGCCACATCAAGGTCAGCCTCAAGGCGACCGACGTGTGGACCAACGTCCTGGCCAATCGGCTCTTCGCCCAGGCCCGACCCTATCCGATCCATCTGGGCGTCACCGAGTCGGGTCCGGTCCAGGCGGGCAGCATCCGCAGCGCCGTCGGCCTGGGCATCCTGCTGGCGGAGGGCATCGGCGACACGGTTCGCGTCTCGCTGGCCACCGATGACCCGGTGGAGGAGGTCCGGGTGGCGTACGAGATCCTGAAGTCGCTCGACTACCGCCGGGAGGGCGCCACGCTGGTCGCCTGTCCGACCTGCGGCCGGCTCGAGTACGACATGGTGCCGACGGTGAAGGCGGTCGAGGCCCACCTGGCGAAGCTGCGGGTGCCGATCACGGTGGCCGTGATGGGCTGCGTGGTCAACGGGCCGGCCGAGGCCCGTCACGCCGACATCGGAGTGACGGGGGGACGGGGCAAGGGCGTGATCTTCCGCAAGGGCAAGCTCTACCGGACGGTCCCACAGGAGGAGCTCCTGCCCGTCCTGCTCCAGGAGATCGACCAGATCGCGGCCGAGCGCATGGCCTCGACCGAGGCCCCCTCACGCTGACCTCGACATCCGACCGGCGCTGAGCGGCTGCCGCCCCCGGCCGCGGTCCCGCATAATCGGTGGTCACGTGGAGCACACGGCCGTATCCCACGCCGCTCCATGTCCCGGGGGTGCGCAGGCCCGGCTGAGCGATGAGGAGCACAGGTGGCCCGGATCGGAGGAGCCAGCAGGCGCCGCGCTGAGCGCGCCCGGCCCGCAGGTGCCGGGGCGTGCGGACGGCGAGAGAGGGAGCGGGTGATGGGGGGCGCATGGGGTCGCCCCCTCCGGCCGCACCTCTAGGAGTTGGCGCGGGGCCGCCGGGCCTCCGTGCACGATGGACCGGACATCCCCACCGCCGAGGGAGCCTCACACGATGGCAGAGATCGTCGAGAACGCGGAGACGCAGGCGTTCGTCAAGGACATCACCCGGATGTCCGTCGACTTCGACCGCTGGTACACGGACGTGGTCCGCAAGGCCGAGCTGGCCGACTACACCCCGGTACGCGGCTGCATGGTCATCCGTCCCTACGGCTACGCGCTCTGGGAGCACATCCAGCGTGCCTTCGACGACATGATCAAGGCCACCGGCCACGAGAACTGGTACTTCCCACTCCTCATCCCGGAGGACCTCCTGGTCAAGGAGGCCGAACACGTCGAGGGCTTCACGCCCGAGGTGGCCTGGGTGACCGAGGCCGGGAGCCACGGCCGGCTCGACCAGCGTCTCGCCATCCGGCCCACCAGCGAGACCATCATCGGCACCCTGATCCGTCGCTACATCCAGTCCCATCGCGACCTTCCCCAGCTCACCAACCAGTGGTGCAACGTGCTCCGCTGGGAGATGCGGACCCGGCTCTTTCTCCGCACCGCCGAGTTCCTCTGGCAGGAGGGGCACACCTTCCACGCCACCGCCGAGGAGGCCCGGCGGGAGGTGGACCTGATCCTGGACCTCTACCGGCGCCTGGCCGAGGAATGGCTGGCGATGCCGGTGCTGCCGGGGCTCAAGAGCCGGGCCGAGACCTTCGCCGGCGCCGTCTACACCAAGAGCATCGAGGCCATGATGCTGGACGGGCTGGCCCTTCAGGCCGGGACCTCTCACTACTTCGGGCAGAACTTCAGTCGCGCCTACGACATCGCCTTCACCAACCGCGAGAACCAGCGCGAGCACTGCTACTCGACCTCGTGGGGGATCTCCACCCGCCTGATCGGGGGCCTGATCATGACCCATGGGGACGACACCGGGCTGGTCTTGCCCCCCAGGGTGGCGCCGGTACAGGTGGTCGTGGTCCCCATCTTCCGGGACGGGCCGGCCCGGGAACGGGTGCGCGCGGCCATCGAGGGCTGGCGCCCCGAGGTGGAGGCGGCCGGCGTGCGTCTGAAGGTGGACTGGAGCGAGGACCGGCCGGGGGAGAAGTACAACCGCTGGGAGCTGAAGGGGGTGCCGCTGCGGATCGAGGTGGGTCCGCGCGACCTCGAGGCGGGACAGGTCACGATCGTCGACCGGTTGACCCGTGAGCGGCGGTCGCTGCCGATGGCCGGGCTCGGCCCGCGGCTCCGGGCGGAGCTGGAGGACTTCCAGGCCCGCCTCTTCCGGCGCGCCCTCGAGTTCCGCGACCGGCACACGTACGAGCTGGCCACCTTGGCCGAGGTGGTGGATCACTTCCGCCGGGGCACGGGCTTCGTCTGGGCGCCCTGGTGCGAGGACCCGGCCTGCGAGATCCGGGTCAAGGAGGAGACCGGCGGCGTGACCATCCGAAACTACGATCCCGACCAGCCGGCGACCGGTGGCTGCCTGGTCTGCGGGCGGCCGGCGCGCCGGCGGGTGGTGCTGGCCCGATCCTACTGATCGGGGTCGGAGGCGGAACGGTTCCCGCTCGTACCCTGTTGGTACATGACACGGTGAGAGCTCGTTGGCACTCCAGGTGAGAGCGCAGAGGTGAGCATCTCGGAGCTCCTACGGGTCGTCGGCCACCTGGCTCCTCCGGAGCGGGAGCTGGTCCAGCGCGCCTACGAGCGGGCCTCGGAGGCCCACGTCGGGCAACGGCGCCTCTCCGGCGAGGATTACGTCGAGCACCCCCTGCAGGTGGCGGCCATCCTGGCCGAGCTGCGTCTGGACGCGCCCACCCTGGCCGCGGCCCTGCTGCACGACACCATCGAGGACACCGATCTCACCCTGGAGGAGGTGGAGGCGTCCTTCGGACCGGTGGTCGCCCAGCTGGTGGAGGGGGTGACCAAGCTCGGCCGGATCGAGTTCCGGTCCGATCAACAGCGCCACGCCGAGAACATCCGCCGCATGCTGCTGGCCATGGCGGACGACATCCGGGTCGTCCTCATCAAGCTGGCGGATCGTCTCCACAACATGCGCACGCTGGACGCGTTGCCCGAGCTCAAGCGCCGCCGGATCGCCCGCGAGACCCTGGACATCTACGCCCCCCTGGCCCATCGTCTCGGCATCGGTCAGCTCAAGTGGGAGCTGGAGGACCTGGCCTTCCGGCAGCTCGAACCCGAGGCGTACCAGGACATCGTGCGCCGGGTGAACCGCAAGCGGCGGGAGCGCGAGCAGCTGGTCCAGGAGCTGGGGGAGATCCTGGCCCGGGAGCTGGAGAAGATCGAGATCGCGGCCGAGATCTCGGGGCGGCCCAAGCACATCTACTCGATCTGGCAGAAGATGATCCGCGACCGGAAGGACTTCTCCCAGATCTACGACCTGCTCGCGCTCCGGGTCCTGGTCGAGACGGTCAAGGACTGCTACGGCGTCCTGGGGGTCGTCCACTCGCTCTGGAAGCCCCTGCCCGGTCGCTTCAAGGACTACGTGGCCATGCCCAAGTCCAACGGCTACCAGTCCCTCCACACGACCGTGATCAGCCACACCGGCGAGCCCATCGAGATCCAGATCCGGACCCATGAGATGCACCGGGTGGCGGACTTCGGTGTGGCCGCCCACTGGGCCTACAAAGAGGGCGCCAGCGATCCCCGGTTCGACCAGAAGCTCGGCTGGCTGCGCCTGCTCATGGAATGGCAGAAGGAGGTGACGGACGCCGAGTCGTTCGTGGACGCGGTCAAGGTGGACATCTTCCAGGACGAGGTCTTCGTCTTCTCGCCCCGGGGCGACGTGATCAACCTGCCCGCCGGCTCCACCCCGGTGGACTTCGCCTACCGCATCCATACCGAGGTCGGGCACCGCTGCATCGGGGCCAAGGTCAACGGCCGCATGGTGCCGCTCGACTACCAGCTCGAGAACGGGGAGATCGTCGAGATCCTGACCTCGAAGGGCCCGCACGGGCCCAGCCGTGACTGGCTCAACTTCGTCAAGAGCGCCTCCGCCCGGGAGCGGATCCGCAAGTGGTTCAAGAGCCAGCGCCGCGAGGAGAACGTGGCCAAGGGTCGCGACCTGCTCGAGAAGGAGCTCCACCGCATGCACCGGCTGACCCTGGCCCAGCTGCCCGAGGGCAAGCTGGAGGAGATCGCGGCCCAGTACAAGTACCAGTCGGCCGAGGACTTCCTGGCCGCGCTCGGCTACGGCGACCTGTCGCCGCGGGCGGTCGTGATGCGCATGGCCCTGACCCGGGGCGAGGACGGCGACGAGCTTCGCTCCATCCCCTTGATCCCCCAGGCGCGGCCCACGCCCCGCGTGCTGGTGCGGGGGGAGCGCGGCATCCTCACCCGCATCGCGCCCTGCTGCCAGCCCGTCCCCGGGGACGCGATCACCGGGTACACGACCCGGGGCAAGGGGGTCAGCGTTCACCGGGTCGACTGCATCAACGCCATCAACAGCCCGGACGCCGGGCGCGTGGTGCCCGTGGACTGGGACATCGAGGTCTCCCAGCTCTACCCCGTCTCGATCAAGATCGAAGCCTGGGACCGGACCGGGCTGCTCCGGGACATCGCCACCGTGGTCGCCGAGCAACGGATCAACATGTCCGCCGCCTCGGTGCAGGTCTACGACGACCGGACGGCGGTGGTCTCGGCCACGGTCGAGATCGATTCCCTGTCCCAGCTCTCCAGGCTGATGGAGAAGCTGGAGCAGGTCAGGGACGTCCACATGGTGGCGCGCGAGGCCGCGGGCTGAGCGGCGCCGTTCTGGGAAGGGACGATGAACCAGCACGAGCAGCGCATCCACATCGAGGCCACCGCCGACCGCCAGTTCGGCGCCAACTCCTACCTGGTGGAGGACGAGGAGACCGGCGATGCCGTGGTCGTCGACGCCAACCTCGAGCCCGAGCTGATGGTGGACCTGGTGCGGCGACGCGGGGCACGGGTGCGGGCCATCCTCCTCACCCACACCGACATCGACCATGTGGCCGGCCTGAGCCGGCTGCGCGAGGCGTTCGGGGACGTGCCCATCGCCGTCCACGACGCCGAGCGGGAGACGATCACCCGGGGGACGCCGATGCGTCGGGAGTTCCCGCACGAGCTGCCCGCTTTCGACCACGTCGAGGCCCTGCGGCCGGGGGAGATCTACCGCGCCGGCTCCCTCGCCTTCGAGGTCCTGCACACGCCCGGCCACAGCCCGGGCGGGGTCACCCTCAAGATCGGCAACGCGCTGTTCACGGGCGACGCGCTGTTCGCCGGCTCGATCGGGCGCTCCGATCTCTCGAACGGCGACGGCGAGGAGCTGCTGCGCAGCATCCGTGAGCGGCTCCTGACCCAGCCCGATGAGAGCCTGGTGTTCAGCGGACACGGTCCCGTGACCACGATCGGGCAGGAGCGGCGCTACAACCCCTTCCTGTAGCCCCGAGGGCCCACCGGCCGTCCGCCGACGGCTGGCGCTCGTCGACTCTCCCTATACTCGGCGGGTGCCGATGCCTCCCTCGTCGCTCCAATCCGCCCGCGGCGTCCGGGACGTGTTGCCTGCCGAGCGCGCCACCTGGGAGCTGGTCGAAGGTGCCGCCCGTCGGGTCGCACGGGCCTTTGGCTACCAGGAGATCGAGACCCCGATCATCGAGCCGCTCGAGCTGGTCGAGCGTGGGGTGGGAGGAGACACCGACGTCGTCCGCAAGGAGATCTACCTGGTGCACTCTCGCGCCGAACCGGACTCCCGGCTGGTCCTGCGGCCCGAGGCCACGGCCGGGGTGGTGCGGGCCTACTTCCAGAACCGGCTCGACGCCGGGCCGCAGCCCCAGCGGCTGTACACGCTCGGTCCCATGTTCCGGCACGATCGACCCCAGGCCGGGCGTTACCGGCAGTTCCACCAGTTCGATGTCGAAGCCTTCGGCTCCGGTGCCGCTGCGCTCGACGCCGAGGTGATCGAGATGGCGGTGGGCTGGCTTGCCGAGCTGGGGCTGACGGGCTTCGTGCTCGAACTCAACAGCATCGGCGACGACGCCTGTCGCCCCGCCTACCTGGAGCTGCTGAAGGCGTACTACCGGCCCCGGAAAGAGCAACTCGACGCCGAGTGCCAGCGTCGGCTGGAGGTCAACCCGCTTCGCCTGCTGGACTGCAAGGCCCCGCGCTGCCAGCCCTTCAAGGCGGGCGCCCCCCGCATCACCGACCACCTCTGCCCGGCCTGCGGGGAAGCCTTCGCCGAGGTGCGACGGCTGCTGGACGCGGCCGGCGTCGAGTACCGGCTCAACCCCTACCTCGTGCGTGGCCTCGACTACTACAGCCGGACGGTCTTCGAGGTGTCGCACGAGGCCGTGGGCGGGGCCCAGAACTCGCTCGGCGGGGGAGGCCGCTACGATGGCCTGGCGACGGCGCTCGGGTACCCGAACACGCCCGCCACCGGCTTCGCGGCCGGCCTGGAGCGCGTGGTCCTGGCCCTGGAACGGCAGCGCCTGGCCCCTCCGGCGCCCTCGCCGGCCGAGCTGGCGGTGCTCCCGGACGGGGAGGGTCTGGCCGTGGCCGCGGCCAGGGTGGCGCGGATCGCGCGTGGCTCGGTGCGGGTGGCGGTGGACTACTCCGGACGCAGCCTCCGGGCCAAGATGCGTGCCGCCCACCGGGCGGGCTATCCCTGGGTGGCGATCATGGACCCGGCCGAGGCCAGCCGTGAGGTCGTGCAGCTCCGTCACATGGCCAGCGGCGAGCAACGAGAGGTGGCCTGGCGGGACCTGCCGCTCGCCCTCCGGACCCCCGGTGGGCCGACGCCCTCCCGCGACGCGTCGGGGGGTGTCCGTCCGGCCATGCCGACGGGGGAAGCGCGGGCGTGAGCGGCTTCAGGGCCCCGGCCTGTGGCTCGCTGCGCACGGCCGACGTGGGCCGCGAGGTCGAGCTCTACGGCTGGGTGAGCCGGCGACGTGACCACGGGGGACTCATCTTCGTCGACCTGCGCGACCGCTGGGGGACGGTCCAGGTGGTCTTCAACCCGACCGCCGCGCCCGAGGCGCATCGGATCGCCGAGTCCCTTCGCGCCGAGTACGTGGTGCGGGTGCGCGGGGCCGTGGAGCGCCGGCCCCGGGGCTCGGAGAACCCCGGCCTCGCCACCGGCGAGGTGGAGGTCCTGGCCCGGGAGCTGGAGGTCCTGAGCCCCAGCAAGGCGCTGCCCTTCCCCGTCGAGGGAGAGCAGGAGGTGGACGAGGCCGTCCGCCTGCGCTACCGGTACCTGGACCTGCGGCGGCCGCGGATGCAGCGGATCCTCGAGCTCCGGCATCGGGTGAACAAGGTCACCCATGCCTACTTCGACGAGCACGGGTTCTGGGAGGTGGAGACCCCGCTCCTGACCCGGGCCACGCCGGAGGGGGCGCGGGACTTCCTGGTGCCCAGCCGCCTGCACCCCGGACGTTTCTACGCCCTGCCCCAATCCCCCCAGCAGATGAAGCAGCTCCTGATGGTGGCCGGTGTCCAGAGGTACTACCAGATCGCCCGCTGCCTGCGTGACGAGGACCTGCGAGCCGATCGGGCGGCCGAGTTCACGCAGCTCGATCTCGAGATGTCGTTCTGCGAGGAAGAGGACGTCTTCGAGGTGGTGGAGGGCTGGATCGGCCGTCTCTGGCGGGAGATCCTGGACGTCGAGCTGCCCCGGCCCTGGCCCCGACTCAGCATGGAGGAAGCGCTGCTGCGCTACGGGACCGACAAGCCCGACCTGCGCTACGGGCTCGAGATCGCCGACCTGGGCCCGGCCCTGGCCGGAACCCGGGTGCAGGTGTTCCGGGCCGCGCTCGATGCCGGCGGCGTGGTGCGCGGGCTGGCCGTCCCCGGGGGCCGGACCATGGCCCGACGCGAGCTCGACGACCTGGTGGCCCTGGCCAGGGGAGCGGGCGGCGGGGGGCTGGCGTGGTTGCCCGGAGGACCTCTGGACAAGTTCCTCTCCGAGGCCGAGCAGGCGGGGATCCGCCGCCTCACCGGGGCCGGCCCCGACGACCTGGTCCTGATCGCCGCCGATCGCCGCCGGCGGGCCGAGACGGTGATGGGGCTGGTCCGTCAGGAGGTGGCGCGCCGGCGCGGCCTCGTCTGCGAGGGGCAATGGCGCTTCGTCTGGATCTACCCCATGTTCCTCTTCGAGGAGGACGCCGAGGGCAACCTGACCTACGGCCACCATCCGTTCACCAGACCGTTCGAGGAGGACCTCCCGCTCATCGACGAGCGGCCGTACGAGGTTCGGGCCCACGCTTACGACGTCGTGTGCAACGGGTACGAGCTGGCCAGCGGTAGCCTCAGGATCTACGACCGAGCCATGCAGGAACGGGTGTTCGAGATCCTGGGGCTGGATCGCCAGACCATCCAGAGCCGCTTCGGGCCCCTCCTGGAGGCGTTCGAGTACGGGGTACCCCCGCACGGCGGGATCGCGCCCGGGCTGGACCGCATCGTCATGTTGCTCGCCGGCACCGACAACATCCGGGACGTGATCGCCTTTCCCAAGACGCAGAGCATGGTCGACCTCATGATGGACGCGCCGGGCGAGGTCGACGAGGCGCAGCTGAGGGAGCTGCACATCCGGGTCGAGCCGCCGGCCCGCGGCGAGCGGGGTCGGGCTCGGTAGGATTGGTGAGATCCCGCCGGGGACGAGGGCTCATGCGCGCGTTGCCCAACAGTTATGACATCGGGACCCCGGGGTCGCCGGTGTGGCCCAGATGCCCGCACCTCTGCGAGGTGATCTTTCGGGACCTGGAAAACACCGGGCAGGGGACCCACCTGAGCCATCTCAGGACAACCGAACGCCCTCGCCCTCGCGGGCACCCCGGCGCCTGAGGATGCCGACGGTGCCGGGCGGCTGGGTGGCGGGGCTCGTCGTCGGTCTGCTCCTGGCCCTGATCGTCGCCCAACTCTTCCACACCTTCTGGCCCGACGGCCGGCGTCGCTTCCCGGCGGTGGCGATCCTGAGCCTGGCCGGGGTGCTGGCCGGCCAGGGCTGGGCCTGGCTGGGGCTGCCCGGCATCGCCCTCGGCCCCACCAACCTGCTGCCCGCGCTGGTCTTCGCCGCCTTGCTGCAGCCTCTGGCGGGGCGCATCCGCCTACCATTGCCCTGACGGCGTGTCCACCCGTCCCCTGGGAGGGCGGACGTGTCCCCGATGGGTTTGGCCGGGCTGTCGCTGAGGGTAGTTCATACATGGGTTTTCTGGATTTCCTCTGGCTCGCACTCGGGATCGGCTCGCTGCTGGTGGCGGCGGCCCTGTGCCTCGTGTTGAGGCGCCTGCACCGGGTGCTGGTGGTGCTGGAGGACACCCTGCTCGCAGCGGACGAGGCAATTCGAGAGGTGACCCCGGAGGTGCGCGACGGCCTGGGCAACGTGAACGACATCGCCGGAGGGGTGAACCTGGCCCTCCGCGTCGGGGGCGAAGGGGCCGTCCGGCTGGGCCGGGCGGCGGCGACCTCGTACCACGAGGTCTCGCTCTCCACCCGGGCTGCCCTGCACGGCATGAAGGTCGGCGTCCGGAGTCTGGTACGAACGCTGCTCGCGGGCCCCGAAGAACGACCGACAGGAGGTCAGCCCGATGGCAAGTGAGAAGGACGGCGGATTCGGATGGGGAGTGATCGTCGGCTTCGCCCTGGGCATGGTGGCCGGGGTGTACCTCGCCTCAGGACCCGGCCGGGATCGCGTCGAGCACCTGCGGACGCGCACGATCGAGCTCACCAGCTCGGCGCGTCGCGTCGCCGGCGGGGCGGAAGGGCCGCTGCGGCGGGCGGTGGCGGAGGGGATCGAGGCGGCCCGGCGCCGACGTGGCGAGCTGGCCGAGACCACCGCCGAGGCCATGCCAGGTCGGGAGGGGGACGATGCCTGAGGTGGCCTACTCCCAGCTCGCCGAGCTCAAGATCCCGGCCCGGGACGAGTACATCGGCATCGCCAAGCGGGTGGCCACCTCTCTGGGCGGCCAGCTCGGCTTCGGCCTGGATGAGATCGACGAGCTGGCGATCGCGGTGGTGCAGGCGTGCACCAACGTGATCGAGGCGGCGGAGGAGGCGTGGGGCGGCGGCGCCACCATCAAGGTGACGTTCTCGCCCACCGACCGGGGGCTGGCGGTCGACGTCGAGGCGATCGCGCCCGGCGCCCACGAAGCGCTGCCCGTGCAGCGGGCCATCCCCGAGATCAGGGCCCCGTCGTCCCGAGCGCTGCCCCCCGCGGCCAGCGCGGAACTGGAGGAGGCGACGCGGGCACTCGCCCGGGACATGATCCGGCTCTTCGTCGACGATTTCCGCCACCAGGTGGATGCCGGCAGCCGCCACATCCGTTATCGAATGGTGAAGTACCTGATCAGCTGAGCCGAGTGGGAACCCAACCTGCGCGGGAAGGCGAGGTCGTCCGCGCGACCGGCACGGCGTCCCGGGACGAGCTTCGCCGTCTCCACCAGCGCTACTACGAGTCCAGGGACCCGGAAGAGCGGGATCGCATCCGGGAGCGGCTCGTCGCTGCCTACGAGAGCCTGGTCCACTTCCTCGCCCGCCGCTTCCAGAACCGGGGCGAGCCCCTGGAGGACATCGTCCAGGTGGGGTTCCTGGGCCTGATCAAGGCCATCGATCGCTTCGAGCCCGGGCTGGGCAACGAGTTCACGACCTTCGCCACCCCGACCATCCTGGGCGAGATCCGCCGCTACTTCCGGGACAAGGGCTGGGCGATGCGCTTCCCGCGCCGTCTCCAGGAGCTGCATCAGCAGGTGGTCCGCACCAACGAGGAGATGAAGAACGAGCTCGGCCGTCAGCCCACCGTGACCGAGGTGGCGCAGCGGCTGGGGGTGTCGTCCGACGATGTCCTGGAGGCGATGGAGATGAGCACGGCGCTGACCCCCCTCTCCATCGACGCCACCCTGGGCGGCAACGGCGAGGAGAGCGGGCGGCAGCTGGGCGAGGCGGTGGGAGGGGAAGACCCCAACCTGGATCGGGTGGAGATGCGCGAGGTCCTGGCCCGGGCCATGCAGCACCTGAACGAGCGCGAACGCCGGATCATGATCATGCGTTTCTTCGACGAGATGTCCCAGTCGGAGGTGGCGAAGCGGCTGGGCATCAGCCAGATGCACGTCTCCCGGCTCCAGCGAGCCGCCCTCGAGCAACTGCGGGAGTCGTTGGGCTCGGAGTAGGCCGCCCGGGCGTCCCCCGTCGCGCAGGCTCTAAACTGTGCCAGATCCGGTGACCGGACACGAGATCAGACGACGCTTCCTGCGCCACTTCCAGGACCGGGACCACCTCGTGCTGGAGAGCGCGCCGCTGATACCGGCGGATGACCCGACCACCCTCTTCATCTCCGCCGGCATGCAGCCCCTGCAGCCCTATTACCAGGGCCTGCGGCCGCCGCCGCATCCCCGCCTCGCCTCGTGCCAGCGCTGCCTGCGCACCGGCGACCTGGAGCAGGTCGGGCGCACCGATCGGCACGTGACCTTCTTCGAGATGCTGGGCAACTTCGCCCCCACCGGGGCCTACTTCAAGGAGCGGGCCATCCCCTGGGCGTGGGAGCTGGTGGTGGACGACCAGCGGGGTCTCGGTCTGCCTCCGGACCGGATCAGGGTGACCACCCATCCCAGCGACGAGGAGGCGCGCGAGATCTGGCGGCGGGAGACCGGGGTGCGGCCGGAGTGGATCGACCGGAACGAGGACAACTGGTGGGGCCTGGATCTCGGCCCCTGCGGACCCGACTCGGAGCTCTGGTGGGACCGCGGTCCCGAGCACGGCTGCGGCCGGCCGGACTGCCGGCCCGACCACTGCGACCGCTTCCTCGAGTTCTGGAACCTGGTCTTCCCCCAGTTCGACCGCCAGCCCGACGGCAGCCTGACGCCGCTGGCCCGGCCCGGCATCGACACCGGGATGGGGCTGGAGCGGATCGCGGCCATCCTGCAGGGGGTCGAGAGCGTCTTCGAGACCGACCTCTTCTCGCCCCTGGTGGGCTTCGTGCGGGAGGCGTCGACCCGGCGCTCGACGGTCTCGGAGCGGGTCGTCGCCGATCACCTGCGGGCCGCCACCTTCGTCGTGGCCGACGGTGTGCTCCCCGCCAACGAAGGTCGCGGCTACGTGCTGCGGCGGATGATCCGTCGCGCCGCCCTGCACGCCCGGCGGATCGGGCTGACCAGGCCGCTCGCCGACGGGGTGGCGGTGGTGGTGGAGGTCATGCGGGATCGCTACCCCTACCTGACCGAGCGGAAGGCCGACGTGCGGGCGGCGATCGCGGCCGAGCAGGAGGCGTTCGGTCGCACCCTGGAGCGGGGCATCGAGCTCTTCGAGCAGCTGGCGGCGCGTCACCGCGGAGAGCTCCCGGGTTCCGAGGCCTTCCGTCTGCACGACACCTTCGGCTTCCCGCTGGAGATGACCCGGGAACTGGCGGCGGAGCGGGGGCTGAGCGTGGACGAGGAGGGGTTCGCGGCGGCCATGGCCGAGCAGCGCGAGCGCTCCCGGCGAGGGCGCCGGTTCCACTGGACCGACGTGCGCTCGCTGCCCGGCTCGGAGTTCGTGGGCTACGACCGGCTGGAGACCCGGGCCACGATCCTGGCCCTCCGGCGGGACGGCCAGCCCCTGGACGAGGCCGTCGAGGGCGACGAGGTGGAGGTCTATCTCGATCGGACGCCGTTCTACGCCGAGTCAGGTGGTCAGATCGGTGACAGCGGCCGGCTGACCGGACCTCGAGGCGAGGTACGGGTGGACGACACCCAGCGGCCCCTGGAGGGGGTGGTGGCACACCTGGGCCGGGTGACGGTCGGCCACCTCCGCGCGGGCGATGAGGTGGTGGCGGCGGTCGACGCCGCCCGCCGGCGTCAAATCGCCCGCCACCACACCGCCACCCACCTGCTCAACCGTGCCTTGGAGGAGCTGCTCGACCGGCGCAACCTGCAACGAGGCTCGTGGGTGGGCCCCGACCACACCACCTTCGACTTCCCGCTGGACCGTCCCCTGAGCTCGGAAGAGCTGGAACGGCTCTCGGCCCGGGTGAACGAGCAAGTGCGGGCGGCGCTCCCCCTCGAGGCCCGGGTGCTGCCCTACGAGCAGGCGGTGGCGACGGGCGCGACCCACCTGTTCGACGAGAAGTACGGGGACCGTGTGCGCGTGGTCTGTTTCGGGGACTGGAGCTGCGAGTTCTGCGGCGGCACCCATTGCTCCACCACCGCCGATGTCGGCCTGGCCGTGATCACCTCGGAGACCGGCGTGGGTCAGGGCCTGCGGCGCATCGAGATGGTGGTCGGAGAGTCGGCCGAGCGTCTGGTTCGGCGCCGTCTCGGCGTGCTGGACGAGCTGGCCCGCTCGCTCGGGGTGGCGCCGGAGCAGGTCGGGGAGCGGGTGGCCGAGCTCCGCCGACAGCTGAGGGAGGCGGAGCGTCAGGTGGAGCGGTTGCGCGACGAGCTCCGTCTGAGCCGCATCCGTGGTGCCGGCGTGCGGCGGCGTCCGGCGAGCGTGCCGCTGGTGGCGGAGGAGGTCCCGGCACAGGGTATGGAGGACCTGCGTGGCTGGGCCGACCGGTACCTGGAGACGCTCGGCGGCAGCGGGGTGGTCGCGGTCGCCGGGGATTCCAACTTCGTGGTCAAGGTCTCGCGTGACCTGGCTCCGCTGCACCCCGCCCATCAGCTGGCGAAGGTGCTGGGTCGGGGAGGGGGCCGGCCGGAGCTCGCCCAGGGCCGGCTGACCCGCCCGGCCGCCGAGGCCTTCCAGGAGCTGGAGGCGGCCCTGCGGTGACCAAGTTCAGGTTCCTCAAGAGCCGGGACGACTACTACCGCCACTTCACCGCCCTCGACATCGGCACCGACCTGGTCAAGGCCCTGGTGGTCCGCCGGGAGGCGACCAACGGGGTGGTCCTGGGCGTGAGCCGGGAGCCACAGCACCCGGAGGCGCTGGTGGGCGGGGCGATCGCCGACGTGGAGCTGGTGATCGAGTCCTGCAACCGGGCCCTGGAGGCGGCCGAGGACATGGCGGGCACGGTACCGGGGCTGGCCGTGGTCGGCATCGCCGGTGAGCTGGTCAGGGGCTTCTCCTCCTCCATCACCTACCCGCGGGAGCATCCCGCCGAGCGGGTGCGGGAGGCCGAGCTCAAGAGCATGCTCCAGCTGGTGGAGCGCCGGGCACTGCGCGAGGCGCAGCACCTGCTGGAGATGGAGCGTGCCTATGGAGAGGTGGGCGAGGTCCGCCTCGTCCAGTCGGCGATCACTCAGGTCCGGATCGACGGCTATCCCGTGACCAGCCCGGTCGGGTTCCAGGGCCGGAACCTGGAGCTGACGGTGTTCAACACCTTCGCCCCCGCCTCGCAGGTGGGCGCCATCGAGGCGGTCGCCCGGGAGCTCGACCTGGAGCTGGCGGCGGTGGTGTCGCAGCCCTACGCTCTGGCCAGGGCCGCGGCCGACGACGAGTCGTGGGACCGGGGTGGGATCTTCGTCGACATCGGAGGGGGCACCACCGACGTCGCGCTGCTGCGCGGCGGTGGGGTCGAGGGCGTCCGCATGTTCAACCTCGGCGGCCAGACGTTCACCCGTCGGTTGGCGACCGAGCTGGGCCTCAGCTACCAGGAGGCCGAGGCGCGAAAGCTCCGCCACTCGGAGGGTCTGCTCGCCCCGGACGAGGAGTACGTGGTGGCCCAGCTGCTGATGGCCGACGTGGAGGTGTTGCTCCAGGGACTCGCCCTGTGCCTGCGCGAGCTTGCCCGCGGAGAGGTCCTGCCGCCCGACATCTTCGTCTGCGGTGGAGGGAGTCTCCTCCCCGAGCTGATGGAGGAGCTGAGCAAGGCCGTCTGGGCGGAGGGCCTGCCGTTCGGCCAGCAGCCGCGCGCGTATCTGCTCGGCCCGGCGGACGTGCGCGGTGTGGTGGACACGACGGGCCAGCTGACCTCGGCCCAGGATGTCGGCCCCATGGGCCTGGCCGGTCACGCGCTCCGGGTGGAGATCGAGGAACGGGACCAGGTCAGCTCGGTGATGCGGGGCGTCCTGAAGGGCATGAGGGTGTGAGCGCGCGAGGCCGACCGGAGGTGAGCGCCCGCGGTGGGCGTTCCCATCCGGGGGCTCCACCGGTTCCGGGATCCGGTGCCACCCCGGCGGTCATGGCCTCGGCCGGGAGGTGAGCCAGATCGATGGCGGTGGACTCGATCGTCGTCGAGGCGGACGAGGACGTTCCCAACGTCGTCGAGCGCCTTCGCCAGGTGCCGTTCGAGGACGTGGAGCTGGTGCTGCCCTCGCGTTCGCGCTTCGCCCAGAGCCGGTTCAACTTCCAGCTCCTCCGTCAGTACGCCATCCGCCTGGGGAAACGGGTGGCCATCCGGTCCGCGGACCCGGCGGTGCTGCGCATGGCGGAGGAGAGCGGCTTCACGGTGCGGGCGATGCCCTCGGGTGGCCCCTCCCCCGCCCCGGCCGCCGGTCCGGGGGCCGGCGTCCGCCCGGAGCGTTCGCCCCGGCCCGTGGATCGGGTGAGGGCTCGGCCCGAGACAGCGCCGGTGCCCGGCCGGGCGGCCGCCCCCGGCGCCCGCTCCGCGGCCGGTTTGCCGGGAACCCCTTCGGCGCGGGTGCCGGCCTTCCCGCCCGGCGGCGTGCGGACGGACGGGGCGGCGCTTTCTGGCCCGCGGCTCGGGGACGTGTTCGGGCGGCTCGCGGGCCGGGGGAGGTCGGTGCGATCGCCGGTTCCGGTCGGCCCCCGGATCCAGATCGGCGCTCTCCAGCGCTTCCCCGTCCCGGTGACGGCCCGGCTCTCGCTACCCCCGTACGCGCTGTACGCCGGCTCGGCGCTGCTGCTGTTGCTGGGGATCCTGGGCACCGTCTTCCTCATGCCCTCCGCGGATGTGGTGCTGGTGGCCGACGCCCGCCCCATCACCAGCAACGTTGAGATCCACGCCCAGCCGGGGGCGGGGCCGATCGCGGTCCGGGTGGTGACCCTGGACAGGACCCGGTCCACCACCGCCCAGGCCACCGGTCAGCAGGTGATCAAGGGTGCGCTGGCCCAGGGGCAGTTCACCTACGAGAACTCGTGCCCCTTCGCCCTCGACATCCCGGCCGGGGAACGTCTGCGCACCGGCGACGGGATCGAGTTCGCCCAGGTGGGGGATGCCACCGTCGGCGCCGGCTCGGCGACCACGGTCCCGATCGTCGCCACCCAGCCCGGTCAGCGTGGGAACGTGGGCGCCGGCCAGATCACGCAGATCGAGGACAACCAGTTCTCCTGTCTTCAGGGGAGCAACGCCTCGCCCACCGGCGGAGGGGTCGACGAGCAGAAGAAGACCGTCATCCAGCAGTACGATCTGGACACGGCGCGCTCGCTGCTGCGCCAGCAGCTCGAGCAGGATCTGCTCAACCAGCTCAACCAGCAGACCAGGCAGGGCGAGCGGTTCGCCAGCCCGCCGATCTTCACCGTGGCCCAGTTCACCACCGACCACAACGTCAACGACGCGGTGCCGAGCTTCACCGCCACCATGACCCTCAAGGTCGAAGGCGACTTCTACTCGCTCCAGGACGTGCAGCGGGCATTTGCCACCCGGCTGGGGCAGCAGGTGCCGAAGAACGAGCAGCTCACCAGCGACGCCGTCCGCACCCAGTACACGGTCACCGCCTCGGGCGGGGGGCACCTCGACTTCACCGGGACCGCCAGTGGCTTCGTGGCCCCGCGGCTGGACCAGACCGCCGTGGCCGGGGAGGTGGCGGGCAAACCGGTGTCGACGGCCCGGCAGCAGCTCCTCAGCACCCTGCACGTCCGTTCCGTGGACATCCGTCAGTACCCGTTCCCGCTGCCCATGCTGCCCCTGCTCGGCTCCCGGATCGACGTGAAGTACGAGGAGCTGGTCGTGCAGGGCGCGCAGCCATGAGCTCCGGGGTCCGGCGCCGGCGATCCCGGCCGGGGGAGCGGCCCGGGCGTGCCGCGGAGTGGGGTCGCGCCGTCGCCCCCCTCTCCGGGGCCGGGGGCTGAGGTGCGGGTCATGGCCGTGGATCCGGGCAGCCGCCGGGTCGGGATCGCGATCAGCGATCCGACCGGAACCATCGCCCAGCCCCTGACCGCCGTCCCCGCCCGGCCCGGGGCCACCCTGGCCGCCCGCCTGGCGGAGCTGGCCCGTGACCTCGGGGCTGAGCGGGTGGTGGTGGGATTGCCCCGGCGCCTGGACGGTAGCATCGGCCCGGAGGCGCGCTCGGCCATGGCGCTGGCCGGTGAGCTACGCCGGCTCAGCGGCCTGCCCACCGAACTCGTGGATGAGCGGCTGACCAGCGTGGCCGCGGAGCGGGCGCTGGTCGCGGCCGACGTCGGGCGGGCCCGGCGCCGCCATCTGTCCGACCAGGTGGCGGCCACCCTCATCCTGCAGGCCTACCTGGACCGCGGCGGAAGGGGGGTGGATGGAGCCTGAGCTCGAGATCGAGCTGGTCGACGAGTCCGGGACCGAGCGCAGGTTCCGTGTCCACGACGCCGCCGAGGGGGAGGGCACCACCTACTATCTGGTCGAGGCCCTGGACGGAGGAGGCGAGGTCATGATCCTGAAGGAGCGGTCGGGGAGGCTCGAGACGGTGGAGGAAGACGAGCTGGAGCTGGCCATCGCCCTGCTCGAGAGCGAGCCGTGATCTCGGCCACCGGCGGGTGAGATGCGACCTCCAGCCCAGCACCTGGCGCCGAGGCCAGGTCCGGTCGAGTTCCTGCCGGCCCCCGAGCCAGTTCGGGGGCGACGTCGCGCCCGGCGCCGCTGGCTCGCCCTTCTGGTCCTCCTGGCGCTGGTCGCGGCCGGCGTCGACCGTGGCTACGCATGGCTCGATCAGCAGCTGCAGGCGCCGGGCTCGACCTCGGAGTCGGTGTCCTTCCAGGTGAGCCCGGGGGAGAGTTCGGCCCAGGTGGCCCAGGCCCTGTACGGGAAGGGGCTGATCCGCGACCCCCGGGTCTTCCTCCTCTACCTGCGCTACCTGCGGTACCGGGGCCAGGACGTTCGCATCGAGGCCGGCCACTTCACCTTGAACCGGGGCATGACCATGTTCCAGGTGCTGCGGGCGTTGGGACACGGCAGCGCCGCCCAGGTGGTGGTGAGCCTCCCCGAGGGCGAAACCATGGCCCAGATGGCGCAGGCGGCCCAGCGGGCCGGGATCGGGACGGCGCAGCAGTACCTGACCGCCGCCCAGGACGTGGTCGCGTGGAGCGCGCGCTTCCCCTTCCTGCAGGGGCGCCCATCGGGGGCTCCCGACAACCTCGAGGGCTTCCTCTATCCGGACACCTACGACCTCGACCGGGGGGCGTCGCCCCGCGATCTCATCCAGCGCCAGCTGCAGCGCTTCCAGCAGCAGGTCACCCCCCAGATGGTGGCGGCCATGGCGCAGCCGGCCCCGGGACGACCGGCGGAGACGCTGTTCAACGTGATCGTCCTGGCTTCGATCGTGGAGCGCGAGGTCGTGACCTCCAGGGATCGGGCGCTGGTGTGCGGCGTTTTCTACAACCGCCTCGCGGCCGGCATGCCCCTGCAGGACGACGTCACCGTGATGTACGGGCTGGGCATGACCCAGGATCAGCTGACCCAGGCCGACCTCCGCAAGGACACCCCTTACAACACCTACCTGCATCCCGGGCTGCCGGCGGGGCCGATCTCCAACCCCGGCCTGGCCAGCATCCAGGCCTGTATCCAGCCCGAGCCGAGCGATTACCTGTTCTTCTTCACCGACAAGGGAGGGATCGTTCATTACGCACGAACCTTCACCGAGTTCCAGCGAGAGCAGCAGCAGTACGGGCTCGGCGCCTGAGCCGGACCCCGAGGG
>JAJPKS010000418.1 GCA_021323605.1 Bacillota bacterium | reverse complement strand
TGGCCGGCATCGGGTTTCCCTGGAGTTGCTGGATCAGGGCCTGGTTGCGCGGGTCTTCGGCGAAGCGTCGCAGCTCCTGGTCCTTGGTCAGGAAGCGGACGCCGACCACCTCCGGCCGCGACCGCAGCCGTGCCTCGAAGTCGTACACGCTGGAGAGGGGCGTCCCGTCGGCCACGCTCACGTCGATGACGCTGACCCGCTGCTCGTAGCCCTGGAGGACCCGGGCGAAGGAGTGGCCGAGCAGCAGGCCGGCGCCGGCCAGGATCAGCATGAACGTGATCGAGAGCACCGCCGCCAGGCTGACCCCGGCGTTGCGCCAGAAGTTCTGCCAGGCGCTGTCAAGCGCGAAGTGCAGATGCCGGAGCGGCCTCATGGTAGGTGGAGTGAGGGCAGTCCCTGACGATGCGGCCGGCGTCGAGCGCCACCACACGGCGGCGCATGGAGTCGACGATGTCGCGGTTGTGCGTGGCCATCAGCACGGTGGCCCCCCCGGCGTTGATCCGCATCAGGATCTGCATGATCTCCCAGGCGGTGCCCGGATCGAGGTTGCCGGTGGGCTCGTCGGCGACCAGCAGGCGCGGACCATGGACCAGCGCCCGTGCGATCGCCACCCGCTGCTGCTCCCCGCCCGACAGCTCGCACGGATAGCGGTCCCGCTCGTGGGCGAGCCCCACGACCTCCAGGGCCTCCCCCACCCGCCTGGCGATGGTGCGCCGGGGCTCGCCCAGCACCCGCAAGGCGAAGGCCACGTTCTCGTACGCGCTCAGGCGCGGCAGCAGCTTGTAGTCCTGGAACACCAGCCCCACCTGCCGGCGCAGGTGGGGAAGGCGGTGACGGGGCAGCTCACCCAGCTCGAGGCCATGGACGTACACCTCACCCCGGGTGGGCCGCTCCTCGCGGATCAGCAGCCGAACGAGGCTGGACTTCCCCGCCCCCGAGGGACCCACGAGGAAAACGAAGTCGCCCTCGGGAACATCGAAGGTGATGTCCCTGAGCGCCTCGGTCCCGTTGGGATACCGCTTCCAGACGTGTCGAAAGCTGACGATGTCCACGATCTGTGCCGGACGGAGATCAGGGTCGCTACCGTGACCGTCGCGCCATCGTCGGCGTCCCCGGGACGCCCTCAGGCCATGCCAGGCGAACTATAGGCGGGGGCCGCCGGGGGGTCAACTCCCGAACGTGGACCGACCCACGCCGGGGTACGGCCGGCTCCTCCTCCTCCGTCAAGCGGTTCGCTCCGCGGCCGACCGTTCCCCCAGCCGCCAGCGCAACCACCCCTCGATGAAGGGCTCGATCTCGCCGTCGAGCACGGCCTGGACGTTGCCGGTCTCCACCCCGGTTCGCAGGTCCTTGACCAGGGTGTAGGGTTGCAGGACGTAGTTGCGAATCTGGCTCCCGAACTCGGCCGGCGGCACCTCCCCGCGCAGCTCCTCTCGCCGCCGGGCGGCCTCCTGCTGCTGCCGCTGGAAGAGTCGCGACCGCAGCACCTTCATCGCGATCTCCCGGTTCTTGATCTGGGAGCGCTCGTTCTGGCACTGGACGACGATCCCGGTCGGGAGGTGGGTGATCCGCACCGCCGAGTCCGTCTTGTTGACGTGCTGACCGCCCGCGCCGGTGGAGCGGTAGGTGTCGATACGCAACTCATCGGGGTTGATCTGCACCTGCTGCTCCTCTGCCTCCTCCAGCTCCGGCATCACCTCCACCAGCGCGAACGACGTGTGCCGACGGTGGTTCTGGTCGAAGGGAGAGATGCGGACCAGTCGGTGCACCCCGTGCTCGGAGCGCAGGAGGCCGTAGGCGCGCCGTCCCCGGAAGATCGCGGTGGCGGACTTGAGGCCGGCCTCCTCGCCCGGGGAGGTGTCCAGGATCTCGACCTCGCACCCTGGCCGCAGGATCGAGACCTCGTTGGGCGAGGGCTGGGCCCAGTGCACGTACATGCGGAGCAAGATCTCCACCCAGTCCTGGGCGTCCACGCCGCCCTGTCCCACCGAGATCGTCATCACGGCGTCGTGGTCCGCGTACGGCTCGGAGAACAGCAGGTCCAGCTCCCGCCGGCGCAGCTCGCGCTCCAGCTGGGCCTGCTCCTCGGCGACCTGGGCGGTCAGCTCCTCGTCGGACTCGGCCAGCTGCGCCAGCTCCACCAGGTCCCTGGCCTGGCGCTCCAGCCGCTCCCACGACTCCACCTCTTCGCGGCACTCGGCCGCCTCGCGCGCGCAACGACCGGCGAGGACAGGGTCGTCCCAGATGCCGGGCTCAGCCAGCCTGCGGTCGAGCTCGGCCGCCCTCCGGCTCTTCGCCGGCAGGTCAAAGATGCTCCTTCAGCTCGAGGATCCGGCGCAGCAGGTCCCCGGGCGTGCGACTCGAATACCTAACGTCCATGACAGCGCTTGTACTTTTTACCCGAACCGCACCAGCAGGGGTCGTTGCGCCCGATCTTGGCCGGCGCGGCGGCGCCGATGCGTTCGTCGGGGCCGGCGTGGGAGCGCCCCTCGGCCCGGTGACCGTTGGTCTCCCGGGCCACGGCCTGCACCGGCCGCGCCTGGCCCTCCAGCACCGAGCGGGGTTGCGGAGGCGGCTCCTGGGGCATCACCTGGACCCGGAACATGTTGGCGACCACGTCCGCGCGGATGCTCTCCGTGAGCTCGTTGAACATCCTGAAGGCCTCGTTCTTGTACTCGACCAGCGGGTCCCGCTGGCC
>JAJPKS010000429.1 GCA_021323605.1 Bacillota bacterium | reverse complement strand
CGCCCTACAAGTACCCCCGGCGAGTCGAGTTCGTGGACGAGCTGCCCAAGACCATCACCGGTAAGATCCGGCGGCGCGAGCTGAAGCTGCGCGAGCAGCGCGCGAGCACAACAAGGTAGAAGGAGAAGGTGGAGCTAGGACTGTTCCTCAACACACACGGCGTGACCAACCGGGACGACACCGATTGGTGGCACCAGCCCATGCCTGCGGACGAGATGAAGCCGGTCGAATCGGCTCAGCTGGCGGAGAGGCTCGGCTACCACTCGGTCTGGATGGGTGACCACGTCTCGCTTCCCGAGGACTCCCCTGGCTCGGTGTCGCCGGTCCATGTGGAAGGCGAGTCCAATCCCGAGGTACGCCACCGAGGACCCGATGAGGAGGATGTGGGGGGCAGCAAGCGCCACTACCCGCGCCGGCCCAACATCCTGGATGGCGCCGTCGTCATGGGTGCCATCGCCGCCGCCACCAGCCGGATCAAGATGGGGCCGAGTGTCCTGATCGCACCCTACCGCCACCCGCTGAGCGACGCCCGCCAGTTCATGACTGTGGACTACCTGAGCGGCGGCCGGTTGGTGATGGGGGTGGGTTGCGGCTGGATGAAGGAGGAATTCGAGGCCCTCGGGCACGCCTATTACGCCGACCGACTGAAGGTGCTCGACGAGTGCATCCAGATCTATGATCAGGCTTGGCGCGAGGGGCAGATCACGTTTCACGGACGGTTCTTCAACTTCGACGATATGACCATCTTCCCGCTCACAGTGCGCAGGCCACGGCCTCCGATTGTGATCGGAGCCATCACTAAGGCCGGCGCTCGGCTGGTCGCCCGCCGGGCTGAGGGCCTCTTTCCCCTCCTGACAAGGCCCAACACCGATCCCCACGAGTACCAGGCGGTGCAGGACGAGGTCAGGCGGGAGGCGGAACGCCTGAAGCGGGATCCAGGGGACATCGCCATGCTCGGCCTGACTTCCTTCCGCATCACCGGAGCAGACGACGAGGAGTCCACGCGCAGGCCGCGCCGGATCCTGGGCGGGACCGCCGAGCAGATCCTGAGCGATCTTCAGCGTTTTGCCGACGCCGGCTACTCACTGCTGGTGATGGCCCCCATCTGTCCCTCACGGAGCTACGCCGAGTTCGCCGAGCAAGCTCAGTGGCTGGGCGAGGAGGTCATCCCGGAGGCCAGGAAGATCAAGCCCCAGGGCGGCTGGAGGACCGACCTGTGACCGCTGGCCAGCCCAGGAGGCGGCTGTGACCGACCAGACGCGGGTGAACCCCGTCGAGACCGGGGACGACGCTGCAGGCACCCTCCAGCGGATGCTGGCCAGCGCCGCTCAGCTCTTCTGGGCCAAGAGCTACGCAGCCACGACTACCCGTGAGATCGCGAGCGTGGTGGGCCTTCAGAAGGGCTCCCTCTACCACCATATCGAGGGCAAAGAAGAACTCCTCTACAGACTCTGTGTCGACGCCCTACAGCGCATCCAGGAGGCGGCCGAGGAGTGCGTCCGTCAGGGTGCTGGCGCTACCGACCGCCTGCGCCGGTTGATTCACTGTCACGTGACTTGCATGCTGGCCGACCGAGATAAGCACGCCACTATGCTGGTTGAGCTGCGCTCGCTGACTGGTGAGCGCAGGAGCGAGGTCATCCGCCTTCGCGACCGTTACGAGGCCCTGGTCGGCAAGGTGATAGCCGAGGGCCAGCAGGAGGGCGTCTTCCGGGCCGACATCGAGTCCAGGTATCTCACGCTTGCTCTGCTCAACCTTCTCAACTGGACGATATTCTGGTTCGATCCGGAGCGGGCCCTCAGCCCGGAGGCACTGAGCCAGATCCTGAGCACGCTCTACATCGAGGGGGTGAGTTCGCTAGCGGCACGGCCGGCCGGACGGAGGTGAGGAGGACCAAATGAGCGCCCGGTTGTTATCCGCCATCGGGAGGGCGAAGCTAGCCCAACGGAAAAATCCTGAGAGAACTCTGAGCCACGTGATCAGCTGCAGGGTTGGACGGTGCAGATAGGCCTCTATGCGCTCCGGCGACTTCTGCTGCTGGTGCCGCAGTTGCTGCTGATCTCGATCGTCACCTTCATCCTGATCCGCATGCTGCCCGGCGACCCCGCCCGCCTGCAGCTGGGACCGCTGGCACCCAAGGCCGGCGTCGAGGAGTTGCGGCGGCAACTCAAGCTTGACCAGCCCATCCCCATCCAGTACATCGCCTACCTGGAGAGGCTGATCCACGGCGACTTCGGCCACTCCTGGGTCAACCAAAGCAATGTGAGCTCCGACCTCGCATTGCGGGTACCGGCCACGCTGGAGCTGATCGGCTATGGGCTGCTGGTGGTGCTCCTGGTCCACATCCCGCTCGCCATCATCACGGCGGCTCGAGGCGGGGGCATCGTGACCCGCCTACTGAAGCGGCTCACCTTCGGCTACGGTCTGCTGGCAGGGGCGCTGCCAGACTTCTGGCTGGGCCTGCTCCTGATCTTCATCTTCTTCGTCCGCCTTCACTGGACGCCGGGCCCTGAGGGCCGCCTGGGGGTGGCGGTCACCCCACCCACGCACATCACCGGCTTCTACACGATCGACGCCCTGCTGACCGGCAACTTCAATGCTTTCCGGTCGGCGGCCGCCCACCTCGTGCTACCGGTGGTCACGCTCTCCTTCGTCTACGGAGCACCCATCTACAAGATGGCCCGCTCGACCATGACGGCGGCTCTGCGCAGCGATTACACGACCTATGCGGAGGGGCTCGGGTTGCCCCGCTGGCGGGTGCTCTGGTACGCGTGGCGGAACGCGTCGCCGCCAGTGGTCGTCATGTTCGGCGTGATCTCCGGATACCTGCTGGGTGGCGCGGTGCTGATCGAGACGGTTTTCGACCTCAACGGTATCGGACAGTACGCGGTGCAGGCGATCACCACCTCCGACTACGCTCCCATCCAGGCCTTCGTGCTGGTGGCTGCCGTCTTCACGGTGCTGGTCTACCTGGTGGTGGACCTCATCCACTACGGCATCGACCCTCGGGTCCGCCGGACCCGGAAGGCATAGCCATGCGTGAGATAGACATCGCGGAGGCACGTCCGCGGAGCAGGACGGCAGGCCTGGCGGCCGCCGCCCGACTGGTGCGGGGGGCCAGGCTCAGCCCGCTCGAGGTGGTCGCTCTCGTCATCTTTGCCGTCATCCTCTTCCTGGCCCTGTTCGGGCCACGCATCGCGCCCTATCCGACTGAGACCGCCAACCCGCTTCTGCGGTTGCTCGCTCCCAGCCGGGCCCACTTGCTGGGGACGGACGTCAACGGCATGGACATCTGGTCCCGACTGCTGGCGGCTCCCCGCACCGACGTCTTCATCGCCGTGGTGGCGACCGGCCTCTCGGTGCTGGTGGGCGCCCCGCTGGGCGTGATCGCAGGCTACTTCGAGGGCAACCGGCGCCGGCTCAGCTCGCTCGTGGGTGAGGGCATCATGCGCCTGCTCGACGTCATCCAGGCCTTCCCCGTCTTCATCTTCGCCATGGTGCTGGTCGCGATCCGGGGGGCCAACGTGGTCAACATCGTGGCCGCGGTGGCCTTCGTCAACATGCCGGTCTTCCTCCGCCTGGTGCGCGGCGAAGTGCTCCAGCTGCGCGACCAGCCCTTCGCGGAGGCGGCGCGGGTGGTCGGCAACTCAGACCTCCAGATCGGGTTCAAGCACTTGCTCCCGAACGCCCTGCCGCCACTGGTGGTCCAGATCTCGGTCACGGTGGGCTTCGCGATCCTGCTCACCGCCGGCTTGAGCTTCGTTGGCGCCGGCATCGCCCCCCCCACCCCCGAGCTCGGCAACATGATCTCCGAGGGGGCCAAGTTCATGATCACCGGCCAGTGGTGGCCGTCGCTCTTCCCGGGCATCGCCCTCGGGATCATCGTCTTCACCTTCGGGGTAGTGGGTGAGACGGTGGGGCGGCTGCTCCAGCCGGGCGGCCGGGCCGCTCGCGAGCGCGGTGGGGATCTGAACGTGGGTGCCCAGCAGGCGGTTGCCGACATGGTTCAGGAGAAGAGAGGGGTCTCGTGAGCCAGCCGATCTTGCAGCTTGAGAGCGTCACCGTGGAGACCACCGGCGACAGCCGGGCGCCCCTGCTGGAGGACGTCTCGCTGGAGCTGGGGGTGGGTGACGTGATCGGGGTGGTGGGGGAGGCCGGCGCCGGCAAGACCGTCCTGGTTCGGACCGTGCTCCGGCTGCTGCCGGAGAACCTCCGCTTGGCCCGAGGCCGGGTGCGGCTCAAGGGGACAGACCTGAACACGCTGGGTGAGGCCGAGCTGAGGCGCCTGCGCGGCACCGAGCTGGCCCCCATCCTTCCCGATGCCAAGTCCCAGCTCAATCCGCTGCTGCGAGTGGGCGACATGATGACGGCCGTGCTGCGGACCCGGGAGAAGGTGGGCGGCAAAGAGGCCCGCGAACGCGCCGCCGCCCTCCTGCAGACGGTCGGCATCACCGACCCGGCGCGGCGCCTAGAGGCATACCCGCATGAGCTGAGTGGTGGCATGGCGCAGCGTGTCTGCATCGCGCTCGCGCTCATGCACAGCCCGAGCGTGATCATCGCGGACGAGCCCACGGCCGGGCTGGACGTGACCGTCCAGCGGCAGGTGCTGGACCTAATGGCGGGGCTGGTGCGGGCCCGCGACGCCGCCCAGCTGATCGTCACCCGCGACCTCGGGATCGTCGCCCACTACTGCGGCCGAGTGGCGGTGATGCAGGGCGGCCGCATCGTGGAGATGGCGCCCACGATCCAGCTGTTCGACTCCCCCCAGCACCCCCACACTCGCGAGCTGTTGAAGGCGGTCAGGAGGAAGGGAGTGGTCCACCGATCACAGCCGGTGGCGGAGAGGGCATGAGCGAGCTGCTCCGGGTCGAGGGTCTGGTCAAGCACTTCCCGCTCGACCGCCATCGCTATGTGGCAGCGGTCAACGATGTCTCCTTCGTGATCGGCCGCGGCGAGACGCTCGGCCTAGTCGGCGAGAGCGGCTCTGGGAAGACCACCGTTGGCCGCTGCATCCTGCGCTTGATCGAGCCGACCGCCGGAAGAGTGTGGTTCGACGGAAGGGACATCACCTCGCTGCCCGACGAGCAGCTGCGCCCTCTCCGGCACCGCCTGCAATTGGTCTTCCAGGAACCGTTCGCGTCCCTCAACCCGAGGCGCAACGTCCGCCAGACGGTTGAGGAACCCCTGCTCCTCCAGGGGGGAATGAGCGCCCGCCAGCGCTCGGACCGCCTGCGCGAGACGCTGGCTCTGGTCCACCTCGGGGACCGCCACCTCGGGCGCTACCCAAACCAGCTCACAGCCAGTGAGCAGCAGAGGGTCGGGATCGCGCGCGCGATCGTCACTCACCCCGACCTTGTGGTGCTGGACGAGCCGACCTCGTCGCTCGATCAGACAGTACGGGCGGAGATCCTGGACGTGCTGGTCGATCTGCAAGACCGGCTGGGGACCGCCTACCTCTTCATCTCACACGACCTGACCGCAGTTGAGAGCGTCAGCCACCGGATCGCAATCATGTACCTGGGGCGGATCGTGGAGTCGGGCTCCACCCAGCAGATCTTCGGCCGCCAGTACCACCCATACAGCCGAGCGCTGCTCTCGGCGGTGCTCTATCCCGACCCCCGCCGCAAGTTGGAGCCCTTCACACTACGCGGGGAGATCCCGAGCGCGATCAACCCCCGTGATGAGTGCGCCCTTTACGGACGCTGCCCGATCGGGTTGCCCTCCTGCACTGAGAGCGCCCCGCCGCTGGAGGAAGTGGAGGCAGGCCACTTCGCCGCCTGCTTCCGCTGGCGGGAGTTCGTCTCCGGAAAGGCCACCGCCGTGACCCCGCCCGTCGAGGGCGCGCCGCACCCAGCCGTCAGCCGATGGGCCGGCCGCGACCCGGCTCGCAGACCCGGGGACAAGGCCGCAGATCCTGAGTGGTGTTCGCCCGTAACAAAGCAAGAAAGGTAGGGAGGTAACAAGGTGATTGGAAATGGTAGGCGCGGGGCGGCCAGGTCGCTCGCGTCTGTTGGCATTCTGGGTATGCTGGTGTTCGCGGCCGGCTGCCAGTCGAGCTCGCCGAGCTCGTCCCCTTCGAGTGGCACGTCGTCGGACACCATCGTCATCGGCATCCCTGGCACCCCGCAGGGGGTCGACCTCGACCGCGAGTCGGGACCGCAGAGCTGGACCATCGCCGGCCAGGTGTTGGACCTCGGCCTGGAGTGGTCCCGGATCTCGTACCCCTTCCAGTCGGACGGCGGAATCAACAACAACAAGATCCAGGGCTTCACCTATCCGGCCCTGCAGCAGCAGCAGACGAGTCCCGGCCTGCTCACCTCATGTGACCTCTCGAGCGACGGCAAGACGGCGATCTACCACCTGCGCCACGGCGTCAAGTCGGCCTATGGCAACGAGCTCACCTCGGCCGACGTGCTCTTCCGCGTCAAGCGGGCGCTCGCCAACAACGCGATCGGTGCTTTCCTGCTCGGCGCTGCCAACGCCAACGACATCAACAAGTGGCAAGCGGTCGACAAGTACACGGTCAAGATCACCTCACCGACTCCGATGCCGCTGATCTGCCAGATCAACACCAACGAGTACTGGACCTATCTAGACGGCACCGAGATCCAGAAGCACGAGACGGCGTCCGACCCCCAGGCCAACAACTGGGTGCCTTTCCACGGTGACGGCTTCGGCCCCTACTACATCACTAAGTG
>JAJPKS010000005.1 GCA_021323605.1 Bacillota bacterium | reverse complement strand
TGCGGGAGGGCATGACCAACGCTCGCCGGAAGGGCGTGAGCCTGGGCCGGCCGAGGGCGATCAGCCGGGCCTCGGTGCGCCGGGCCTGGCGCGAGCTGGAGCCGTTGGTTCAGGCCGGGGAGGTGAGCCAGCGGGAGGCGGCCCGGCGGCTGGGGGTCGGTCAGGCGACGATCCGGCGCCTGCTGGCGAGCGGTGAGCCGAAAGGACTCCCCCCGGCGCCGAGTTCGATGGAGGCCCTCCCGAGGGCCGCGCCGTAAGGACCTCTTTCCGGCGCGATCTGGCTGGTCCCTTCGGGACGGCCACGGGCCACCGCTTACGATGAGCTGATGGAAGGCCGCTGCCATCGTTGCGGGAGGAAGGTCCCAGCTCTCCTGCCGCTGGAGCCCGAGTTGGTGCCGATCCCGCTCACCCTGCTCTCGCTGTCCAACGGGCTCCCGAGGCGGGCTTGGGAGCGGCTGCGCGCCGAGGCCAGCGGCAGGTACGACGGTCACTGTGCCTACTGCGGCGAGCACCCGAACTCGCTCCTCGTCCACGAGGTGTGGGCCTACGATGACGATCCGCCGGAGCTGCCCGGCGGATCGTGGCGCTTCCCAGACCCACCACCGGCGGCCCCTTTCAGCCGGCCAGGCGTGCAGAGGTTGACCGACCTGGTCCCCGCCTGCCATCGCTGCCACCTGGTCCTCCACCCCAACCGGGCACGCCCCGACTGGATCGACGGCCTCCTGGAGCACCTGTGTCGGGTTCGCGAGATCGATCGGGCCCAGGCGGTCCACGAGGTCAGGCAGGCGTTCGCAACCTGGCACGAACGCTCCGGCCGACCCTGGGTGCAGGACCTCGGCGCGTACGCGCCGCTCGTACCCCTGGGGGGGCTGCAGCGGCACCGCCGGCGGTTGTACTCGTGCAGCGACTGGAATCCGCATCCAGTGGAGCTGGCGCTCGGGGAACGGTAGGATCAGAGCGCGGCGCGCACGGGTGCTAGTCCGGGCTCATAACCCGGAGATGGTCGGTTCGAGTCCGACCGCCGCAACCATCATCCTCTGCCGGCACCCGGGCACCGGCCACCGGGCCGCCACCGCCCGGGCGGAGAGGATGCCGGCCGGGCGCGGCCCTACGCTGGCGCGTTGAGAGCCGGGACCGCGGGACCTAGCGGCCGTCTCAGCGGCCCAGGGCCGGCGGATGCTGCTGGTCGATCCTTCCGACCCCTTCTGCGTGATTCGTGCGTGATTCGTGCGTGAGTCCGGGGACCTTGAATCACGCGGGAATCACGCGCCGGAAGAACCGAGGTTGCCGATGGCGTGCCTCCCCGCTAGGGGAGGATCGTTTCGCGACACGTGCTGGGCGATCGCGGTACGGACTGCGCCGTACCGCGGCTACAGGATATCGACTGGGATCACCTACCGCTCAGCCGAGCCAGGCGCGGTGAGCTGGCCCTCCGCCTCCGCCCTTAGGCGGTGACCCTGGGCACGGCCCTAGAAGCTGGCCGTTGATCTCACCCAGCGCGCCGGTTCCCTGCGGTCGCCAGAGCAGGTAGAAGCCGATGCCCGGGATCACCGTGTCGCCGGGTCGGGGCGTGCAATCGGTGGTGATGCCGGCGCTCACGGGCCCTCGCGGCCCCGGGATCGCGACGGTGGTGGTATCGGGTGGCGGCGGGGAGGTCGAAGTTCCGCTCGCTGATGATCCGCTCGCGGCGCTCCGCCGGCCGGTGAGCGCGTCGGCGACTGAGAGCGAACCACCACCACGGAGGATAAGACCAGCCCGAGATCGGCGCCCACCAACCGGCTGCCGGATTCCGATCAGCCTAGCTGGCCTCGATGGATTCGGAGAGAGATCGACCAGTCTCGCATGCGCGCGTGTGACGGCTGTATCCTCCTCCCCAGCAAGAGGATATGGCCGATTCCGTCGCCGCCCGTCTAGCTCGCGCCGAGGGTCACCTTCGACACGTTCGCGGGCTGGTCGAGGGCGGTGCGTATTGCGACGAAGCGCTTCAACAGATCCTCGCCGTCCAGGCCGCCATCACCGCGGCGGCCGAGCTGCTGGTCGAGCGAGAGCTTGAGAGTTGCCTTCTCGACTTGGGACAGGATGCCGATGAGGACAGGCGCGAGCGGCTTCGGCGGCTCCATCGGGCCGTGCGCCATGCCGGCCGCCTGCCACGTTCGCGCCGGCAGTCGGCCGAGGTCGAGGCAGAGGACGAGGACTAGCCAGGCGCGCTGAGCTGCCGAGCACGCTCGGCAAGCCAGGCGCGCATGCCGGCCGACGGCGGCGGAACCTTGGCGCCCGTCGACTCCAGCTCGGTGGCCGCCTGGAACCACAGGGAAGCGGCATGGACCCGAAGCCCTCGCTGAGGGACCTCACTCCCAGACCACCACGGGTCGGCCGCGATCCAGACCGGCTCTTCGACCCGGCGCAGCTCCGTGCGACCAGTCCACCACGACCGCCGGGACTCCAGCCGTTCGCGGGTCTGACGCTGGAGCAGACCTAAGGCGACGAGGCCAGTCGCGATCTCGTGCTCCCAGATCAGCGGCCGGCTCGCCAGCCGGTCTAGCTGGGCGACCAAGGCCCGGAGCTGCCGGACCATGGCTCGACGCCGCACCTCTTCCTCGCGCTGCCACTCGCGCTGGCGCGCCTCCTGATCTCGGGCTAGGGCCACGGCGCGACGGTCAGCCAAGACGCCATCCAGGGCCGCGAGGGCGCGCTGGAGGGCATCCCGGTCGCGCTCCAGTTCTTCAGGGTCGCGCACCCTTCGGAGCCGCTGCAGCAGCCCCCGGGCGCGTGCGACTTCAGCGGCCTCCTGCCCTGGCCGAGGACGTCCGACCTCGGCGAGACGGCCCTCCAGGACCTTCGCCAGAGCCTCCGCCTCAGTTCGGGCTTCGCGCCGACGGCTGGCCAGTCGGTTCAGAGCCTCCGCCACCTCCTGGGCTCCGCCTCCCCAGACGGCCTGGAGGCGTTCCATGGACCGAGCCTCGCCGAGCTGATCCAGGGCCCGCCGGGCCGCCGCCCTCATCCCGCGCGCCTCCGGCGTGCGGAAGGGCTCCGCCTCCCGCAGACCCTGCTCGATCGTGGCCCGGTAGTACTCGCGCGTCTCGGCGAGGGCCAGATCGGCGCGGACGGCGTCCGACTGGACGCGCTCGCGAGCGGATCGCCCGGCGGCCAGCGCCCGTTCGACCGCCTCAGCGCTGGCCAGGACCTCCGGCCCGCCCCGGGAAGCCACGGCCCCGATCCGCTCTCCATCCACCGCCCCGGGGACGGTCGCCAGCAGCGCCAGACAGTCGAGCGCAGTCGCCACCGCCGCTTCCGCCGGGTCCAGCATCGGATCAAGGGCCAGGCGTCCAAGGGCCGGCCTGAGCCAGGCTTCCGGATCACAGAGCCTCCAGCCGGCGGACGTGAGGCCGTTCTTCAGGACCGACCGCCCGGCGGTCCAGGCGGGTTCGGGCAGGTGGTCCAGCGAGGGCCTGGTGGCCTCCAGGTCCACCCTCGGCCACGATCCCGCCTCCAGCCGCCGGACGAAGAGGTCCACGTCGGTCAACTGGGCCTCCAGCCGCGCCGTGTCCATCGTCGGCGAACGCCGACGAACCTCTTCGGCGAGGTCGGTCGGCACCAGGTTTGCGATCAGCACCACCAGCGGGCGGACCAGGACGGTCTGGCCTTCCACCTGAACCTCAGTCTGCCCTAGCAACAGGTGGCTCGCCTCACGGCGGAGGTCCGGCGAAGCCCGCTGCCATTCGTCCAGGACCAGAAGTGGCTGGCCGACCAACGGGCTGGCCTCGAACGTCCACCTCCGGCCCGGCCGACGCCGCCCCAGAAGCTCGCCGGGGGCGGTCTCTCCCAACCGCCGGACCACGCCGAGCGGGCCCAGCCCCAGCACGCGCGCGGCGGCCGTGGCCAGGGTAGTCTTGCCCGTCCTGGTCGGTCCGACGATCAGCAGACCGCCCCATCCGGTCCGCAGGACGCTGCCCAGGTGCCAGCGGGCGATGGTGCCGGTGATGAGGAGGCGCATGGCGGCCTGGTGGGCCGCAGTCGGCCAGCGCGCGATCCAGGCCCCCAGATCGGGCGGCCCCGGGACGGTCTCGGGCGTCACCAGCCCGGCCAGAGCCGCCCCCGTCGTCTCCCAACGGGTGGCCGGTCCCCGCCCCACCCGGCGGGCCAGCCCCGCCTCCTCCAGGCGGGCGAACTCGGCCCGTACCGTTCGCTCCGGCCGGCCGAGTGCGCGCACCGCCTCGGCTGGTGAGACGCCACCGGCCAGGAATCGCAGGAGATCCATGTCCTCGGAGGCGGGCGGAGGGAGGGCCTTGGGGCCGGTCATGGAGTGAGGGTAGCCGGCCGATCGGAATCCGGCAGCCGGATCGGCCTCGCCGGAATTGGGCGACGCTGAATCCGGCAGGCCGTCGCCGCAATCCGGCAAGGAATCCGGCAGGCGCCGGAGAGTTCGGAAAGTTCCTTCCTTCCGGAACTCTCCGGAACCTCCCCGAACTTCTCAGCGGCATCCCAACGGTGGGGTTGCTGCGCTGAACGGTGAGGGGCTGCGGCCGAGTTCCCCACCGCCATCCAGTTGGCGGTTCGGATCGGCACGGTCCCGCGCCGCAATTCGAATCCGCCACCAATCCAATCCGCAACCCAGGATGGCCAGATTCGGTTCGAACCTTCAGTTCGAGCCGTACTTCCGCCACCTAGGATGGCCCGGGCGGCGGCCATGAGCACGCTCCCGCTCGGCCTCCCGCAGCAACTCCGTCGCCACGGCCTCCAGGAGTCCATCCCGACGGAAGGTCTCAAGAGCATCGAGGCCCTGGCCGCTGGAGGCCACGATCACCACCCCGACCGCCACGGTGCCGGCCGGCTCGCCGTCCTCGTCCTCCACCTGGAGGTGGAAGACGTGGTGGACCAGATCGGTGGCAGGGCCGGCCGAGGGGCCCCCGGCCGGCTGGTTCCCCGGCGACACCTTACCGCCTCCCGAGTTCCAGCCCCGCCCGTCGGAGGGCGGCCACCGCGTTCCTCCACGCCCGCCAGTCGCCGGGCGTCCCCGGCAGGCTGACCGTAGTGCGTCCGTCCGGTGCCAGCAGCCGCAGCCCATGGCGCGTGCGCCGGCCCAGTCGCCATCCCTGGGCGACGGCGGCCCGGATCAGCGGCCGCCAGTCGGGATAGCTCGGCCTCACCTGCCCTCCCAGCCGCAGCACGGGCACTGGGGGCCGACGAAGCGGCTGACGTAGACCTCACGCCGGGCCCCCATCCAGCAGCCGGCCCGGCTCTCGTGTCGACCCTCGGAGCACACCGGGCAGGTGATCCATCGCTCATGCTCCGGCCGAGGATCTCGGACGGACCCGGCCGCTGGAGCGGCTGGCTCCGGGCCAGGAGGCGCGGAAAGGGGCGGGGCCGTGTCCGTGGCCGCCTCAGATCCTCCGGCGCCGCCCCGGGCCCCAGAGCCGCTCTCGGCGGATTTCGTTACAGACTGGACGATCCGGGACCTCAGCGCTCGCACGCGGCAGGCGCCCGAGGCGTAGCGGGCAGGACGGCCGGGGCCGAGCCGGCGCGGGACCGGCTCCCCGCACCCGCAGGCGCAGATCTGGGCCACCTCCGGGAGACCGAGTTGGATCGTGGCCTCCAGCGGGCGGGTCACGCCGGGGTCTCCGACGGCGCCTGCTCGTAGCAGCGGAACCGGCCGGCGAACCGCGGGTCCTCCCCCGCCACCACCAAGCCCGCCCGCTCGACCGGCAGGGACCGGCCGTTCGGACCGAACACCGTGACGGGCACGCGCAGGCTGACGGCCAGACGGATGTCGCGGACGGTGCCCCGACCGATCGATCCGTCGGGGCGCGGCAACACCACCACTCGCCCCGCCTGCCGGATCGCCCGGCCGACCAGATCCTCGGCGACCAGCGTGCGCCGGTGCCGCTTGGGGACAACGTCTCCCAGTGTGACCGGCGACCAGCCCCGCGCCCGGAGCGCGGCGATCACCCGCCGTGTGCGCGCCGACCGCGACGGCCGGCAGTCGACGGGGACCAGAACCAGAAGCGTCTTGTCGCTCATCGGCCTTCCTCCTGTTCGTGCTCGTGACGAAGGGCGGCCAGCACGGCCGCACGCTCCGCGCGCAGCAGCTCCAGATCCTCCGGCCTCACCCGCTCGCGCGGGCCGACGCACGGCCGGCCATCTTCGTCGAGCCGAAGCCGGAGTCCGCGCCCGCGCAGCTCAGCGAGGATCTCCCGGCCGGCGGCCAGTTCTGCCGAGCGGAGATCGGCCCATCCGCCATCAGCCACCCTCCGACGAACCTCGATCAGGGTCCGCGGGGTGGCCAGATCCTCGGCCAGCGCCCATCGCTCCAGCGGGGTCCAGTCCGAGATCATCACGCTGCCCGCCGGCTCCGACGGCGCTTGTGCAGCAGGGTCGCCAGGGCGACGATCGCCTCTTGGTCCTCGCGATACTCGGCGTCGCTGAGACGCTCGATCAGCTCCAGCGACTCCATCCGCCACCACGCCTCCTGGGCCAGAGATGGGGCGCTGGCGACGATCGCCACGATCAGCCGGTTCAGCCATCGAGCGTGGGCCCTCCGCAGCCGGAGGACCGACCCCAGGCGATTGCGGCGCAGGATCTCCAGGTGGTCAGCGTCAGACGGTGTCCGGTCGCTCACCACGGGCACGGCTCCGCGGACCGGTCGCCGCACGCCGCGCAGCGGCCTTCGGCGTCGAGCGGCTGCAGCAGGTGGCGCGGGCAGGCATGGAGCGGCTCTCCGGCGAGCAACGCGCGGATCGCGGGCCGGACCGCCGCAACCCGCTGTGCGAGTTCGGCCGCCGATCGCGGCCCCCACACCAGCAGACGTCCGTCTGGGCCGACGCTGAGTGCCGTCCCGGCTGAATCCAACTCGGCCCAAAGTTCCGTCAGCACGCGCCCCCGGGGGCGCACGTGGCGGGTCAGGCTCTCCGGTATCTCCCCGGAGGCTCGCCGGGGCGGAAGGCCGGCAGTGAGATCCCAGCAGACCAACTTCGTGGGATCGAGAGCCGGCCGCGGGGCGGACCCCTCCCCCGCCCCGAGCAATGGCGCGGCGTCGGCGCAGCCCCATCCGCCGGCGGGGAGCGGCTCCCGCCGGCGGCACGGCCCCCGGCTCCCGCACGTGGGGCATGGGTCGTGCCACCCCGCTGGCTCCGGATCGGCGTCTGGCTCTGGCTCCGGCGCCGTGAGCGCGGCTATCACTGCGTCTCGGTGGGCCGCGAGGATCACCCGATCAACCTCATCGACCAGACGGCCCGGACGCGCCCGGGGCACGCCGTCGCCCCCGAGGGCGACCGTGATGCCGCGGGCCGCGAGCGCGGCCAGGATCTCCCGGCCGGCGGCCTCGAGCCGGAGATGTCGGATGAGATCGTCCCGAACCTCCTGAAGCGCCCGGCGGAGTTCCGGGGTCATCGTCCCGGCCGGAGCGTCGATCAGGAGCCGGTCGCCCTTGAGCTGGAGCCGGACGTTCTCGGCCCGGAGTCGCTCGATCAGGGCTGAGGACGTCACAGCTCGAACACCTCCCGGCCCTCGGCCCCCTGGTCGGCGGGGCGGTCAAGGACGCCAGCCCCCGGGGCAAGAACGCCAGCCCCCGGACCGGATTCG
>JAJPKS010000024.1 GCA_021323605.1 Bacillota bacterium | reverse complement strand
GCCGTCATCACGCCCACGGTCAGGATGGCGTGGTCGGCGAGCTGGCCCCGGGTGAGCTGGACCACCAGGTCCTGGGCCTCGGTGGCGTCGGAGCAGACGTGCGTGGCTCCGAAGAACCGCGCCATCTCGAGCTTGAACTCGACCGGATCGACGGCGACGACGTACCTGGCCCCGGCGTGACGCGCGCCCTGGACGGAGTTCATGCCCACGCCCCCGACACCGAAGACGACCACGGTGTCGCCCGGCCTCACCCCGGCCGCGTAGACGGCCGAGCCCCAGCCGGTGGTGACCCCGCAGCCGACCAGGGCGGCCACGTCGAAGGGCAGGTCGTCGTCCACCTTGACGCACTGCAGCTCGGAGATCACCGCGTACTGGGAGAAGGTGCCCAGCACGCACATGCCGCCCAGGTCCCTGCCGTCCAGGTGGAAGCGGAAGGTGCCGTCCTGGAGGCAGCCGACGGCCGCGTTCAGCCCCCGGTCGCACAGGTTCTGGTGGCCGGTGGAGCAGTACCGACAGCGCCCGCAGCAGGGCACGTAGGAGGAGACGATGTGGTCGCCTTTCTTCACGGCGGTGACCCCGGGGCCGACCTCCTCGACCACGCCCGCCCCCTCGTGCCCGCCCACCATGGGATAGCTGCGGAACCCGCCCTCGCGGATGTGCTCGTCCGAGTGGCAGAGGCCGGAGGCCATGAACCTGACCAGGACCTCGTTGGCCCGGGGCGGATCCAGGTCCAGCTCCTCGATCTCCCAGGGCCCACCGGGCTGCTTGACCACCGCGGCTCGCGTCTTCAACTCCTCATCCCTCCACTCCCTCACGCCCCTCGCGGGTCGGTGATGGTTTGAGCTAGCACACTAGTATGCAATAGAGCCGAGGGCGGCGGCCCTCCGACCGGAGCGGCCTCGACCGGAGGGTAGGGTTCGGGCCGAGGGGAGGGCGCTCCCTTCACGAGATGGCCGACGACGAGGCGGACGGCGGTCGTGCTCGTCTCCACGGCTCCGTTCACGCTCCTGGTGATCGCCCAGGCGGTCGGCCGGTCAGGCCCTCGCTGCTCCGGCGGCGGCACCGCCCCGGGGCGACGGACCGGGGGGCGGCGAGGGGGGTCTAAACTCCCAGCTATGAGCAAGCCCCCGCGGCAGTTCGGCTTCGACACCCTGGCCGTGCACGCCGGGCAGCGGCCGGACCCCGTCACCGGCGCGCGGGCGGTGCCCATCTACCAGACCAGCGCCTACGTCTTCGAAGACACCGAGCACGCCGCCAACCTGTTCGCGCTCCAGCGCTTCGGGAACATCTACTCGCGGATCATGAACCCGACCGTGGCCGTCTTCGAGGAGCGTATCGCCGCCCTGGAGAACGGCATCGGCGCCGTCGCCACCGCCTCCGGCCAGGCCGCCCAGCACCTCGCCATCTTCACCCTGATGCAGGCCGGCGACGAGTTCGTCGCCTCCCGCAGCCTCTACGGCGGCACCTACCAGCAGTTCGACGTCAGCTTCCGCAAGATGGGCATCCGGTGCCGCTTCGTCGACGGCGACGACCTCGATCGATGGCGGGAGGCGGTCACCGAGCGGACCCGGGCCTTCTACGTCGAGACCATGGGCAACCCCCTGATCGACGTCCCCGACCTGGAGGCGCTGGCCGGGCTCGCCCACGAGGTCGGGGTGCCGCTGATCGTGGACAACACCTTCGCCTCGCCCTACCTCTGCCGGCCGCTGGAGTGGGGAGCCGACATCGTGGTGCACTCGGCGACCAAGTTCATCTGCGGTCACGGCACCGCCATCGGGGGCGTCATCGTCGACGGAGGGCGCTTCCCCTGGGACAACGGCAAGTTCCCGGGCATGACCGAGCCCTCGAAGGGCTACCACGATCTCCGCTTCTTCGAGTACTTCGGCGACTTCGGCTGGCTGATGAAGTGCCGGGCCGAGATGCTGCGCGACTACGGCCCCACCATGGCCCCTTTCACCGCCTGGCTCATGCTGCAGGGGCTGGAGACCCTGCACGTCCGGATGGAGCGTCACTGCGCCAACGCGCAGCGGGTGGCCGAGTTCCTGGAGCAGCACCCGGCGGTGGAGTACGTCAACTACCCCGGGTTGCCCTCCAACCGCTACCACGCCCGGGCTCGGAAGTACCTCCCCCGCGGCTGCGGAGCCATCATGACCTTCGGCATCCGCGGCGGCCGCGAGGCGGGCCGGCGATTCATCGAGTCCGTCCAGCTGGCGAGCCACCTGGCCAACGTCGGCGACGCCAAGACCCTGGTCATCCATCCCGCCTCCACCACCCACCAGCAGCTCACCGACGACGAGCTGCGGGCGGCGGGCATCGGGCCGGAGCTGGTCCGCCTCTCGGTCGGCATCGAGGACGTGGAGGACATCGTCTGGGACCTGGAGCAAGCCCTCCGGAGCTCCCAGAGGACGGAGCCGGTCGCGGCCCCATCCCGGGACGGCCTCGGGCACTCCACGCTCTCCCGGGCCTTCGGGGCCCCCTACCAGGTGTGAGGCCGTGAGCGCCGTCGGCGAGCGCAACGACTACGGGCTCTCGCCCTGGGATCGCTACCGGATCCTGACCACCTACCGCACCATCGCCATGGTCGGGCTCTCGTCCAACTACTACAACGCCAGCTCCTTCGCCGCCATCTACCTGGCCGCCAACGGCTACGACATCGTCCCCATCAACCCGGCCCAGGCCGGGAAGCGGGAGATCCTGGGCCGGCGGGTCTACCGCGACCTCTGCGAGGCGGCGGCCGGGCACCCCCGTCCGATCGAGATCGTGGATGTCTTCCGCCCCTCACACGAGGTCCCGGAGATCGCCCGGCAGGCGATCGAGATCGGCGCCCGGGTGCTCTGGATGCAACTCGGGGTGATCAACCACGAGGCGGCCGAGATGGCCCGCCGGGCGGGCCTGGAGGTGGTCATGGACCGCTGCTGCAAGATCGAGCACGCGCGTTTCTTCGGCGGCCTGCGCACCATCGGCCTCAACACGGGCGTGGTCACCAGCCGCCTGGCCGTGCGGGCGCCCGAGTAGCGCGACCTCGTTCCCGGCCCCCGCCTCCGGTCGAGGCCGGCCATCGCCCAGAATGCAGGCATGCCCTACACCATCGACCTGCGCCGAATCCAGGCCGGGCTGAAGGAGCGTTACCGGGCCGATCCCGCCAGCGCCCGGGTGGTGACCGGCGCCCACTCCGTCCACCGGGACCTCGACGACCCCCGCCACTGCGCCGCCGCCCCCGGCGAGTTCCCCGAGGTGGTGATCGAGGCCGGCCTCCACCCGGCGGCGGGAGGCGCCGGCGACACCCCGTGCTCGGGCGACATCCTGGCCGCCGCCCTGGCCGTCTGCGAGGAGAGCACGCTGCGCTCGGTGGCCGCCAACCTGGGCCTCGAGCTGGAGTCGGTGAACGTCGAGGTGCGCATCCACTGGGACTTCCGGGGCACCATGGGCGTGGACCGCACGGTCCCGGTCGGCGCCACCGCGGTCGAGATGCGGACGCGGGTCAAGGTCCGGGATGGCGTGGACCCGGAGCGGGCGCGCCGCCTGCTGGCCAGCGCCGAGCGCTACTGCTCCACCCTGCAGACGTTGCGCCACGGCGTGGCCGAGGTGCGGACGGACCTCGCCATCGAGGAGTAGGAGACGGTCGCGACCCCGTGGCCGCGGCGCGCCGACTCGCCCCGGACGGCGCCGACCGGGGCGACGGTGGGCGGCCGCTCAGGACGTGTCCGGCTTCCCGTCTGCACCGGTCGAAACCGGTCGGATGGGGCGAGAGTGAGGCCCACGTGGGGACGAGACTCGCCCGTCCCATCCATCACCATCCGTCTCGCTGCTCCGAGAGCAAACCTGAACGCCTGCTGAAGTCAGCCGACGACGTCGGCCGGGACCCACCGCCGGCCCGATCGTATCCTCTCCGGGCCCGGCCGCGTTGCATGGTCGTGCACATGGATGGGGACATGATCGATCTCGAGGCTGCTTGCTCATGAACCTGGCCAGGATGACGGGCCGGCTCGACCGTCCATCTCGGAAGTCCGTTCTCCAGGGCTGGCTGCCGCGGGCGAGGCGGCGGTCACGCATCGACCTCACCCCCTTCCTCGCCGCCCTGGTGATCCTCGTGGCCGTGAGCGGTGTCGGCGGCGGAATGTACGCCGCGTCCTTCATGCGCAGCCTGCCGCCGGTGAACGGGCTGGACGCCACCCTGCTCAAGGGCGACACCCTGATCTACGACCGCAACGGGGTCGAGCTGGCCGACGTGGGCAGGCAGGGCAACCACCTGCGCACGGTCCCCCTGAGCCAGATCTCGCCCTACCTGATCAACGCCACGGTGGCGGTCGAGGACCACACCTTCTGGACCAATCCCGGCTTCGATCCCACCGGCATCGCCCGCTCGGCCATCGACGACCTCCTCCACCGGGGGACGCTGGCGGGGGGCTCGACCATCACCCAGCAGCTGGTCAAGCAGGT
>JAJPKS010000303.1 GCA_021323605.1 Bacillota bacterium | reverse complement strand
TCAGCGCTGGCGGGCCACCTCCGGCAGCGTCGCCGCGAAGTGGTCCGCGATCTCCGTCCCCGTCGCCAGCCAGACGCCGTCGTGGCGGCAGACGTACTCCAGCGCCGCGTCCAGGGCGCCGATCCGGTGGGGCACCCCGATCAGGTAGGGGTGGAGCGCGATCGCCATCACGCGTCCGGAGTCCTCGCCCTCGCGGTAGAGGACGTCGAACTGCCGGCAGATCATCTCCTGGAACTCCAGGGCCGAGCGGTGGTGACGCTCGAAGGCCGGCTTGTCGTTCAGCTCGACGGTGTAGGGGATGGAGAGGATGCTCCGGCCGTCGTCCAGCGTCATCGCGTAGGGCTGATCGTCGTTGGTCCAGTCGCAGACGTAGCGGCACCCCGCGTCGACCAGGTGGCCCAGTGTCGCGGGCGTCTCCTGCAACCCCGAGCTGAGCCAGCCTCGGGGCCGTTCGCCCGTCGCCCGCTCGATGGTCGCCATCACCTCCGCGATCAGCCGCCGCTCCTCCTCGGACTCGAGCTCGGTGAGCCTCTGGGCGTTGGTGCGGTTGTGGCCCATGAACTCCCAGCCCCGCGCCCGGCCCTCCTCCACGATCTCGGGGTGATGGATGCAGACGTCGCTGTTGAGGGCCACCGTCGCCCGGACCCGGTATCGGTCGAGGACCTGCATGAGCCGGAACACCCCGACCCGGTTGCCGTAGTCGCGCACCGACCACTGCATCACGTCGGGCAGGCGCTCCAGGGGGAAGAACTCGACGTTGGGGATCACCCACACGGCCAGCCTCGCGCCACCCGGCCAGCGCAGCCGTGGCCGCCTCACGATCGGCGAGTAGGGAAACGGGCCGTACGCCCCCCTCAACTCCCCGGCCCCCGTCTCGCCAGCGCCTCCAGGTGCTCGACGACGTCGTCGAGGGCCATGACGTCCGCGTACTTGTGGTGGAGGTCGAAGAGGTTCACCTGGTGAGAGAGCGGGCTCCGGTCGAAGCAACACTCCTCCACCACCACGACGTGAAAACCGTGCGAGTAGGCGTCGACCGCGGTCGCCCGGACGCAACCCGAGGTCGTCTCCCCGCAGACGATGACGCTGTCGACCCGCAGCTGGGTCAGGTGGCTCGACAGGGGTGTCCCGAAGAAGGCGCTGGCCCGTGACTTGCGGATGACCACGTCGCCCGGCCGGGGCGAGAACTCGGCCCGGATCCGGTACAGGGCTGGGTCCACCGGGGTCGCCCGTCGCCTCGTCGTCCGCAGGCGCCCGGGGGCGCCGTCCGGCGCCGTGTCCTGGGTCGAGTAGAAGATGGGGATGCGGGCGGCGCGGGCGGCCTCGAGCAGCCGCCGGGTGGGCTCGATCGCGGCCCAGGCGTGCTCCCCGCACGAGCTCGGGTAGTCCGCCACCAGCTCCCGCACCGGCCTGGCGCCGCCCTGGTAGACCAGCTCGTAGAGGTCGACCGCGAGCAGCGCCGGCCGCTCGCCGACGAAGACCTCGCGCCGGTACGGGGCGTAGATCTCGAGCACCTCCGGCGGCACCACGTCCTTCCAGCAGTGGTCCTCGAAATCCGCGGCCGGTCGGTCGCGCCGTCCCCGGGCGTCGAAGGCGACGCCGTCACGGCTCACCACGGCCGCGCTCGCACGGGCAGGCGCATGCGCCCCACGTGGTCCATCGCCGCCTCCACCGTGTTCCCGGGCACGATCGGCCCCACCCCGGACGGGCTGCCGGTCGTGTACAGGTCGCCGGGTTGGAGGGGGAGCACGTGGCTCGCGATCTCGATCAGCTCGGGCACGCCGACGAGGAGGTCGCGCGTGCTGGCATCCTGCCGCAGCTCACCGTCGACCCAGAGCCGGAGGCCCACCTGGCCGGGATCGGGGATCTCGTCCGCGGTCACCAGCACGGGCCCGACCGGGGTGAAGGTGGCGAACGACTTCCGCATGCTGCGCTCCTCGTTGCGGTCCGCGCTCCGGCGCATGGTGATGTCGAGCAGGCAGGTGTACCCGAACACGTGGTCGAGCGCCCGCGCCGCCCTCACCGCGCGCGCCTCCCGGCCCACGACCAGCGCCAGCTCGCACTCGTGGTCGAAGCGCCGGCCGGGCAGCGCCGGCAGCTCGATGGCGTCGCCCGCCCCGCAGATGGACCCCGGTGCCTCGAGGAAGAACCCGAGCTCACGAGGGGTCTCCGGGGGCCCCGTCTCCCCGGCGCCGGACCTCATCTCGTCGATGTGCCGGGCGTTGTTCGAGGGCGCGGCCAGCAGGTGCATGGGCACCGGCACCGGCGCCCGCAGGCGCACCCCGTCGGGCCCGATCGGCGCCACCTCCCTGGCCCGGCGTTCGATCCGCCCGCGGGTGCCGTCGAAGTGCTCCACCAGCCAGTTCATGGCCCGGGGGGTCCTGCGCCAGGGGCCGGGGATGAGCGAGTCGACCTCGTGGATGCCATCCGGCTCCAGGACGCCCACCCGCCAATCGTCGTAGACGACCAAGCGCATTACCGACGTTGCCTCCTGTCAGCCTGGACCACGACCCGCGCCCGACCGCACCGCTCGGACACCTCAGTAGCCGAGGTTCTCGCCGATGAGCACGAGCGTGATCCTGCCCGGGATGCTCTCCTTCTCGATGATCAGCACCTTGCCGCACTGCCGCTCCGGCGGATAGCACTCGTAGTTGCGACAGACCCCGTCCGCGGCACACGGCGTCCTGCGGCCCAGCGCCCGACACTCCGCGGCCGCCGCCTGGTTGCGGAGGCGGCGGAAGGCGGCGGAGAGCGTCGGCGCGATCTTGTTGACGCCGGCCACCAGGTACACCTTGCCGCCCCCGTAGGCGTAGCCGGCGACCCGGCCGCCGCTGCCGTCGACGTTCAGGATCTCCCCGGTGAGGCTGATGGCGTTGACGCCGCCCACGAAGTACTCGGCGGTGGTCGACCGGCGGCGCAGACGGATGCGCTCCCGGTCGTCGTCCAGCGCCTTGATCCGCGGACGGTAGTAGTCGTAGCCCCCGGAGAGCAGGACCTCCTCGAACCCGATCGCCGCCAGCGTCGCCGAGGATCCGGTCATCACCTCGGTTCCGGGCGGTATCGCCCGGCACAGGAAGTCGCGCGCCTCCTCGCCGGTCGCGCAGTACACGGTCTCGATCCCGCGCCGTGCCAGTTCGCGGGCCAGCCGCGAGACCATGGCCGGGGGGCGGGGCTTCCCCGTCCCCGGGCTCGCCGCTCCGGCTCCGTGCCCCTCACGCGAGCCCATCAGGCCGGGCCGTCGAGGCCCTGGCGGGCGGCGAGGGCGTCGTCCAGATCGCGGAAGGTCCGATACGGCCGCCACTGGCCGGCCGGCCTCGGCCTGCCGTCCCATCCGATCTGCTCGATGTCGCAGAAGATCTCGACCCGGTTCCCCTCGGCATCGAGCACGTCGAGGTTGTAGTTGCCCCCGGGGAAGAGCTGTCCCACTCCGCGCACGATGGTCACGTTTCGGGCGACGAAGTACTCCTTCAGTCGGAACAGCTCCTCCAGCCCGCTCACCTCGTAGGCGATGTGGCTGAGACGGTTGAAGGCGGCGAACAGCTGGTCGTCGACGCCGGCGGGACGAGGGAAGAGCACCAGGTCGTGATGGTCGTTGGCCACCCTGAGGAAGACCGCGGTCCCCCTGGCCCCCCAGTGGTCGTAGTCCATGGTGTCGGTGATCCGGAAGCCGAGGACGTCCCGGTACCACCCGGCGAGCGCGACCGGGTCCCGGGCCCAGATCCCGACGTGACCCAGGCGGCGCAGCCGGGCGGGGATGCCCGTCGTGCCCCGGGTCGTGCCGCCGCCCTCAGTCATGGAACCCCGGCGGCGCCGGCTGCCGCAGCCAGAGGTTCATGGTCGGCGGGTGGTAGGTCCGCTCGTGGTCCTCGTCGTCCTCGATCTGCTCCATCTCGCAGTAGAACTCGACCCGGAACCCGGCCGGGTCCCGCACGTAGACGGCGATGTTGTTGCCCGGCCCGTGGCGAACGGGGCCGACGTCCGGGACCACCTCGCCGCGGCAGAGCGCGTCGAGCACCAGCTTGATCTGGCCCCAGTCGCCCACGTCGTAGGCGTGGTGGTGGAGCGTGGACCGCTTCCCGGGAAGGAAGGCCAGTCCGTGGTGATCCGTGCCGCAGCGGAGGAAGGCCCCTCGCGGTGAACGGTCGGAGAGCCGGAAGCCGATCGAACGGTAGAACTCCGCCTGCTGATGCAGGTCCCGGGCGAGAAAGGTGACGTGTCCGAGCTTCTCGAGCCGGAAGGGACCGTTGACGAGAACGCCCTGGAGGCGGGCCATGGCCCGGTAGACCTCGATCCAGTTGCCCTCCGGGTCGCGAAACTGGAAGGCCGGCCCCAGCCGTCCTTCCTCCGGCGGGGCCTCGCGCACGGGCACGCCGCGGGACCCGAGCTCCGCGCGGAGACGCTCGGTGGCATCGTCGTCGAGGGTCTCGAATCCGACGTGCGCCAGCGCCGGCTCGGGGCCGGGCTGCAGGACCAGGCAGTGGTGGTGGTAGTCGCAGCGGAGCAGCACCTCCCCGGGGGACGACGCCACCTCCACCAGGTTGCACGCCCGCACGTAGAAGTCCACCGCCCGGGGCACGTCCGGCACCTGCAGGCACACGTGCCCCACCCGTCGCAGGTAGCGCGGCGGTCTCATCCCCTCCGCGCTCCCCGTCGCGTGCCCTCGCCCGGCCATGGCGACGGCCGGGTTCCGGCAACCGGGCTCGAGCGGGTCGCGCCCGACCGCTCCCCTCCCAGGCTCCCCTCTTCCATACCAATGTGGCGTACCGGCATCTGAAACTCCTACAGCTGCGTCCTCGCCGGCTGGCGATAGACGCTGAGGTGGTGCTCCAACCTCTGCAGCAGCCGGGTGAGGACGATGCCCGCGATCGCAAGGATGGCGACGGCGACGAACAGCGTGGCCATGTCGAAGACCTGGCTGGAGTTGTAGATGAGGTAGCCAAGCCCTGCCCGTGCGCCGAACAGCTCGCCCACCACCACGGCCGTGAGCCCGCGGCCGACGCCCAGCCGCAGCCCCGACACGACGAAGGGGAGGGCGGATGGAAGCGCGACGGTGAAGAACATCTGCACCCGGCCGGCGCCGAAGGAGCGTGCCATCCTGATCAGGTTCTCGTCGGTCGAGCGGATACCTGCCTCGGTGTTGATGATCATCGGGAACACCACCAGGACGAAGACCACGACCACCTTGGACAGGACGTCGACCCCGAACCAGAGGATGATGAGGGGGGCGAGAGCGATGATCGGCGCCGCGTAGGCGGCCGAGATCCAGGGGTCCAGGTAGGCGCGGACCGTCCCGGATATGGCCATCAGCGCGCCCAGCAGGATGCCGACGACGCTGGCGAGGAGGAAGCCCCAGAGGAACTCCTGCCCGCTGACGAAGCACTGGTACAGCAACTGACCGCTGAGCAGCATCTCCCAGCCCCGCAGCAGCACCGTCGAAGGCGGGACGAGGAAGGCCGGGTTCCGCAGCACGAAGCGGGCGATGACCTCCCACAGGATCAGGCCCCCGATGATCGAGGCCACCGCGTGCCACTGCCAGGAACCGCGGAGTCTCGCTCCCGGCCGGATCGCGATCGGCTCCCGGACGTCGTCCCCGTAGGCCGGGAGCCATCGCCGGGCCAGCCACCGCCATGTGCCGGTCTCTATTCGGGGCCGCGGCTGCGCTCGGTGCGATCGTGGCACGTGGAGCCTATCCGGCGTTCGCCTGCCGGACGTACGAGGCGTCGTACAGCGCCGACGAGGCCGGAGCTTGCCTGACCGTGCCCTGCTGCACGACCGCTCCGACGACGGTTTGCAGGGAGTCCTGGGGGATGCTCAGCGTCTTGCTGAAGGCGTGCCACTGCGTGAAGTCGAGGTCGTATGCCTTCTTCACCTCGGCCGTGGGGACCTTGGATCGCTTCGCCATGATGGCGATGGCGTCGTCGGGGTGGGCGTAGCCGTACGCGATCCCCTGCTCCAGAGCTTTGAGGAAGGCGACGATCTGCGAGCGATGGTCTCTCGCCCAGCTGGTGTTGACACCGATGGTCGTGAAGATCCACTTCGGCACGTACTGCTTCGAGGTGGCGAGCACGTGCATGCCCTGTGACTCGGCCAGGATGTCGAAGGGCTGGGTCAGCATGGCCGCGTCCACGTTGCCCGACTGGAGGGCCGCGTACCTGGCGTTCGTCGACCCGGCGGTGATGACGGTGAAGTCGCTCTGGCTCAGACCATGGGCGCGGGCCATGGCGCTGAAGGAGATGGCGGTGACGTCGGTGGTGGTGCCGAGGATGACCTTGCGTCCCTTGAGATCGTTCCAGGAGCTGATCGACGGCACGGTGATCAGCGAATAGGGATCGGTGATGAACTCCGGGGCGACGATGGTGACGGGCAGGTGCTGGGCGACGGCGCGAATCCAGCTGTCCGTCCCGTCGGAGGCCAGGTCCACCGCTCCCGTGGCCAGCTGATCGGCCGACTGGGCCGGCCCCCCCGTGATCACCTCCTGGACGGCGATCCCGTGCTGCCGGAAGAACCCGTGCGCTTCGGCCAGGAAGACGGGCCAGTCGGCGGTGTTGGTCGAGACCAGGCCGACCACGACCGTCGAGAGCTTCCCGCCGGAGGAGCCCGATTGACCGCCACCACCGGCGCCCGCCCCGCAGGCGCTCAGGAGCAGCGCCAGTGCCCAGATCGCCCACCATCGGGGTGGACCGCGCCTCGCGCCCATTCGGGACACCCCCCAGACGAGGATGGACTAATGGTCCGATCGTAACCTCGACCGGCTGCCTCGTCAACGCCGTGGCACGGGGAGGGGGACGATGGCCCGTCACCACCGGCTCGGCCCGCGTCGCCCGTCGGTGATCCGGCCATGGGCGGGAGCGGGGAGGGGGAGTCGTGATGCGCGAGGGCTCGGTCGCGCGCCCCGATCGCGGGCTCAGCGGCGCGCCGTCACCAGCAGCGGCTGGGTCACGCTGCCCAGCTCGCCCCGGCGGTCGGCCAGCACGGCCAGGGTGGAGCCGATGCCCTCGGCGCTCAACCTGGTCCTGGCCCGCAGGTTGACCCACTCGTCCTCGGGATGGCGGTGGAGGGTGACCGTCACCGCCGGGGGCACGAAGAGGTACTCCTCCGGGCGGAGCACGGCGCCCACGCCGTTGGCGGAGTCGGCGACGATCAGGACCCGGTCCAGGCCGCAGGTGGGCTCGCCGGCCACCAGCGGGATGCGGGGGCGGGCCCAGACGTCGGCCGGGCCGGGGCGGTCGTAGGCGCCGCGGGCCCACCGCCATTCGATCGCCTCGCCGTAGCCCCACCTGACCAGTCCGGCGAAGAACCGCTGCGGCTGCGGGGGCGGGATCGATCGCCTCGAGGCCGGGGCCACCGACCCGGGCAGCTCGCCCGGCCGGGCCGCGATCTCCCAGACCCGCGCCAGCGCGACGGCACGGCCCCCCGCCTGTGCCTCGGCCTCGAGCAGCCGCACGCGGCGCCCGGGCCGGACCACCCGGGCGGCGAGACGAAGCTCGGACCTGGGCACGACGCCCAGGAACTCCACCGTGATGCGGGCCAGGAGGAAGCCGGGCTCGAGCCCGAGGCGGCGCATGGCGTGGGCGAGGAGGGCGCTGACCGGGCCGCCGTGCTGGGTGTCCGGATCCCACGGGCTCTCGGTGGCGCGGGTGGGGCGGAAGACCCCGTCGCCGGCGGGCAGGTAGAAGGCCTCCGGGAGGGGCTCGGGTTCGGGGCGATGGGGCCCGCTCGGGGAGGTCACGGCAGCCGCCGATGCACGGCCGGAAGGGACGCGGACCGGGCCTCCACGCCCGCCCTCTCCTGGTCCTCGCCACCGGTCCACTCCCGGCCCCGGGCGCGCAAGGCGGCGGTCACCGGCTCCGGCCCGGGGGTGGGGAGGTACCCGTACCGGTCGGGCCGGGCCTGGTGGCGACGCCGCTCCACGATCCCCGTCGGCCAGCCGCCTCAGCCGGACCGGGAGGACGTCGTCGGCGATGCCCGTCCGCTCCAAGTCCTCGAAGCGGCGGGAGCCGGGCGGGCGGTCGCGACGAGGGATGAGGTCCTCCACTCGCCCACCATCTCGGGCGCGCGAGCGACCGGGCAGGGGAACTCGGCCGGGCTCTCGTACCGCACGCCCCGATGGTAGCCCGCACCGGGCGGGTGATCCGGGGCGGCGTAGCTGGCATCTCCGAGGCGATTCCCTGACATGGGGCGCGGAAGGGTGGCGACGATCCCCGGCGCCCTCGCCACCGCGACCGGCGCGACGGCTGCCGCCGACCCGGCCTGACCACGGCGGGGGGCGCCAGGCGCGTCGCCGGAGGGGGCGGGGAGCGTCACCACGGTCGGCGCCGTGGCTCGGGGCCTCCCAGCGCGCCCCGCAGCACGGCCCATACCGCCCTCCGCAACTGGCCCGGCCAGCGCCTCTCCTCGTCGGCGCGGGCGCGCGATCGCGCCTCCCGCAGCAGGGCCTGGTGCGCGAGCCGGCACTCCAGGTCGCGCTGCCGTTCCAGCGCCAGCTGGCGGAGGATCTCCGGGGGCAACGGGTGGCTCATCGCCGATCGGCGGCCGTCGCCGGCCGGGTCGCCTGTGGGTCCCCTCGCCCGTCCTCATGCTCCAGGTCGTGCCGATCGGGGAGGTGGGCGGGCCCCCGAGGTCGCGGGAACGGATCGGACCCCTGACCCTCGCCGGCCGCGGCCGGTCCGGCGCGGACCATCGCCACCGGGAGCGGGGGGCGTGGTCGCGTCCGGGTGAAAGGCACCGGTCGCGGCCCGTGACCGGCTCGGTCCCCCCGACCTCGGTCGCCGCCCTCCGCCGGTCCCGAGCCCGGGTCGGTCAGGTGGACGAACCAGCGCCGCGGCCGGTCTCGACCCTGGTCCAGGCGCGAATCCGCCCCCCACCTGAGCGCGGCCAGGGCCAGGGCCCCCAGCCCCACCAGCATCACGACCGGTGCCAATGCCTCTACCATGCAGCCATTGAGTCATAATTGGACGGAGTAATGAGTGGCCAATTGGCAGAAATTGGCTCTATCGTGGAGGCGATCGGGTCGGTCTGGTCCCCTCACCACGACGATCCCCTCCGCCGTTCCCTGGCGGGCGCCCTGCAGACCGCGATCGAGGCCGGTCACCTGCCGGCCGGGGGCCGGCTCCCGCCCGAGCGGCTCCTCGCCCGACGGCTCGGGGTCGGCCGCAACACGGTGGCGGCGGCCTATACGGCGCTGGCCCGCGCCGGGGTGGTCACCCGTCGCACCGGCAGCGGCACCTACGTCGCCGCCGACCGGCGGTGGCCCGCCGGCGACGCCTCGCGGTTGCCGGACAATCCGCTCCTCCGCAACCCGGCACCGATCTCGGAACGCCTCGTCGACTTCCGTACGGCCTCACTGGAGGCGGACGAGTCGGTCGTCCCCGCCCTCCGCGAGGCCGTGGCCCAGGTCTCGGTGCTAGCCCATGGCCACGGGTACGTGACCCAGGGATGGGAGCCACTCCGCGTCGCCATCGCCGAGTACCTCTCCAGGAGCGGGCTGGCCAGCGACCCGGACCAGATCCTGGTCACGAGCGGCGCCCAGCAGGCGATCGACATCGCCGTGTCGGCGCTGGTCGATCCCGGCGACCCGGTCCTGGTCGAGAGCCCCACCTACCCGGGGGCGCTCGACGTCGTGCGCCGCGTCGGCGCCACCGCGGTCGCGGTGCCGGTCGGGATCAACGGCGTGCGCAGCGACCAGGTGCGGGCCTTGGCCACCCGGGTCCGCCCCCGGCTGCTCTACCTGACGCCCACCTTCAACAACCCCACCGGTGCCGTGGTGCCCGAGTCGGAGCGTCAGCGGCTGGCCGGCCTGGCCCACGAGCTGGACTTCGCCGTGGTCGAGGATCTCACCCTGGCCGAGCTGTCCACCGGCCCGGCGCCGCCGCCCCCGATCGGGGCCTTCGCCCGGGCGGACAACGTGCTCACCATCGGCTCCTTCAGCAAGCTCTTCTGGGGAGGGCTGCGGCTGGGCTGGATCCGGGGCTCCGTGCCCCGAATCGCGAAGCTGGCCCGCGTCAAAGCGGTCGGCGATCTCGGTTGCCCCCTGCCCTCGCAGGTCGCCGGCCGGCTGCTCCTCGGTCTGGTCGACGAGGTCCGTGCCCGCCGGCGAGAGCAATTGCGCTCGCGGTATGCCCTGCTCGAACGGCTCCTCCGGACCCTGCTCCCGGACTGGCGGTGGGCGACCCCGGCCGGGGGCCCGTCGATCTGGGTCCGTCTCCCCGGCGGAGACGCGGACGGCTTCGCTCGTCTCGCCCGTGCTCACGGCGTCGACGTGGTCTCGGGAACGCACTTCTCCCCCGACGGCTCGACGGCGGGCCACCTCCGCCTGCCCTTCTGCCGCCCACCGCAGATCCTGGAGGCCGGGGTCAAGAGGCTGGCGAACGCCTGGCGCGAGTTCGAGGCGGGCCGGCTGGAGGCCGAGGATGGCTCCCGGCCGCTGGTGTGAGCGGGTTCGCGGCGGCGCCGTGGACGGCCGCGGGGGCGCTCAGTGCTCGTGGACGATCACACCCCGGAGGTTGCGGCCCTCCAGCAGGTCCCGATAGCCCTGGTTGATCTCCTCCAGCCGGTAGCGCCTGGTCACCAGCTCGTCCAGCTTCAGCTCCCCCGAGCGGTAGAGGTCGAGCAGCCGGGGGATGTCGTGCTGGGGGTTGGAGGAGCCGAAGAGCGAACCCCGGATCGACTTCTGGAAGAGCGTCAGCTCGGCGCCGGAGACGTGGATGGTCTTCTTGGCGCGGGCGGCGACGCCGGTGACGGTGACCTGACCGCCCTTTCGGATCACGCGGAAGGCGTCGTCGATGACCTGTTCGTCGACCACCCCCACCGTGACCAGGGCGTGGT
>JAJPKS010000318.1 GCA_021323605.1 Bacillota bacterium | reverse complement strand
CTGGCCGTAGCAGAAGTTGGTGTCCATGGCCGTGCCCACCGGGAAGCCGGCGATCAGCCGGCCGCCGGAGAGGACGTCGAGCATGGCGAACTCCTCGGCCACCCGGATGGGCGGGTTGTAGAGGGCGATGGAGTTCCCGATCACGCAGATGGCGGCCCGGGAGGTGCGGCGAGCCAGGCCGGCCGCGATCAGGTTGGGCGACGGCATCAGCCCGTAGGCGTTCTGGTGGTGCTCGTTGACCCCGATGCCGTCGAAGCCCACCGACTCCGCGTACTCGAGCTGATCCATGTACTGGTGGTACAGGGCGTGGCCCTTGACCGGGTCGTAGAGGGTGTTCGGGATGTCGACCCACACCGATCGGTGCCGCTCCCGGAAGTCGTCCGGCAGGTACGGCCATGGCATCAGGTTGAACCACGTGAACTTCACGGCGCCCTCCCTCGATGGTCGTCTCTCAAGCTCACCTTGCACTCTATCGCCGCCCGGCGGCTCCGTGACAGCGATCGGGGCCCGTCACCGGAAGAGCTCGTCGAAGGGCTGGGCGTGCGCCGCCTCCCCCAGGCGGGGCACGCCCAGCCGGTCCTCCACCGTAGCCAGCACGGAGTAGTGGTCGTGGTAGCGGTCGGTCACGTGCCGGACCAGGTCGGGGGCGACCACGATGGCCGGAACCCGGTTGCCGTCGCCCTCCTCCGAGGACTCGTCCCAGGTGATGAAGAGGACGCCGCCTCGCTGCCAGGCGGGCGAGGCCAGGATCCGGGGGACGATCCCGGCCAGGAAGTCGTCGGCCTGCCGGGAGCTGCAGTCGTGCCCGTCGTGGCAGAGGTCGGGGGTGATCCATACGAAGCGCGGCGTGTCGCCTTCGAGGTCGGCGGGGAGCCGGGTCAGCGGCACCACGTTGCTCGGGCAGGCACCGCCGTAGTAGGCGAACGGGTTGTGCTTGACGGCGTAGGGGTAGGGACTGTCGAAGCAGCCTCCGGTCATGCCCTCCATGTAGGCGCGCCAGGGGATGCCGCGCCGGGTGAGCTGCCAGCCGATGCCGGTCTCGGGGAGACGGTGGTAGTCGTCGTCGGTGATACCGAACGTGGTCCCGGCGGTCAGGGCGAGGTAGTTGGGGAGACTGGGATGGGCCACGGCGTGGTCGTTGGTGGCGACCGCGTACTGGCCGGCCAGATGGGCGGTGAAGGGCTGAGCCAGGGCCTGTCGGTAGGAGCGGTTCTCCATGACGATGACGAACACGTGAGCGGTGGGAGCGGGGCGGGGGATGGGGGAAGCCCTCTCGGGGGGTGGGGTCGGGGGCCGGCCGCCGGTCGGGGTCGATCCCGCGCAGGCCGAGATCGCGACCAGGAGGGTCAGCAGCCAGCCGGCCCGGCGCCCCGCGCCTCTGCTCACGCCTCCATGCTAGGCATCGGAGGGCCGGGCCTGGCCGGGGGACACGGACGGCTCTACCCGCGACTCGGCGCCGCCCCGCCACGCGGGCAGCGCCGTCAGCACGGCGGCCAGGATGGCGACACCTCCCAGGGCCACCCCGGCCCGGGCGCCGAGCAATTGGGCGACCCACCCCACGATGGGCGCGCCGATCGGGGTGGTCCCTAAGAACACGACCGAGTAGATGGCCATCACCCGGCCGCGCAGGGCGGGGTCGGAGCGGAGCTGCAGCAGCGAGTTGGCCGTGGTCTGGAAGACGATGGCGGCGACCCCGAGCGGGATCAGGATGGCGATCTCAGCCCGGAGGTCGGGGGCGACGGCCGCGCCCAGCATCAGGACTCCGAACCCGATCAGGGAGGTCAACAGCAGGCGATCGCTGGGGCGTCGCCGGCCGGCGGTGAAGAGAGCGCCGGCCAGGGAGCCGAGGCCGAGCATCGAGAAGAGGAGACCGTAGGTGTTGGCGTCGCCGTGGAAAGTGCCCTGGGCGAGCAGGGGCAGGGTCACCGACCAGTTGAGGGCGAAGGTCCCCGTCATCGCCAGCAGGAAGAGCGGCAGGCGGAGGCCGGGATGCGACCAGGTGTAGCGGAGCCCCTCGGCGAGCTGCCCGGGCCGGCGGCCGGTGTCGCTCCGCCGCTGCAGCCCGTGCGGGTCCATGGCGATCAGGGCCGCGATCACGGCCGCGAACGAGATCGCGTTCAGCAGGAAGCACCAGCCCATGCCCACCAGCGTGATCACGATGCCCGCCGCCGCCGGGCCGATGATGCGCGAGCTGGTGAACACCGCGCTGTTCAGGCTCACCGCGTTGCTGACCTGACCCCGGTCCACCAGCTCGGGGACGAAGGCCTGGCGGGTCGGGGTGTCGACCGCCGTGACCACGCCCAGGGCCAGGGCCAGCAGGTCGACCATCCAGAGATGGACCGCCCCGGCCAGGGTGAGCACCCCCAGCACCGCCGCCAGCCCCCCCATGAGGCTCTGGGTGACCATGATCAGCCGCCGTTTGTCCGCGCGGTCGGCGATCACCCCTCCCCAGACGCCGAACAGCAGCATGGGGAGGAACTGGAGCGCGTTGACCACGCCCAGGTCGAGCCCGTTGCCGGTGAGGTGGAGCACCAGCCAGGACTGTCCCAGCCGCTGCATCCAGCTCCCGGTCATGGAGACGAGCATGCTGGCGAAGTACAGCCGGTAGTTGCGGATGGCCAGCGAGCCGAACGTCCCCCCTACGACCCGACGCAGGACCGTCACCGGTCCTCCTCGGCCAGCAGCTCCAGCACCTCGATCGCCTTCTCCAGGGTGCGGAGACGATCCTCGTCGAGGCGCCGGAGTCGGGCCACCAGGTACGCCGTCCGGCGCCGCCGGCTGCGTTCGAGGTGGGCGCGACCCCTGGGCGTGGCCGCGACCCGGACCACGCGGCGGTCCCGCGGGTCGGGTTCCCTCGTCACCAGCGAGCCGGCCTCGAGCGCGGCCACGATGCCGGTGATGGTCGGGGGACGCACGGCCTCGTGCGCGGCCAGCTCGCCCAGGGAGAGCGGGCCGTGACGGGCGATGGTGGCCAGCGCGGATTGCGCCGAGGGGCTGAGCTGGGTGTCGTCCTGACGCCGCAACCGGCGGTTGAGCCGGGTCGTGGCCAGCCGTAGCCGCGAGGCGAGCAGGGTCAGGTCGACGTCGACGAGACCGGGCACGTGGGTAGATACTTACTTCGCCTATCGAAATATTTCCTGGCGGTCGGTAACACGTCCGGCGGGGGTGGGAGGGACGAGCTCCGGGCCGCCGACGGGCAGCACGACTTCTGGGCCCGATTAAACTGGCCCCATGCCCTCCGAGCCTCACCTCCATGCCCGCCGGGTCCTCGGGCTCAGGTGCCGGGAGTGTGGTGCCGAGTACGAGGTGCAGGCCACCCACGTCTGCCCTCGCTGCTTCGGCCCGCTGGACGTGGCCTACGACTACGGTGTCATCCGCCGGCTCCTCACCCGGCAACGGATCCAATCCGGCCCGCCCAGCATGTGGCGGTATCGAGACCTCCTCCCGCTGGAGGAGGACGCGGCCGTGGTCAGCCTGGGCGAGGGGTTCACGCCGCTGGTCAAGGCCGAGCGGCTCGGGGCGGAGCTGGGCCTGCGCAACCTCTACCTCAAGAACGACAGCATGAACCCGACCAACTCGTTCAAGGATCGGGTGGTGTCGGTGGCCATCTCATGGGCGCGGGCCCACGGCTTCGAGACCATCGGCTGCGCCTCCACCGGCAACCTGGCCAACGCCGTGGCCGCCTACGCGGCCCGAGCGGGGCTGGAGTGCTACGTCTTCCTGCCCCGGGACACCGAGGCGGAGAAGCTGGTCGCCACCAGCGTCTTCGAGCCCACCATCGTCGCGGTGCGGGGGACGTACGACGACGTCAACCGGCTCTGCAGCCAGGTCATGGAGGACCTGCCCTGGGCCTTCTGCAACATCAACATCCGTCCCTTCTATGCCGAAGGGTCCAAGACGCTGACCTTCGAGACCGCCGAGCAGCTGGGCTGGCGATTGCCCGACGAGATCGTGATCCCGATCGCCTCCGGCTGTCAGTTCGTCCGTCATCGCCGGGCCGCCCAGGAGTTGCTGGACCTGGGCCTGGTGGACGGCCAGGACCTCCCCCGTCTCACCGGGGCCCAGGCCCTGGGATGCGCGCCCGTGTACCGGGCCTGGGAGGCGGGCACGGACCGGGTGTCGCCGGTGGTCCCGGACACGATCGCGCGCTCGATCGCGATCGGGAATCCCTCCGACGGACCCTACGTCGTGCGCATCGCCCGCGAGACCGGGGGCGTGGTCGAGGCCGTCACCGAGGAGGAGATCGTCGAGGCCATCCGTCTCCTGGCCCGCACCGAAGGCATCTTCACCGAGACCGCCGGCGGGGTGACCATCGGCGTGCTGGCCAAGCTCGCCCGCCGGGGCCGGTGGAACGGCGACGAGGTGATCGTCGCCTACGTGACCGGCCACGGGCTCAAGACCGCGGACGCGGTCGCCGACGCCGGACGGCGGGTGGAAATAGAGCCCAGCCTCAGGGCGTTTCGCGAGAAGGTGGCCGTGTAGGCTTCTGGATGACGATTCTCTGTGGCAAGGAGTTCGACCAAGTGCCCGTATTCCGCATCCCCGGCCCGCTCCGCAGCCTGAGTGGAGGTGAGGCGACCGTCACCGTCGAGGCGACCGATCTGCGTGCGGCGATCGACGCCCTGGAGGCCAAGTACCCCGGCTTCAAGGGACGGCTCCTGGACGAGGACGGCCAGCCGCGCCAGTTCGTGAACCTGTTCGTCAACGACGAGGACGTCCGCCTGGGCCAGGGCCTGGGGGCTCCGCTCCAGGAGTCGGACGAGATCGCCATCGTGCCGGCGGTCGCCGGGGGCGCCGGGTAGTCCTCCTCCCATCTCCTCCCGCGGCGCCGCCACGGTCGGAGCGCTGGTTAGACTGGCGCCGGTGAAGGTCGCGGTGGCCCTCTCGGGCGGGGTGGACTCCAGCGTGGCGGCGGCCCTGCTGCAGCGCCAGGGTCATGACGTGGTCGGCGTGACCCTGCAACAGTGGCCGCGGGGGGACGAGGAGGAGACGGCGCGCCACGGCGGTTGCTGCTCGCTCTCGGCGGTCGAGGACGCCCGCCGGGTGGCCGGTCGGCTGGGCATCCCGTACTACGTGTGGAACCTGGAGCGGGAGTTCGGGACCCGGGTGATCGAACCCTTCCACGAGGCCTATCGGGCCGGGCGGACGCCGAACCCCTGCGTGCGCTGCAACGCCCTCGTCCGCTTCGACCTGATGCTGAGGCGGGTGCTCGACCTGGGCTTCGATGCCCTGGCCACGGGTCACTACGCCCGCGTGGTCGAAGGGCCGGATGGGCCCGAGCTGCACGCCGGCCTGGACCCGGCCAAGGACCAGTCCTACGTGCTGTACCACCTGGATCGCGAGCGCCTGGCCCATCTCCTCTTTCCTCTGGGCGGCCTCCACAAGACCGAGGTGCGGGAACTGGCCCGGCGTTTCGGGCTTCCGGTGGCGGAGAAGGCCGAGAGCATGGAGATCTGCTTCGTCCCCGGGGGGCGGACCGCCGCCTACCTGGCGAGCAGGCTGCCGGTGGCGCCGGGGGAGGTGGTGGACGCGGAGGGCAGGGTGGTGGGTCGACACCGGGGCGCCGCTCTCTACACCGTGGGCCAGCGCGAGGGCCTGGGCTCGCTGGCGGCTCCCGGCCCCTGGTACGTCCTGGCCGTCGACGCGGCGGCCAATCGCCTGGTCGTGGGCCGGAGGGAGCAGCTGGCGGTGACCCGTGTCGAGCTCGAGGACGTGCGCTTCGTCGGTGAGGCGCCGCACGGGGCGTTGCGCTGTGAGGTCCGGCTGCGCTATCGGGCGAGGCCGCTGCCCGCCCGCTACGAGGATGGCGTCATCGAGCTGGAGGTGCCGTTCTACGGCGCCGCCCCGGGACAGGCAGCCGTCCTCTATCGAGGTTCGCGGGTGCTGGGCGGGGGCACCATCCGGGCGGCCGCCTGACCCACCCCGGCGGCTCAGCCGGCCTCCGCCCAGCGCTGGTACCAGCGGACCGGGTGCTCGACCCCGTGGATCTCCTCGTAGCGCGCCCAGAGCTGGTCGTAGAGGCCCCGGTAGCGATCCTGGATCTGGTCGACGACGGTCTCGCTGAGCCCGATCGACCGCAGTCGCTTGGCCAGGGATCCGATGGAGAAGTCCCGGGCCTCCAGCGGGCTCTGGCGCAGGGCCTCGGAGAGCTGCGCCGGATCGGGCGCCCGCAGGCGCTGCTCAGGGTTGACCACGGTGTGTACCGTGGCCTCGGCCAGCTCCAGGACGTGGCGGGCGATGACCCGGGCCTGCTCCGGGTCCTCGGCCAGGCGGCGACGCAGGGCCAGCACCCCGAAGCCGATGTGCCGGGATTCGTCCCGAGCGACCGCGGTGAAGCCGGTGGTGAAGCCGGGCAGGAGGCCCGCCGCCCTGAAGAAACGCAGCAGGTTGCGCTGACCGGTCAGGGCCAGGTATCCCTCGATGATCAGGTGGTAGGTGACCACCGCCTCCACCCACGCGCTGCGGTCGGCGGGCGCGGTCCGGACCCGCTCGGTCGCCGTCACCAGGTGCAGGTCGAAGATCCGACGGAACCCGGCCGTCGCCTCCGGGCCGACGCGCTCCAGCGCGGCGTGGAGACCTCCGCCGATCCCCAGCACCTCGTCGAAGTAGCGCTGGAAGAAGACCGCGTGCCGGGCCTCGTCGGCGATCTGGGTGGCGAGGAAGATGCGCTCGTCCTCGTGGGGGGCCGCGTGCAGGATCGGCGACAGGGTGTCGGTGACCGCCTGCTCGCCGATGAAGAACAGGATCATGGTGCGACGGACGGCGTCACGCTGATCCTCCTCCAGGCGCCCCCAGTGGCGGGCGTCCTCGGAGAGGTCGAGATCTGCGACCGCCCACTGCTGCCGTTCCCAGCGCCGGTAGAGGGCGAGGGCGTCGAGGGCGGGGTCGAGGTAGCTGTCCATCTGCACCTGGACCTCGTCCATGGACACGCGCAGCAGGTCCCGAAGCGGTGCCCCCTCGACCCTGCGCACGATCTCGCGGACCTGGGTTTGCTCCATGGAGGGAAGCCTACCGCCGGGGCCGGCCCGGTTCGAGGGCGTTCGCGCGGCCCCGGCGCCGGCGGTCGGGCTGGGGCCGGGCGGCGGTCCGGCCGGGCGAGGATGGTCGGCGCGAAGGGAGCCGTCAGGGCGAGGGCTTCCTCTGGGAGAATGTGCCGGCATGGAACGCCGTGCGCGCGTCCGCGGTCGTCCGGAGGCGGTGCTCGAGGCGTCGGCTGGGATCCCGGGGCCGGCCCCCGCCGCCGCGTGGTGACGTGCTGACGTCCGGAGGGCCATGGACCTGAACCTGTCCCTGGCCGCCGGGTCGGCCGGGCTGGAGCTGGCGGCCAGGGCGGCCCGGCACGGCGGCCCCAACCCGGCCGCCGCCCTGCCCTGGGCGGTCCCGCTCATCCTCGGTCTGCCCGTGATCGGCTACGCGCTGCTTCTGGGCGCCGTGCGCGGCCGGCGGGCGGCCGGCAACCTGGGGCTGCTGGTGGTGCTGGGCATGCTCGCCGCCACCGCGGTGGTGGCCTGGGCTCGCTTCGGCTCCAGCTCCCCCTACCACCTCGCCTACCAGTGGATCAACGTCCCGGTCGCGGTGAGCGGGGACCAGCGTTTCCAGGGCTTCGGCATCGACCTGGCCTTCCGCCTCGACCGACCGGCCCTGGCCGAGCTGCTCACGGTCCTGGTGATCGTCCTCGCCGCCCTGGGCTGGCACCGGCTGGCCGCCCGCGGCGAGCAGGGGCCGGTGCGCTTCCAGGTGAACGCCCTGCTGTTCGTGCTGGGGGCGGCGGGGGTGCTGGTCAGCCAGGACCTGGCGGAGCTGGCTGCCTTCTGGCTGGCGGCCGGGGTGGGAACCTATCTCCTGCTCGGGCACCGCTGGGGAACGGAGGGCGCGGGCCGGCGGGGACGGCTGGCGCTGGCCCTGCCCCTGGCCGGGGACGTGGCCCTGCTCTGCGCGGTGGGGATCCTGTACTCGGACTTCGGCACCCTGGACATGCAGGGCCTCTGGCCCCAGCTCCGGACGGCGCCCGGCGTGGGCCCGGCGACGCTCACCGGGGCCGCCATCCTGCTGGTGGCGGCGATCCTGGTCCGGGGCGCGGTGTGGCCCTTCACGCCCTGGCAGACCGCGGCCGCGGAGGCACCCCCCTCGGGGCTGGCCATGGTGACCGGGGTATGGCCCGTCCTTGCCGCCAGCCTCCTCCTTCGCATCCTGCCCCTCGTCGCCTCGGCCGGGGTCCCGGTCTCCCGCAGTGCCGGCTACGCCCTGGGCGTGGCCGCGGTGGTGGGCCCGTTGCTGTCCCTGCTCGGGGTCGAGATGCGGCGTTCCCTCCTGCTGGCGTCCTCGGGGGCGGTGGCCGTGGCCTTGCTCGGCGTGCTCTATCCCGCCTCGGTCGCGGTGGGCCTCACCGCCGCCCTGGCCGTGGGGCTGGCCCGCGCCGGCGCCCTGCTGGCCGCTGCGTCGGTCGTGGGTGCGCTGCGCAGCGGTGACCTGCGGGTGGCGGGAGGGGGCTGGGAGCGAATGCCGGCGACCATGCTGGGGCTGCTCCTGGGCTCGGCCGTGGTGGCGGCGTCCGGCTACGGGGTCGTGGCCCAGCGGACGCCCTCGATCGCCTGGCTGGCCCTGGGGCCGGGGGTTGCCCTGGTCGCGCTGGGCGTCTTCCGGGTGTACTTCGCGGTGGGGCACGGGCCCCTGCGCCGGCGGCGCGCCTTCGAGCCGTCGAGGGTCCGCGAGGTCGCGGCGCCGGTGGCCGGCGCCGCTCTCCTCCCGACCCTGCTGGGCACGGCAGGGGTGGCACTGGGGGGGGCCGGACGGTGGGTCGCCGCCCTCCAGGCCGGGGGACATCCGGCGCCGGCGCCGGCGGAGGCGCGACCCCTGGTCGCGCTGGCGCTCCTCGTCGTCGGCTTCCTGGTCGCCTCCATCGCCTGGCTCCGAAAGGACGCGGCCCTGGGGCTGTCGGCCACGCTGGGCGCGCGGGAGCTGGGGGCGGGGTCGACCCTGGCCACGCTGGTCCTCCGGTGGCTGATCGCCGTCCCCGGTGAGGCCGTGCGTCTTCTGGAGGAGCGGGCGCTCCCCGTCGTCGAGTCGGGGCTCGGCCGGGCGCTGGTCGTGACCGGGGGCCTCGTCGACCGCCGGCCGCCCCTGGTGCCCACCGTGCTCGGGCTGGCACTGGTGCTGGCCCTGGCCTTCGGGCTGCTCAGCCGGGAGGTCAGCTGGTGATCGGCGTGCTCCTCCAGGCGACGCCCTCTCCCAGCCCCACCCCCACCCCGCTGGGGGCCAACGTCATCGGCTTCAGCTTCCTGCTCAGCCTGATGGTGTGGGGGCCGGCCGTGGTGGCGCTGATCACCGCCCTCGTGCCCGAGCCCAGGGGCGTACGCCGCCTGCCCTGGGGGCTGGCCTTCTGGACCACGCTCGGGGTGCTGGCGCTGGCCATGGCCGGCTACTCGCAGTTCCAGTCGTTCACGACCGGTCTCCAGTTCGAGGAGCGGATGCCGTGGATGCCCCGGCTGGGGGTGAGCTACCACCTGGGCGTCGACGGTATCAGCATGGCCCTGCTGGTGCTGAACGGCCTGGTCTTCCTGTGCGCCATCCTGGCCTCCTGGGAGGTCCGCGAGCGCGGCCGCCAGTACTTCTCGCTGCTCCTCTTCGCCGAGGCCGCGGCCAACGGCGTCCTCGCCGCCCAGGACTCCTTCCTGCTGATCTTCTTCTGGACGGCGGGCATCCTGCCGGTCGCGCTCCTGGTCGCCGGCTGGGCGGGGGCACGGGGGCCGGCGGCCGCCGCCCGACTGCTGGCCTTCTGGGGCACGGGGGCGGCGACCCTGCTGGTGGCGGTCCTCCTTCTGTACGACGCGGCCGGAGCCTCGAGCTTCGACCTGGGGACGCTGGCCAAGCCCGCGGCCAGCGTCACCGTGCAGGTGCTGGTGGGAATCGCCCTCACGGTGACGGCGGCCACCAGGCTGCCCCTGGTGCCGGCCCACGGATGGATCCGCGATGCCGCGGCCGAGGCCCCGGCCGGGGTGGCGATCCTGATCGCCGGTGCGGTGAGCCGGCTGGGCGGCTATTTGCTGGTCCGCCTGCTGGCCGGCGCCGAGCCGAGCGGAGCCAGGGCCCTGGCGCCTTACCTGGGAGCGCTGGCGGCCCTGACCGCCGTCTACGGGGTGGTGGCGGCGTTGAGCACCCGCGACCTGCGCCGCCTGGCCGCCTACCTCGCCCTGGTCCCGGGGGCGGTGACCGTCCTCGGGGTGGCCGGCCTGACCCCGCTCTCGCTGGACGGCACGGTGATGCTGCTCTTCGGCGGCGGGCTCGCCGCAGCCCTGGTGGTGGGAGCGGCCATCACCCTGGCGGAGCGCGCGCAGGCCCGCGAGCTGGGCGTCGCCGCCGGCCTCGCCGGCCGTGCCCCCAAGCTGGCCTGGCTCCTGCTGACGGGCTGCCTGGCGGTGCTGGGCATGCCTTTCCTGGCCACCTTCCCGGGAGCGGTGATGGTGTTCCTGGGCTCCTTCAGGACCCAGGTGTGGGCCGCCTCCCTGGTCGCCGCCGGGGTCGTGCTCGGGGGCATGGCCGTGGCCCGGCTCATGCACCGGGTGGCCTTCGGGGCCCCCAACCCCGACGCTCCGCCGCCGGGCGACTCCTCGCTGGCCGAGTCCTGGTGTCTGGGAGTGCTGGTGGGGGCGTTGCTGTGGGTGGGCCTGGTCCCGAGCGGCCCCAAGCTGTTCGGGAACCCGATCTTCCTCGACCAGGGCCTGGTCAACATCGTCAACTCACCCACGGCCGACCTCGCCGCTCCCTACGCGCCCCCGACTCCGCCCTCTCCGAAGCCCTCACCCTCGCCCAGCCCGTCCGCGTCGCCGGCGGCGCCGTCACCTTCGCCGTCGCCATGAGCCTCCTCGTCCTCCTGCCGGAGCTGGTGGTGGCGGCCGCGGCCACAGGGCTCTTCCTGGCGGTGCGGCTGCGCGTCCCCCGGCCCTGGCTGCGCCTGGGAGCGTTCCTCGCCGCGCTGGCCGCACTGGGCCTGGAGCTGTGGCTCGGTGCCGCGGTCGGTGACCTCCCCGGTTCGGTCTGGCGGCAGGACCGCTTCGCCCTCTTCGCCAAGGCGGCACTCCTCCTGGCCCTGGTCGGGCTCGTGGCCGCGGCCGAGGACGGGGTCGATCTCGAGGAGCCGTGGGGCCGGCTCGGGCTGCCGCTGGCCTTCGTCGTCGTGCTGGGGGGAATGGTGGCGGCGTCCGCGACCACCCTGGTCGCCCTCTGGATCGGGCTGCAGGCGGCCAGTCTGGGGGCGGTTGCGGCGGCTGGCCTCACCACCCGGGACGCGCGTTCCCGTCTGCTGCCCGTGGTCGGGGTGGCGGCGGGATTGACCGCGGTCGGCTTCGGGGGATTGGGGGTCATGGCCCGGAGCGTCTGGCTCAGCGGGATGCAGTCGGGCCTGCCGGCGACGTCGGCCTCTCTTCCCCTGGCCGTCGTGGTGCTGATCGGACTGGCGGGGATCGCGGTTCCCCTCGGGCTGGTGCCGTTCCATCGGCTGACCGTGGAGGGCTCGCTGGGGGCGGCCCCGGTGGGAGCCGGGTGTCTGGGCGGCTTGCTGGTCGGCGGGACGGTGGTCGTGGCCAGCAGGTTGCTCGCGGCCCTGAACGCGGTGGCGGCCACGTGGACGCCGTGGTTGGCGATCCTGGCCGTGGCCACGCTCGTGATGGCCGGGCTCTCGGTCGTCGCCGCGCGCTCGCCCCGGGCGGTGGTGAGCTGGCTTGGGGTGGGGCAGGCGGGATGGGTGGTGGCCGGGCTGGCCACGCACGACCTGCGCGGTTCCGCCGCCGCCCTCTTCCTGCTCGGAGGGGTGGCGGTCGCCTGGGCCTCGGCCCCGGCCCTCGTCGGCACGGTCGAGATGTCGCGCGATCTCGCTCGCCTCAGGAGCTCCCAGCCCGGGCGTGCGCTGGGCCTCGGGCTCGTCCTGCTCGCGCTGGCCGGGGTGCCGCCTCTGGCCGGCTTCTACGGGGAGATCGCGGTGGCGACGGAGCTGATCCGCTCGGGGATGGTCTGGGTGCTCGCCGCCGGCCTGCTCGGCTGGGTCCTCTCCCTGGTGGGTCTGGGCGGCAGCCTGCACGCCGCCTACCTACAATCCGGGCCGAGGCCGGCGGAACGACGTGGCCGTGGTCCCGCCCCGCGGGCGTGGGTGCACGGGGGACTGCTGGTGGGGGCGCTCCTGCTCGCCTATGGCCTGTTCGCCCTCCCGATCCACGACCTGGCGGTACAGGGGGCGACCGCGCTCGGGCTGCCCTGAGCCCTCTCCCCACGCCGGCCCCGGTCGTGGTTCGGCCGCGGGTGCCTTTCGTCCTGGCCGGGCGATGGCCCGGGAGGAATGCGGCGCGTGGTGGGCGCCGAGCCGGCGGCAGCTCGACGTGGCCGCCTCTGGCACCATGCGGTTAGTGGCGGTGACGATGCTCGAGCGCGACGGTCGCCGGCTCGGTCCCGGGGTGATCTCGCTCCGGCCGCCTCGACGGTGGGACTCTTGCCCGGCGGAGGTGGGATTCCCGATCGCGCCGGCCGGCCGCCGGGCGCGCGGCGGGCGACGGCCGCGCATGCCCGGGGGGCGGCGGGGTGGGCGTCGTGGATAGGCTCGGGAGGAACACGTGGAGGGCGGGGATCAGGCCGACGCGGGCCGGGGTGGTGGGCGGCGGCTGCCTGCTGGCAGCCGACCTGGCCTGGATCTCCCGGACTCGACCGCCGGACTGGCCGTGGCTGCTGGCCTGGTTCGCCGGCCTGGTGGTGATCGGGCTCGTCCTCCCCGGTGCGGCCAACCAGGTCACGCTGGCGAGGGCGCATCTGGCCGCGTTCGCCCTCGTCTACGCCTCGACCTCCTCCGGGCTGGTCGATCTGGCCTGGGTGGTGGTGCTCGCCGGGGTGAGCGACGTCGTGGACGGCGCCATGGCCAGGTGGTTGCATCGCTCCAGTCGCCTGGGTGGGGCCCTGGACCCCCTGGTGGACGGCGTCTTCTTTGGCGCGGTGGCAGTTGGCCTGGCCGTCGGCGGCGCTTATCCGGGCTGGCTGGCCGGGACGGTGCTGGCGCGCTACGCCCTGCCGGCCCTGGCCGGAGCCATCCTCCTGCTCGGCCGTCGCCGGCCGCGGCTGCAGCACACCCCCATGGGCCAGGCGTCCACGCTGTCGATCGGGATCCTGCTCGGAGGTCTCGCCCTCTTTCACGGCCTCGGCTACCCAACCGCCGCCCTGCGCTGGGCGGCGGAGGTTGTGATCCCGGCGGCCGCCCTGGCCACCTTCGTCAACCTCTTCTGGAGCAACCGGCGGGAGATACTGGGGGCTCGCCGGAGGGGGCGTGCGGCCGGCACCCCTCGCTCCGACACCACGCCGTAGACTGTGGGAGGCCGCGCTAGACGGGGAGCTGGCGGTTCCCTGCACCGGCAATCCGCCATAGCCGGGTCGAACTCCTTCCCGAGGTCCGCGCTTG
>JAJPKS010000126.1 GCA_021323605.1 Bacillota bacterium | reverse complement strand
CTCTCGGCCATCACCAACGAGGTGGGCGACAGCCGGGCCGAGCTGGAGGCGGACGTGGAGGGCTCCGAGATCCAGATCGCCTTCAACGCCCGCTACCTGCTCGAGGCCCTCGGGGTCATGGACTGCGAGCGGGTCGAGCTGCGCTTCGACGGTCCTCTCAGCCCGGGCCTGATCAAGCCCCCCGGCTCGGAGGACTACCTGTACGTGATCATGCCGGTCCGGGTGGCGATGTAGACGCCGTGCGACTGCTGTCGCTCGAGCTGCGCAACTACCGCAACTACGCCCATCTCGAGCTCGAGCCGGGAGCGCGGCTCAACGTCTTCCTGGGCGCCAACGGCCAGGGCAAGACCAACCTGCTGGAGTCGGTCGCCCTGCTGGCGCTCAGCCGGTCGCCCCGGGCCCGGCGGGACGCCGACCTGGTCGGGCCGCTCTTCTCCGAGGCCAGGGTGACCGCCGGCGTCGAGGCGGAGGGGCGGCGGACCGAGATCCGTCTGTCGATCCGGACCGAGGGCGCCCACTCCCATCGCCAGGTCGAGGTGGACGGCCAGCCGCGACGGTCGGTCGATCTGCCCGGGCTGTTCCGGGTCACCCTCTTCTGGCCCGACGACATGGACCTGGTGAAGGCCGGTCCGGAGCACCGGCGCCGGCTCCTGGATCAGATGCTGGTGCAGGTGTCCCCCGGCTACGCGCGCCTCCTGGGCCGGTACGCCCGGGCGCTCGAGCAGCGCAACAGCCTGCTGAAGCAGGTGGCGGCCGGCGGTCAGCCGGCCTCGGCCTTGGACGTGTGGGACCTGGAGGTGGCCCGTCTGGGCTGCCAGCTGGCGGCGGCCCGGCGTCGGGCGGTGGCGGCGCTGCGCGGCCCTTCCAGCCTGCACCACGCGGCGATCTCGGGAGGGGAGACGTTGGAGCTGGAGTACGTCGGGCCGCCCGAGGATATGCTCCGGGCCCTCGAGGCCTCGCGGCTCGACGACCTGCGGCGGGGTACGACCGGGACCGGTCCCCATCGCGACGACGTGCTCGTCCGGCTCGATGGGCGGGAGGCGCGCGGCTTCGCCTCTCAGGGACAGCAGCGCACCGCGGTCGTGAGCCTGAAGCTGGCCGAGGCGGACGTGGTGGCCGAGCTCACCGGGGAACGGCCGGTGCTGCTCCTCGACGACGTGCTCTCGGAGCTGGACGCGCGCCGGCGAGGAGCGCTGCTGGAGCGGCTCTGCGAGCCCGGTCAGGTGATCATCACCTCGGTGGAGGCCGGTCCCCTGCCGCCGGCGCTGATGGCCGGTTCCCTCGTGCGCTGTATCGAGCGCGGGACGGTGAGAAGCTGTGGACCGGCTGGGTGACCTCCTGCCCCGGGTGCTGGCCCGCCAGCCCCGGGCCGGCCGGGTGGCGGAGCTGCGCATCCGGCAGACTTTCCGCGAGGTGCTCGGGGAAGGCCTGGCCTCGGCCTGTGAGCGGATCGAGGTCCACGGTTCCACCATCTCGGTGACGACCGGCAACCCGGCGCTGGCCCACCAGCTCCGGCTGGACGCCGAGGTCCTGCTGAGGCGCCTGAACCAGGAGTGTCGTCTGCCCCGACGGGCGCGCACGCTCCGCGTCCGGGTGGGGAGGACGGCACCGCCGGGCGGGGGCTGAGCCGGTGGGGGAGGGCGACGACGGGCGCTGGCCCCCGGGGGGCCCGAGCCCCCTCGGCGGGGCGACGGGGGGAGGGGCCGAGCTCAGCGACGAGCAGCGGATCGCCAGCCAGGTGCGGCCGGGGCCGCTGCGGGTGGTGGCGGGGGCGGGCACGGGCAAGACCGCCGTCATCGCGGCCCGCTTCTGCGAGCTGCTGGCGGCCGGGGTCGACCCCGCCCGGATCCTGGTCATGACCTTCACCGAGCGAGCGGCGGCTGAGATGCGGGATCGCATCCTGGCCGCGGGCGGCATCCCCGATGCGCCCAACGTCGGGACCTTCCACTCCATGGCGCTGCGCTGGCTGCGAGAGGAGGGCCGCCACCTCGGGCTCAGCCCGGCCTTTCGCATCCTGACCGGACCCGAGCGCTGGATCCTGGCCCGGGAGCTGATGTGGGAGCTCGGGAACCTCGCCCTGGTGGGCGCCGAGCGTCCCGACGACCTGGTGGCGCCGATCCTGAAGCTGATCGAGCGACTGAAGCAGGAGCTGATCCCGCTCTCGCGGCTGCGCGACTGGGCGGAGCGGCTCGAGGACGCCGGCCGGCGACGGATGCTGGAGGCGGTGCTCGACCTGATGCAGGCCTACGAGCGCCGGTGCTGGCGCGAGGCCCTGCTCGACTTCGACGACCTGCTGCGCCACGCGGTGCGGCTGTTCGAGGAACATCCCGAGGTCCGCCGGCGCTACGCCGCCCGCTTCCCCTGGATCATGGTCGACGAGTACCAGGACACCAACCTGGCCCAGGAGCGGATGGTCGAGCTGCTGGCGGGGCCGGAGGGCAACGTCTGCGTGGTCGGCGACGACGACCAGAGCATCTACCGGTTCCGGGGGGCGTCGCGGGCGAGCATGGAGCGCTTCCTGGCCTCGTTCCCCTCCGCCCCCACCGTCACCCTGGGGCGCAACCGGCGGAGCACGGTGGCGATCGTGAGCGCGGCCCGGAGGCTGATCGAGCACAACCCGGAGCGCCTGCCCAAGCCCCTGGAGGCCGCGGCCGGGGCGGCGGCGGGGCCGGCGGTCGAGGTCTGGGGCTGCGTCGACGGCGGCCAGGAGGCGGAGGCGATCGCGGCCGAGATCGCGCGCGTCCGGGCGGCAGGAGTGACCAGCGTCGCCGTGCTGGCGCGCACCCACGCCATCGCCCGGCCGTTGGCCGGCGCCCTGGCCGCGGCCGGGATCCCGTACCAGTACCGCGCCGGACAGGGGCTCTTCCAGCGCCAGGAGGTCCGCGACCTCGTGGCCTACCTCCGCTTGCTCCACGACCCCGACGACCGGCTGGCGCTGTCCCGCCTGCTCGTGCGGCCGCCCCTGCGCCTGGACCTGGCCCCTGCCCTGGAGCGGCTGCGGCGGCTGGCCCCGGCCGAGCCGTTGCGGGCCCTGGCCGGCTGGGAGCCGACGGCGGCCTGGGCGCGGTGCCTGCTGGAGCTGTCCGAGCTGAAGGCCAGGTTGGGGGTCGACGAGCTGCTCTTCGAGCTGCTGGATCGGACGCGCTACCTGGATCGGGTGGTGGACCCCGAGGACCGGGGTGGCGCCGAGGCCAGGCGCGTCGCGACCAACGTCGGGCGCTTCGCCGAGCTCGTCTCCGAATACTGTGAGCGCCGGCGAGATCACCGCCTCGGGCCCTTCGTCGAGTACCTCGACCTCGTCCTCAGGTCGGGGCTGGACGAAGAGGTCCCCGAGGTGGAGGAGCTGCCGGACGCGGTGCAGGTGATGACCATCCACCAGGCCAAGGGCCTGGAATTCGACCTCGTCTTCGTGCCCGCGGTGGTGGAGGGCCGTCTGCCCCAGCCGCGCCGCCGGGACGGCATCGAGGCCCTGGCCGGAGGAGATCTCCCGCTCCACCTGCTGGAGCCCTCGGTCCGCGCCCGGGAGGACCAGGTGGCCGAGGAACGCCGGCTCTGCTACGTGGCCATGACCCGGGCCCGCCGGCGGCTGGTGCTGAGCTGGGCCGAGCGCTACGAGGGGGCCAGGGTCTGGCGGCCGTCCCGGTTCCTGGCCGAGCTCGGGCCGGGGGTCGAGGAACGCGATCTGCGCCCGCTCCGCGCGGCCGCCGAGGGCGGCGCCCGTCGGGGAGCCGAACCCCACCATCCCCCCCGAGAGAGTCGCGGACGGGGCTCGGTGGAGGGCGCGCGGGCGACGCCCGTCCTCTCCTACAGCTCGATCAGCGCCTACCGCGAGTGCCCGCGGCAGTACTGGTACCGCTACCGGCTGGAGCTACCCGCCCCGCCCACGGTCGAGGCGCAGCTGGGCAGCGTCGTCCACCTCGTGCTCATGCGGGCGGGCCGCCTTCGGCAGCGGGGTGCGACCCCGGACCGTGCCCTGCTCCGGCGGCTGTACCGCGAGGCGTGGGAGGAGGTCGGTTGCTCCGATCCACGCCGTCGTCCGACGCTGGAGGAGCTGGGCTGGCGACTGCTGGAGGGGTTCGTCGCCGTCGGCGGTCTGGACGTGAGCCCGGTCCTGGTCGAGGAGTCGTTCGCGGTCGAGCTGGACGGATGGAGGCTGCGGGGGGTGATCGATCGAGTGGACCGGCTGGATCCCACGCCCGCCGGGGGGCCGGCCGGGGATGGGGGAACGACCCCGCGCTGGCGGATCGTCGACTACAAGACCGGCGATCCGGCCCCCGCCAGCCGGTTGCGACGCGATCTGCAGCTCGCCCTCTACGCGCTGGGCGTGAGGACGGTGCTGGGGCCGGGTCCCATGGATCTGGAGATCGTCTACCTGAGGGAGGGGCGAACGGTCAGGATGCCGGTCACCGAGGAACTGCTGGCGGAGGCCCGGCGGATCGGAGCCGAGGTCGCCGAGGGCGTTCGCCGGGGCCGATTCGAGCCCCGTCCGGAGCGGCGCCGCTGCTCGCTCTGCGGTTATCGCCTCGCCTGCGAGGCGGCCCTGTAGGCGGCGGCCAGCGTCAGGCAGCTGCGGGCGATGTCCAGGGCGGCCGCGGGCCGTGACAGCGCGGTGGCGCGGGCTCGCATCCGGCGGTGGCGGTCGGGGTCGGCCAGGAGCTCCCGGATGGCCCCCGGCAGGAGCTCGGGACGGGGGACGTAGATGCCGGCGCCGGAGCCGGTGACGAGGCGTACGTTGGCCGTCTCCTGGCCGGGGAGGTAACCGGTCAGGACCAGCGGGACGCCGGTGGCCAGCGCCTCGGCGATGGCGCCCGGCCCGGCCTTGGTGACGACCAGGTCGGCCGCCCGCAGGAGATCGGGCATGTCCTCCACGAAGCCCAGCACCCGGAGGGGGGCCGCCGCCGGCAGCTCCTCGAGCCGCCGCCGCAGCGGCCGGTTGCGGCCACAGACGGCCACCACCTGCCAGTCGTGGGGACGACAGGCCAGCACCCGTACCTGGTCCAGCAGCCGCCCCGATCCCTCGCCGCCCCCGATCACGAGGATGGTCGGGCGCCCGGCCTCCAGGCCGATCCGGCGCCGGATCGCCGCCGTCTCCCCCGGCGCGGGCGGGCGGAAGCCCAGATCGACCGGGAACCCCAGACGCCGGATCCGGTCCGGACACACCCCGGCCCGGAGGCTCGCGGCTCGGGCCTCCTCGGTCGGCACCACCACCAGATCGGCTCCCGAGAACGACCAGCCGCGGTGGACCTCGATCAGGTCGGTGACCACCGTGACCAGTCCACGACGTCGCCCGCGATCGAGCAGGGGCCCGGTGACGTGGTTGAGGAGGGGGTGGACCGACACCAGGAGGTCGGGGTCGAGGGCATCCAGCTGCCCTGCCAGCGCCTGGCGCACCCGGGCGCCGAAGGCCGCCTGCAGGAAGCCGAAGGCGGGGGCGGCGTTGGAGGCGTGGTAGATGACGCCCCAGACGCTCGGCCAGCGCTGGATGATCACCGGATAGAGCGAGCAGATCCGGCGCACGGCCGGCGGACCCTGACCGAGGAGGGGGTCGATCGCGGCCACGCGGGCACCGGGCGCCAGGCGCCGGAAGGCGCCGGCCAGGGCCCGGGCGGCGGCCCGGTGTCCGCCGCCGGTGTCGGAGAAGAGCAGGAGCACGGACACGGTCTCGTGCGATACCGCATCCGGGGCCGTGCCGGCCGTGGCCGTGCGGCCCGGATGGGGACTCTGGAGGGTGCGGGGTCCTCGGTGGGATGGTCGGCCGGCCGGCATCGCAGCGCCAGGTTACGATCTGCGCCCGCCCCGGGGCCCGGGGGCGGGGCCGCGAGCGGCGGCGGCCCGGGCGACGGAATAGATCGCGGGTGCAGCCTTTTCCGCTGGGTATGTGCTCCGTTGCGGCGGTCTCCGCATCGAGACTGACATTCGGATCCCGGAGGTGGCTCGATGGGAGACCGTCGTACCGTGGCTGAGCCGGGATCCACGCGTCCGGGCGGGACCCTGCCGACCCCGCGGCTCAGGGTGGCGATGATCTCCATGCACACCTCGCCGACGGCCGCGCCGGGGGCCGACACCAACGGGGGGCTCAACGTGTACGTCAGGGAGGTAGGCGCCGCCTTCGGCCGCCGTGGCGTGGTCACCGACGTCTTCACCCGCCGCCGGGACGAGCGGCAGCCCCTGGTCGAGGGGGCCGCTCCCGCCTTTCGCGTCGTCTCCCTGCCCGCCGGTCCGCCCGGGGTGGACAAGTACCGGTTGCTGGACCACGTCCCCGGCTTCACCGACCGGGTCGAGGCCTTCATCCGGGACTCTGGCCTCCGCTACCACCTGATCTACTCTCACTACTGGTTGTCTGGCCTGGTGGCCTGCGTCCTGCGTGGGCGCCTCGGGGTCCCCTGGGCCCATCGGGCGCACACCCTGGCCCTGGTCAAGAACCGTCACCTGGCGCCTGGCGCCAGGCCGGAGCCGGAGTTCCGGGTGGACCTGGAGGGGGAGATCTCCCGCTGCGCCGATCTGCTCGTGGTCAGCACCGAGGCGGAGGGTGACGAGCTGCGGCGGTCCTACCACATCCGCCCGGAGCAGGTGGCGGTGGTACCGCCCGGCGTGAACGGCGCCACCTTCCGGCCCCTGCCCAAGCCCCTGGCGCGCCTGCTGATCGGACAGGGAGACCGGCGTCTGTTCGTGTTCGTGGGCCGGCTGGAGCCGCTGAAGGGGGTGAGCGTGATCCTCCACGCGCTGGCCAGGGTGGTGGCCGACGGCCGCCACCCCGACGTCCGGCTCTTGATCCTGGGCGACGACGGGGGCGACGGCGGGGGCGAGCGGGCACGCCTGGGACGGCTCGTCGCCGAGCTCGGGCTCGACGACCGGGTCCGTTTCCTGGGGCCGGTGGCCCAATCGGAGCTCCCCACCTACTACGCCGCCGCCGAGGCCTGCCTGGTCCCGTCCTACAGCGAGTCGTTCGGGCTGGTGGGGCTGGAGGCCCAGGCCTGCGGGACCGCGGTCGTGGCCAGCAACGTGGCCGGCCTGGCCTCGGTGGTGCGTGAGGGCACGACCGGGTTCCTGATCGACGGCCCGGACCCGGAGGCGTACGCCGACCGCATGCGTCGGCTGCTGGAGGAGCCGGGGCTGGCGGTCCGGATGGGGCGGAACGGGCGCCGGCGAGCCGAGGCCTTCAGCTGGGAGCGAACCGCCGACCTGCTCCTGGAGCGGTTCCGGAGGTTGGCCGGATCCGCCCCCCTGCCGAACCTGTCCCCGGATCCCTGGAGCTGAGGGTGCCGACCCCCCGTTGGCCTCGCCGCTGGCGCTGGCGGGCGCCCGTCCCCGCGGTCGTGTCGGCGTCGGATCAGCCCGGTGTCCAGGCGATGGCCTCGCAGGCGTAGGGAAAGCGACCGGGGTCATAGTGCGTGAGCGGGGTGAGCCCGGTGCCGTCGGCGTTGACCAGCCAGACGCCCGCCGGACTGCTCCCGGAGCGGCCGAGGAGCGCGAGCTGGTGACCGTCCGGGGAGGGGGCGATGGCGAGGACGTCCAGCGGCCCCGAGGGCATGCCACCTCCGTTCAGCCGGGCCGGCGTCTGGGCGTCCACGGCCAGGCGGAAGACTTTGGTCAGCGTCTCTCCGCCCGCGGCGTGAGCGGCGGTCACGAACAGGTGTCGCGAGTCCGCCTCCCAGGTCACCCCCGAGATCTGGCCGGTCGCCACCGTCAGCGTGTCCCCGTCGCGCAGCGAGCGCACCTTGACCCGATCCCCGGCTGCCTCGTCCCCGGTCGTCCGGTAGGCGAGCTCCTGGCCGTCCGGTGACCAGGTCAGGTCGTCGACCGGCGCGGCCTCGGCCTGGAGGGTGTAGCGTGCCTGCACCCCCACGTCGAAGGCGTCGATCCGCCAGCCGGGCTGGGCTGCGGAGCGGCCGCCGGCCGGCTGACCCGGCTCGGCCGGGCTGGGGACCACGAATGCGATCCGGAGTCCGTCCGGCGCCACCGCCGCCGCGCGCACGTCGCCGGCGACGTCGACCACCTCGCCGCCGGGCCTGAGCACGCGCAGGTTGCCCTGGTCGAGGAAGGCGTACCCCTGGTCCGGCGCCAGGTAGGCGGCCCATTGCGCCCGGAAGGGAAGCGCCACCGGGGTTCCGTCCAGCGGCTGGTCGGTCCAGGTCCCGTCGGAGCTGTGCAGCAACAGCCGGGTGCCGTCCGGCGACCACGAGTAGCCGTCCGCCGGGGTGCTCAGCAGGGTGCGCGGGAACCGGCTCTCGTCGACGATCCACACGCCGGCGTCGTTGCCGAGGGCGGAGCGGGCGACGAAGCTGACCCAGTGGTGCAGGGGGCGCACGGGACCGGTGGTGAAGGTGACGACGCCTCCCTGGGCGAGATGGTTGCCGTCCACGTCGAGGGCCGCGGTCGTGATCGCCACCTGGTACGAGACGTGAGGCTCCAGCAGGGAGTCGGGGGCGATGACGACCCGGTCCGCGTCCAGCGGATCGCGGTGGACGGTGAAGGAGAGCCGGGGGGCGAAGCTCACGGCACGGCCCAGGGTGGACACCTGCATGGGGCGGCTGAAGGTGAGCGTGACGTACGTGGATGGGTCGACCTGGTCCTGCCCGGAGGCGGGGCTGACGCCGGCGAGCGCCGGCGGGGCCTCGGTCTGGAAGGTCCAGCTGTGGCGGAGGCCGTTGGCGTCGCCGCGCAGGTCCCGGTAGCCGGGGGACAGCACCACACGGTATCGGTGCGAGGGCCGGAAGGGCGCCTTCGGGTGCTCGAACACCAGCTCGCGTCCCCCGATCCAGCGCAGGGTCCCACGGACGCTCGGCAGGACGTGGAAGCGAGAGGCGACCGACGCCTGGTCCATGGGGCGGTCGAACTCGATGCGCACCGGGGCGTTGCTGCGCACGCCGCCCGCGCCGCGAGAGGGCGAGATGGCCACGATCTGCGGTGGGCTGCCGCAGGCCGTCAGCGTGTCCGCGGCCACCGGTAGGAGCAGGGCCGCGGCCAGCAGGAGCGCCCTACTGCGACGAGTAGGCCTCGAGACGAGCCCTGAGGTCGTTGGCGAGCGCCTCCAGGCGGGAGGCGTCGACGAAGAGGATGGAGATGGTCGGGATCTGAT
>JAJPKS010000270.1 GCA_021323605.1 Bacillota bacterium | reverse complement strand
GGGGTGGTGGTGCCGCTGGGCAGCGCGACCATCATCGTCGAGCTGGTCGGCGAGGAGCTTCGGGCCGCCACCATGGGCCTGGTCAACTTCGTCGGGGTCATGATCGGGACCCTGGCCCTGCCGGCGATCGCCGGGGCGGTGGCCGACGGCTACGGGATCAAGATCGGCTTCCTGCTCGCCGCCATCTGCGCCGGCCTGAGCGGGCTTTTGATCCTGGGCGTCCCCGAGACGGCGCCGCGGGTGCTGGCCCGGCGGGCGGGGCGGGCGGCGGTGGCCACGACCTGAGCGCCCGACCCCGGCCGGGGGAAGAGGAGCGGGCGCCGGGCCGGTTGGAAGACGTCGATGTCGGCCCTCCAGGTCGTGCTCGGCCTCCTGACCGCGGTGGCGGTGCTGGCCATGGTGGCCCGGCGCTTCCGGCTCCCCTACCCGATCGTGCTCGTCCTGGGCGGTCTGGCCCTGGGCTTCGTCCCTCATGCGCCCAGGGTCCGGCTGGACCCGGAGGTGGTCTTCCTCATCTTCCTGCCCCCGCTGCTCTTCAGGTCCGCCTGGGCCACCTCGTTCCGCGACTTCCGGGCCAACCTGCGCAGCATCACCCTGCTGGCCTTCGGTCTGGTCTTGCTCACGACCGTGGGGGTGGCGGTGATGGCGCATGCCGTGGTGCCGGGCCTGCCCTGGCCCACGGCTTTCGTCCTGGGGGCGGTGGTCGCCCCCACCGACGCCGTGGCCGCGACCGCGATCATGCAGCGGCTGGGGGCGCCGTGGCGGGTGGTGAGTGTGGTCGAGGGGGAGAGCCTGGTCAACGACGCCACCGGGCTCGTCGTCTGGAGGTTCGCCCTGGCCGCGGCCGCCACCGGGATCTTCGTCCCCTGGCAGGCGGGGCTGGAGTTCGTGGTCGCGGCCGCGGGCGGGATCGCGGTCGGGCTGGTGCTGGGCTGGCTGCTGGCCCAGGTCCAGCTCCGCATCGACGATCCCCTGATCGAGATCACCCTGAGCTTCCTCACCGCCTACGCGGCCTACCTGGCGGCCGAGAACCTGCACCTCTCGGGCGTGCTGGCGGTGGTCACCGCCGGGCTCTACGTGGGCCGCCGGAGCCCCGAGCTGCTCTCGCCCAACACCCGCCTGCAGGGGCTGGCGGTGTGGGACACGGCGGTCTTCGTGCTCAACGGCCTGGCCTTCATCCTGGTCGGCCTGCAGCTGCCCGGCATCCTGGACGGCCTGAGGGCGCGCCCGGTCCCCAACCTGATGCTGTACGCGGCCGTGGTCAGCGTGACCGTGATCGTGGCCCGCATCGCCTGGACCTTCCCCGGCGCCTACCTGCCCCGCCTCCTGCCCTCGGTGCGACGGCGTGAGCCCCTCCCGCCGCTGCGCAACGTGGCCGTGACCGCCTGGTCGGGCATGCGGGGCGCGGTCTCCCTGGCCGCGGCCCTCGCCCTGCCCGCCACCCTGCCCGGCGGTCCCTTCTTCCCCGGCCGGGACCTGGTCCTCTTCCTGACCTTCTGCGTGATCCTGGTCACCCTTGTCCTCCAGGGCCTGAGCCTGCCCGCGCTCATCACCGGGCTCGGTGTGACCGGCGACGGGCGCGATCACCACGAGGAGAAGCTGGCCCGCTTCCGGGCCATCGAGGCGGCCGAAGCGCGGCTGGCGGAGCTGTCCGGATCGGGTTGGGCCCCGGAGGGGCAGCTGGACCTGCTTCGTGGGTACTACCGGAAACGGCGCACCTCGGTCGAGACGCGGTTCGGCTACCTGCGGCACGATCACGACGGGGACGGGCGCGGGGCGGTCGACGGGCACGTCCACGTGGACGGCGCCGATCACCTGGCGGACCATCGCCGGTGGCAGGAGCGCATGCACCGACTCAAGCTGGAGCTGATCGCCGCCGAGCGCCAGCAGGTGGTGGCGCTGCGAAACCAGGGCGCGATCGGCGACGACGTCATGCACCGGATCGAGCGCGACCTCGACCTGGAGGAGCTGCAGCTGCTCGACACCGGGGGGTGAGCCCGGGAAGCCGGGGCGGCGGCGCTCCGGGCGTCCCCGGCGTCCCATGGATCGCCTGCCAGCCCGGGCCCAGCGCCACCGCCCCGACCCGGCTCCCCTTCCATCCCCGACGGGCGGGCTCACCCCACCGGCACGGGACGGGTTCCGACCTCCGGATGCGGATTGCCACCGGCCGGTGTGCGAGCTAGAGTCAGTGGGTGGCGCCGGGGGAGCATCACTACGAGGGCGGTCAGCCCAAGGGGTTCCTGCAGGCCTGCCTTTTGCTGCTGATCGCCGAGTCGCCGGGACACGGCTACGATCTCATGGAGCGTCTGGCCGCCTTCGGGTTCGAGCGCGACCCGGGCAGCCTCTACCGCATGCTCCGCTCGATGGAGCGGGAGGGCCTGCTCCGCTCCGAGTGGGAGCTGTCGGGAGCGGGCCCTGGCCGGCGGCGCTACGAGCTGGCGTCGTCGGGGAGCGAGCGGCTGCGGTCCTGGGCCGAGGCGCTGATGGAGACCCACCAGGTCATCGAGGCCTACCTGGAGCGCTACCGGGGCCTGTCGGTCCGGAACGCTTCGCCGAAAGAGGCGGTGCCGGAACGGGGGCGGCGGACGGGGGTCGACTGGTGACGTTGCCCGACCTGAGCGGGGCGGTGATCGGCCGTTACCGGATCGATCGGCCGCTGGGGAGGGGGGTGGCGTCCACCGTCTACCGGGCGACCGAGCGACCGGCCGGCAAGCAGGTGGCGATCAAGGTGCTGGACCCCCGCCTGGCTCGTCATCCCAGGCTCCTCACCCGCCTGGTGGAGGAGGCGGGAACGGTCTCCCAGCTCGGGCATCCGGCCATCCTGCCGGTCTACGAGGTGGCCAAGCGGGGAGAGCTGGCCTTCGTGAGCATGCGTCTGGCCCACGGCGGCACGCTCGAAGCGTTCCTGCGACACCGTATCTTCGCGCCCGAGGAGGCGATGCGCATCGTCTCCGGCCTGGCCGATGCCCTCCACCGGGCCCATGAGGCGGGGGTGGTCCACCAGAACCTGAAGCCGAGCAACCTCCTCTTCGACGGCGACGGGTCGGTGCTGGTGACGGACTTCGGGCTGGCGCCGTGGCGCTACGGTCTTCCCGTCGGGTCGTCTCCCTACGTTGCGCCCGAGCAGACGCGGGGTGAGGAGGGGGATCGACGCACCGATGTCTACGCCCTGGGACGGCTGCTCTTGGTGATGGTGGTCGGTTCCCGGGTGCCCGAGTTCTCGTCCTCGGGGTCGTGGGCAGGCCCCGAGCCGGTCGAGGTGGGGTGCGCCGGGCTGCCGGAGGGGCTCGACCGGTTGCTCCTCGGCGCCCTGTCCGAGGACCCGGCCGAGCGCCCCCAGACCATGCTGGAGTTCCGACAGCAGCTCGAGCGGCTGCTGCCCGGGTGGACGGGGCAGGATCGGTTCGATGAGCAGCTGCCGGCGCTCCTGGAGGCCTCGCCGGACGCCGTGCTGGCAATCGACGTCGGCGGTCGCATCCGACAGTGCAATCGCCGGGCGGAGGCCATGTTCGGCTGGCCTCGGGAGCGCCTGGTGGGTAGCCCGCTGCTGTCCACCCTGGTCAGTCCCCGCCACCGCGAGTTGTTCGAACGCATCCTGGCCGCGCACCTGGCCGGGCACGTCCCGGCGGCGGCCAACCAGCCGGCGGAGATCGCCGCCCTCCACCGAGAGGGGCGGCAGATCACCATCGAGGTCTCGCTCTCCCGCCTGTGGCTGAGGGACGGCGAGCCGTGCCTGGTGGCCTTCTGCCACGACGTCTCCGCCTCGCGGGAGTCGGAGCTGCTGCTGACCATGCGGGAGGCGGTGGGCGAGGCGACGTCGGAGGCGGAGGCGCCCGAGGCGGTGGTTCCGGCGGCGCTGGAGGCGGTGTGCGGAAGCCTCAGCTGGTCGGCGGGGGCGCTCTGGCTGCGTTCCCGCCGGGGTGGGTTGTGGTGCCAGGCCTACTGGGCCCGGCCCTGGCTCTCCGCGGCCGAGCTGGGGGCGCTCTACGACGGCACCTGCGCTGCCGGCGAGGGTGTGGTGGGGCGCTGCTGGTCGAAGGGAGAGCGGATCTGGTGTGGTGACCTGAGCCAAGCCGCGGAGACGGCCCGGGAGCGGGCCGCGACCCGGCTCGGGCTGCGGGCCGTGGCCGCCTTCCCGATCCGAGAGGGAGAGGAGGTGGTGGGGGTCCTGGAGTGCTTCAGCTCCGCCTCGGAGGCGCCCGGCCCCCGGACGCTGGCCGAGGTCGAGTCCCTCGCCCACCGCCTGGGGCGGCTGGCACGCCGATCGCCAGCCGCCTGGAGGCCACGGCTGCGGTACCGGATCGACCCCAGGAACAGCCACCTCGGCTTCTCGTGCGCCTTCATGAAGTTCCTCACCGTGCACGGGAGATTCCGCGACTTCAGCGGCTGGGTGGAGCTCGAGGGGAACGACCCGGTCACCGCCCACGCCGAGTGCACGATCAAGACCGCGAGCGTCGACACCGGCAGCCTCGATCGGGACTACCATCTCTGCTCGGCCGACTTCTTCGACGCCGATCGCTACCCGGACATGCGCTTCAGGAGCACCGGCGTCGAGGCCCTCGGCGACGAACGATTCCGGGTCTCGGGGGAGCTCACGATCCGCGACGTGACCCGTCCGCTTCGCCTCGACGTCAGGCTCGAGGACCATGACATCGACGCCGCGGGAACGGAGAGGGTCACGCTCACCGCGCTCACCGTGATCGACCGGTCGGAGTGGTTCCTGGACTGGGAGAAGGCACTCCAGGCCGGACGCTGGATCGTGGGCAGCGAGGTCCGCCTGGAGCTGGTGGTCACGCTGGTGCGGCGCCCCTGGACGCGCCCGGGCGCGGTCTGAGGTCGCGTCTCGAGGCGGGCGGAGAGGGCCGGGACGATGCCCGGCCTGCCGGATGAACCGCTGGTTCGAGTGTGAGCACGCCGGTGCCAGGCCGGCTTCCGGCACCTATGCGCCCGGCATATAGGTGGGAAACTCAGCTCTTGCCCTGCGGGTGATGCCGGTGCCACGGTTTGAGAAGGGCCGCGGGCGACCTCATGGCCCGTTGGTCGGGCGAAAGACCTGGATCGAGGAAGAGAAGGAGGTTGCTGATGGCCGAGGCACCCGTTGAGTCCAGGCCCCAACGCCAGCCGGCCGTCTCGGACGTGCACGTCGTCTGGATCACCGGTGGCTTGGGATGCGACGGCGACTCGGTGGCGGTGACCGCCGCCACCCAACCCAGCATCGAGGAGGTGCTGCTGGGGGCGATCCCGGGCCTGCCCAGGGTCCACCTCTACAACTGCGTTCTCGCCTACGAGGTGGGCGAGGAGCTGATGAGCTACTGGCACCGAGCGGCCCGGGGCGAGCTGGAGCCGTTCGTGCTGGTCATGGAGGGGTCGATACCCAACGAGGAGATCAAGGCCGAGGGCTACTGGGCGGCCCAGGGCAACGACCCCGTCACCGGCGAGCCCATCACCATCCCTCAGTGGATCGACCGGCTGGCACCCAGGGCCACGGCGGTGGTGGCGGCGGGTACGTGTGCCACCTACGGCGGCATCCACGCCATGCAGGGCAACCCGACCGGGGCCATGGGCCTGGCCGACTATCTGGGCTGGAACTGGCGATCGAAGGCCGGCATCCCCATTGTCAACGTCCCTGGCTGCCCGGTTCAGCCCGACAACTTCATGGAGACCCTCCTCTACCTGCTCTACCAGGTGGCGGGGCTGGCGCCGATGATCCCGCTCGACGACCAGCTGCGGCCGACCTGGCTCTTCGGTCGCACCGTGCACGAGGGCTGCGATCGGGCCGGGTTCTACGAGCAGGGTCAGTTCGCCACCGAGTACGGTTCCCCTGAGTGCCTGGTCAAGCTCGGCTGCTGGGGGCCGGTGGTGAACTGCAACGTGCCCAAGCGGGGCTGGATGGCCGGCCTGGGCGGTTGCCCCAACGTCGGCGGCATCTGCATCGGCTGCACCATGCCCGGCTTCCCGGACAAGTTCATGCCCTTCATGGACGAGCCTCCCGGAGGCAAGCTCTCCTCGGGGATCTCCAGCGTGTACGGAGGGCTGATCCGGACGCTGAGGAACCTCACCAACGACACCGTGAACAAGGAGCCCCGCTGGCGTCACCGGGGCCCTCAGCTGACCACCGGGTACCGTCCCAGGAGCTACTGACGGCACCTCTCAGGGCGCTGCCGCGCTCCATCCGGGCGAGGAGCGAGAACAGGGAGTAGAACATGGCGACTGTCGAGAGGCCACCGGCCGGGAAGGAAGAGCGAACCCTGGTGGAGATGTCCTGGGACCCGATCACGCGGATCGTCGGTAGCCTGGGCATCTACACCAAGATCGACTTCAAGAACCGCGAGGTGGCGGAGTGCTACAGCACCTCCTCCATCTTCCGCGGTTACAGCATCTTCATGAAGGGCAAGGATCCCCGGGATGCGCACTTCATCACCAGCCGCATCTGCGGGATCTGCGGGGACAACCACGCCACCTGCTCCTGCTACGCGCAGAACATGGCCTACGGCATCCGGCCGCCGGCGATCGCCGAGTGGATCGTCAACCTGGGCGAGGCCGCCGAGTACATGTTCGACCACAACATCTTCCAGGACAACCTGCTCATGGTTGACTTCTGCGAGAAGATGGTCCG
>JAJPKS010000197.1 GCA_021323605.1 Bacillota bacterium | reverse complement strand
GTACGATGACCTCCCCCGCCGACACCGCCCGCCGGAGGTGGTCGGGCCAGGTGGCGAGCGGAGGGATGGCGTGCGTCGCCGGGCCGCCGATGCGCACCACCGCCACCCGCTGGAGGTCGCGCTGCTCGAGGATGGCGTTGGTGGCGTGGGTGGTGCCCAGCATGACGTGGGTGATGCGGTGCGCCGGGACCGCCTCCCGCCCCACCGCCCCGGCGATGGCCGAGGCGATGCCCGAGGTCACGTCTGGGGTGGTGGAGACCTTGGAGGTGGCCAGCACCCGGTCCCGGCGGTCGAGCACGACGGCGTCGGTGTTGGTCCCACCCACGTCGATCCCGAGCCGGAGGTCAAGCGCGCGCGGCATGGATGCGCTCCACGGGCGTGTAGTCGAGGTCGTAGCCCCAGGCGCGGGGCCCCACCAGCCGCAGGCCCGGAGCCGTTCGCCAGGCCGGATGGCAGGGGAAGGCGATCACGGTCACCCGCTGGCCGTAGCGGAGCCGCTCGCTGACCACCGCCCCGGCGCCGTGGTGGTCGAGGACGGTGATGACGTCGGGCACCGAGGCCACGGGCTCGCCGTCGAGGAGGGCGACCAGGTTCTCGTTCTGGAACTCGAGGCGGAGCAGCCGGCCGGCGTCGTGGCCGAACCCCTCGATCACCGCGTTCCCCCGGGCGAAGCCCTGGGTGGTCCAGCGCTCGACGTCGGCCACCTTCCCTTCGATCAGCCGCACGGCGCCGACCTCCGCCTCCAGCACCGCCACGGGATCGCCGGCGCCGGCCTCCAGGAGCCGGCCGACGCGGATGGCGCGAGTCACCGAGCCGCGCACGGCCGCGGCCCGGGCCTGGGCGGCGGTCATGGGATAGATGGCCAGAGAGGCGCAGCTGCCCATGGCCGCGCACGTGGGTCGCACCAGCCGCTCCGCCCAGGCGGCGTCGATCGAGGTGAAGGTGGCGACGTTGCCGCGCTCGTCGGTGACCACCACCGGCCCGATCGGCAGCCCGTGCAGGTTGGGCGTGCACATGTGGATCTCGGGGAAGGCCCGGCCCATGAGGTCGCAGTCGGCCAGGGGGAGACCGGCGTGGGCCGCCCAGGCCACCGGCAGCATGCCCTCGATCCCGCCCAGCTCGGCCACGGCGAAGGCGACCACCGGGCGGCCGAAGTGGCGTTCGTAGACGGCCTGGATGCGCCCCCCCTCGGAGCCGTTGGGGATCTTCTCCTCGATGACCGTGGGCGCCCCGACCATGGCCACGGGCAGGACCAGGCCGTCGTCGGGCAGCTCGTCCAGGTCGACCACGGGGACCGGGCCGCCGCGGCGGATGGCCTCCCGGGCCATGACGTAGCCCAGGGTGGGATCGCCACCCCCGCCGCCGCCGAAGATGGCGCAGCCCCGCGCGAGGGCCTCCAGATCTGGCTCGCCCAGGGTCACCGGGCCAGCATAGTCGGACCGTCCGGCCCCGTCTTCAGCGCCGGCGACGAGATCGGGGCGAATATTGTGCCCGACTCACAACTCCCGGGCCCGGCAGGCGAGCTGGAGCATCAGGCACTGCTCGGGGTCGTCGGGGTCGACCTCGAGCAGCTCGAAGATGCGCTGGATACGGTAGGCCACGGTGTTGCGGTGGAGCCCCAGCATCTCCGCCGCCCGGCTGAGGGAGAGATGGGCGTCGAGGTAGGCGCGCAGGGTCCGGATCGCCTCCCGGCTCCGGCGCTCGCCCAGCCGGTCCAGCGGTTCGAGCAGGCGGGCGACCGAATCGCGGGCGTCGTCGAGCGCGTACCACTGGAGCAGGACCCGGCGCAGCCCGGCGGAGTCGAAACGCACGGCCACGTTCCGGCGGCCCGCGGTCAGGGCGGCGGCGATCGCGGCCCGGGCCTCCAGGGCCGAGGTGCGCAGCCCGGTGCTCCCCACGTGGATGCCGCCGACGCCGCAACGGATGGAGAGGCGGGGGATGCGGGCGCGGACCCGCCCGATGACCAGCTCGGCCGCCCTCGCCACCTCGGCCTGCAGCTCCGAGCCCGCCTCCGCCTGCCAGGAGCGGACGAGGAGGATGGTCGAGCCCGTCCCCGCCCGGTTCCACGTCCCGCCGGTGCCGCGGGCCGACTCCATGGCCACCCGGATGGCGAGCTGGGCGAGGTTGAAGGCCCCCATCTCGTCGCCGGGCCGCAGCTCGGCCAGGTTCTCCAGCTCGAGCCGGACGACCGCGTGCCAGCCGTCGATGGGGATGCCGAGCTGGCGAGCCCGATGGACCAAATCCCGGGAGGCGTGCGGCTCCCTGATCAGGAGCTCGGTGAGCAACTCCGCCCGGGTCTGCACGGGGACGTCGGCGGCCCGCTGCCGGGCGCTCTCCAGGCGCTCGGCGGCCGAGGCCAGGCGGTGCAGGAGGAGGCGCCGGACGGTGTCGGCATCGGTTCCGTCCCCCGGGGTCGAGATCCAGGGCCCGGGCTCACCGTCGACCAGGACGGGGGCCGACAGCCAGCCCCGGCTGGCCGGGGGCGGACCCAGCCGCACCTCGGCCCCCAGCGCCTCCGCAACCCGCTCCACCAGCGCCGGCGGCCCGAGCCGGAGCCGTTCCGCTTCGTCGATCAGGGCGAGGCAGGCCCGGGCCCGGTCGAGCAGCCGACCGACGCCGCCCGTGAGTTCCTGCTGGATGGCGATCACGGTGTCGGCGAGGCCGATGCCGGGGGTGATCCGGAGCAGTGCCAGGTTGCCGCGCTGGGCCAGCTCCGCCGCCGTGCGGTGCAGGCGCGGGAGGGGCTCGCGCACCAGCGCCAGCGCGGCCACGTCGCGGGCGGAGGCCTGCCGGAGCAGCACGTCCAGGCGGTATCCGACGGCCTCGCGCGAGGCCGTCTCGGCCACGATGACCAGGCTGTCGGGCGGGGACGTGCCCAGGGCGTGGAGGTCCTCCAGCACGGCCACGGACTCCACCCGGCGGTCCAGGGCCACGGGGATGAGGGGCTCGACCGCGCCCGCCAGGCGGGGGACGGTCAGCAGCTCGGCCACGGTGGCCATGGCCCATTCTGATCCCACCGGCCGGCCTGGGCCACGGCCCGATCCCCGGGCCACGGCGCACGTCATCTCCCCGGCCACGCCGATGAACCGTGCCGCGGAACCGCCGCCCTCGCCGGGGCCGGAGCGGGGGAGGGGGCGGCACCAGAGGGCGGCGAAGAGGCCGAGCATGGCCACCGAAGAACCGGCCCCGGTGGGGTCCCGGGCGTATCCCGCCGCCGGCCTGCCCAGCCGCCGCCACCCGGAGGCTTTACCCTTTCCGGTTCGTGGAGCTAGGCGTCTTCCTCCCCGTGTCCGGGCGCGCGGCCAGCCCCGAGGTGTTGCGCGAGGCGGCGCTGAGCGCTGAGGCCCAGGGCTTCGACGCGGCCTGGTCGGCGGAGCGCATCGTCCAGCCGGGCCGGATCGACACCCCCTACCCCTACGCCGAGGGCGACGAGTTCATCGTCCCGCCCGATCGCCCCTTCCTGGACGCCCTGACCTGCCTCGCCTTCCTGGCCGGCTGCACGAACCACATCAAGCTCGGGGTCAGCGTCACCGTGCTGCCCTACCACCACCCCCTGCGCCTGGCTCGGGTCGCCTCCACCCTCGACCGTCTCTCCCGCCATCGCTTCCTCTTCGGGGTGGGGGTGGGCTGGATGCGGGAGGAGTTCGACGCGCTCGGCGTTCCCTTCGAGGAGCGGGGGAGGATCAGCGACGAGCAGATCGAGGTCTTCCGCCGGCTCTGGAGCCAGCCCCGGGCCGCCTACCAGGGCCGCCACTACCGGTTCCGGGACGTGGCCTTCGAGCCCAAGGCGCCGCTCCCGATCTGGGTCGGGGGCGAGGGACGAGCGGCCCGGCGCCGGGCGGGCCGGCTGGGGGACTGGTGGTTCCCCTACTTCGTGCGGATCGCGCCCGAGGAGCTGGCCCGGCTCCACCAGGAGGTGCGCGGCTTCGCCGCCGAGGCGGGCCGGGACCCCGACGCCGTCCGCCTGGCCGCCTGCGCCCAGGTGGAGGTGACGGACCGGGACGTGCCCCAGGAGCCGGACCGCCTGCGGGGCTCTCCGGGCCAGCTGGCGGAGGCGGTCGAGCGCTGGCGGCGGGCCGGCGTCGAGCACCTGGCTTTGCAGTTCATGGTCCCGCGCTGGCCCGAGCGCCGGGAGCAGATCGCCCGCTTCGCGGAGGCGGTGATCGGGGACGACGGCTGATGCCGGAGGGGGCTCGGGCCGAACTCCGGGAGCCGACGCTCCGGGACGTGCTGGCGGCCCGGCGGCGCATCCGTCCCCACCTGGCCCCGACGCCCTTTCGGCCCTACCCGAGCTTGAGCCGCCTGACCGGGGCCGAGGTCTGGGTCAAGCACGACAACCTCCAGCCCACCGGCGCCTTCAAGGTCCGGGGCGGGATCAACCTGGTGGCGCAGCTGGACGAGGACGCCCGGCGGCGGGGCGTGATCGCGGCCTCGACCGGCAACCACGGCCAGTCGGTGGCCTACGCCGCCCGTCTGTTCGGGGTGAGGGCCGTGGTCTGCGCGCCCGAGGGGGCGAACCCCCTCAAGGTCGAGGGCATGCGCGAGCTGGGCGCCGAGGTGGTGCTGGTCGGGCGCGACTACGATCAGGCCCGGGAGCACTGCGAGCGACTGGCCGCGGAGCATGGCCACCGGTACGTGCACTCCGGGGACGAGCCCGACCTGATCGCCGGTGTGGGCACCCACACCCTGGAGCTGCTCGAGGAGCAGCCCGACGTGGAAGCGGTCGTGGTCCCGGTCGGCGGCGGCAGCGGGGCGGCGGGCGCGGCCACGGTGGCCAAGGCGATCGACCCGGGCATCGCCGTCTACGCGGTGGGGTCGGCCCGGGCCCCCGCCGCCCACGACGCCTGGCGGGCGGGGCGGCTGGTGGAGCGGCCCAACCTCACCCGGGCCGAGGGCCTGGCCACCGGCACCAGCTTCGAGCTGCCCCAGCGGATCATGCGCCGCCTGCTCGACGACTTCGTCCTGGTCGAGGACGCCGACCTCTTCCGGGCGGCGCGGCTGATGATCGAGGCCACCCGGACCCTGGTCGAGCCGGCCGGGGCCGCCGGCCTGGCGGGAGTGCTCTCGCCCGTCCTCGCCCCCCGCCTGCGGGGGCGCAAGGTGGCGCTGATCTGCACCGGGGCCAACCTGAGCCCGGCCCAGCTGCGTGATCTCATGGCCTCCGG
>JAJPKS010000132.1 GCA_021323605.1 Bacillota bacterium | reverse complement strand
GGATCCGGGATGCGGCTGTCCTGGGGCCTCCTTCGAATTCGATTCTGGCGGAGAGGGTGGGATTCGAACCCACGATGCCCTTGCGGGCATAACGGTTTTCGAGACCGCCGCCTTCAACCGGGCTCGGCCACCTCTCCGAGCACGTGTCGTCGTCGAGAGGGGATGGCGGTCCCGACCGGATTCGAACCGGCGTTCTCGGCCTTGACAGGGCCGCGTGTTGGGCCAGGCTACACCACGGGACCGGCGGCAGAGAAGTTTAACAGCAACGCGGTACCATGCCCCGGTGCGGTGGGGCTCCGGAACCGGAGGGAGCCGGATCCCGTTGACCACGTTAGCACCTCGATAGCTTCGATGTCAGGAATGGTGATGCCTCTGATGGCCACGAGCTGCCGTCGAACCGGAGCTCGAACCCGATGAGCGGGGCTCCGTCCTGGGGCGCCGGCGGCTACGGTCGCCGGCAGGGAACGCCGGTCCCCGGGAGCCCGCGGCAGCGGGGGCGGCTGCGCCGTCTCCTGCCCTGGGCCGCGCTGATCCTGGTGGTGCTCGTCTCGGGCGTCTTCGGCTACGTGCTGTGGACCGTGCGCGACCTGCCCGACCCGGGCCAGACGCCGATCTTCGGTCATTCGATCCTGATCTACGACCGCTCCGGCAACCTCATCTCCCAGATCAACAACCAGAGCCAGTACTACGACCCGCTCAGCCTGCAGCAGATGGGGAGGTGGGCGCCGGTGGCGACCCTCGCCGCCGAGGACCGGAACTTCTACCACCACGGCGCCCTCGACTACACCTCGATCGCCCGCTCCGCCGCCACCGACGTGGCCCAGGGTGGGTTCGCCCAGGGCGGCAGCACGATCACCCAGCAGCTCATCAAGATCTCCGTCCTGAACGAGCAGAAGACGATCATGCGCAAGCTCCAGGAGGCGGTGCTCGCCATCGCCATGGAGCAGAAGTACTCCAAGGACCAGATCCTGGAGATGTACCTGAACCGCGTGTACTACGGGTACGGCGCCTATGGCATCGGGGCCGCCACCAAGGTCTACTTCGGCGCCGGCAAGGATCCCGCGACCCTGGATCCGGCCCAGGCCGCCTTCCTCGCCGCCCTGATCAACGGACCCGGCTACTACGATCCCGCCACCCATTTCGATCGTGCCCGGGCCCGCCAGCTCTACGTGCTCCAGGGCATGGTGGCCATGGGCGCGCTGACCCAGGCCGAGGCCGACCAGGCCGCCAAGGAGGACATCAAGTCGGAGCTCAAGTTCGACCTGAGCTTCCTGCAGAGCAAGGCCCCCCACTTCAGCCAGTACGTGATGGGTCAGCTCGACCAGCTCTTCGGGGCCAACGTCGTCCAGCAGGGCGGCTTCAAGGTCTACACGACCCTCGACCTCGGCCTCCAGGCCAAGGCCCAGCAGGCGGTCCAGCAGGGGGTGGCCAGGCTCGCCGGCACGGGCGTGAACAACGGGGACCTGCTCGCCGCCGACCCGCGCACCGGAGCCATCCTCGCCTGGGTGGGCTCGGCCGATTTCCACAACGACGCCATCGCAGGCCAGGTCGACGTCGTGCAGTCACCCCGGCAGCCGGGGTCCTCGTTCAAGCCCTACGTGTACGAGGCGGCCCTCAAGGACCACCGCATCACGCTGGCCTCGATCCTCGAGGACGTCCCCACCACCTTTCCCGGCGACTACCGTCCCCTCGACTGGGACAACCGCTGGGAGGGGCCCATCACCGCTCGCCAGGCGCTGGTTCGTTCCCGCAACGTGCCGGCGGTCACGGTGGCGCAGATGGAGGGCATGGACAACGTCATCGCCGAGGCCCAGGCCCAGGGCATCACGAGCAAGCTCCAGCCTTACCTCTCCACCGCCATCGGGGCGTCGGCCATCACCCTGTTCGAGAACGTCCAGGGCTACCAGGTGTTCGCCAACCAGGGCACCCTGGTCCCCCTCATGTCCATCACCAGGGTGACCGACGACCAGGGCAACGTGCTCTTCCAGCGTGACCCGGGGACCCAGCCCGGCATCCGCCAGGTGCTCACCCCCGCCGAGGCCTACCTGATCACCGACACCCTCAAGGACTACCAGCGAGTGTGGGGGCTGGGCTGGAACCGCCAGATGGCGGGCAAGTCGGGCACCACCGGGGGCAGTGCCACCGGCGTCCATCGCGACGCCTGGATGATGGCCTACAACCCCGACATCGTGGTGGGCGCCTGGACGGGCCACACCCAGCCCCCGGGGGTCAACGCCAACGACAGCATCAGTACCTTCGGCACCCAGGTCGGCCAGACGGTCCTGCGCACGTTCATCAACGGCCTGCCCGGCACGATGCGCGACTGGTATCGTCAGCCGGCCGGCATCGTCCGCGGGAGCGGCTGTCCCGGCCAGGGAAGCAGCGGGGAGATCTTCCTGGCGGGGACCCAGGAGGACGTCTCCTGCCCGACCCCGACGCCCACGCCGACCCCAAGAGAGACCCCGACCCCGGAGTCGGAGGTCCCAGCCGGGCCGACGCCCACCGCCACGCCGACGGGACCGTTCGCGACCCTGCCCCCGCGGCGCCGCCCGACGCCGCTCCCCACCCTCCCCGCGGAGACCCCGGTGCCGTAAGCTTGGGGGCGTAGCATGCTGCCGGCGGCACCACCCCGCGGCGCCGACCGCGGCCCGGTCCCGGGAGCATGGAATCGTGTTCGTAGAAGGGAGGTTCCTGTTCGACGATGATCGAGCAAGCGACCGTCACCCTGACGGACGAGGCTCTCTCCCAGCTCAAGTCGCTGCTGTCCAAGGAGGGCAACCCGGATCTTGCCCTGCGCGTCTTCGTCAGCGGCGGAGGCTGCTCGGGTCTGCAGTACGGCATGGCCTTCGACGACAACGTCCGCCCCGGCGACGAGATCGTCGAGCAGGGAGGAGTGCGGATCCTGATCGATGACTTCAGTGCTCCCTACCTGCGGGGGTCGGAGATCGACTACGTCGACAGCCTGATGGGGGCCGGCTTCACCGTCCACAACCCCAACGCGGTGCGGTCGTGCGCCTGCGGCCACTCCTTCGACACCGGCGACGACGCGAGCTCGGCGAGCCCCTGCAGCTGCGGGCACTGAGCGCGCACCCTTCGGCCTGACGAGTCCGGGGCGGCCGGCACTTCCGCCGCCCCTTATGCTGTGAGGGGCCGTGATGGTCTGGCTGCAATCGCAACGTGTCCGTGACCTCGTCTTCCTGGTGGTGGGGGCCACGACACCGGTCGGGATCCTGGCCGTCAACCTCTCCGCCTTCGTCATGCAGCATCTGGCGCAGTTCCGGCTGGGCATCGCGCTCTGCGCCCTGATCAGCGGTCTCTCCTTGAACGGGGTCGCGGCCACGATGGTGCTGGCCCGCTTCGAACGCCGCTTCCCGGAACTGGTCCGCGAGTACCGCGTCTGGATCGCGGGGGCCACGATCGTGTTCGTTGCCGGTTTCTCCGTCTTCGGCGCCTACGGGACCTACATGAGCATGCAGGACCCTCGCCGCTTGCCCAACGTCTACGCGGTCCTGACCGCGCTCTGGCTCCTCTTCTGGCCGTTCGCGCTCACCGTCATCTCGAAGCGCCTCAACCGGGGCCTGGCCAGGCCCTCCGGTCCCATGCCGTCTTCACCTCGTCCCCCGACTCGTCCCCCGACGGCCGAGCCGCATCCCGCGGCCGCCGAGCCGTCGCCTGAGCCGGTCCGCGAATCGTAGGCGGACGACCCGAGGCGATCGCGAGCGCCGCGGCTCCCCCCTCCCCCGGCCGGACGACCACGCCGGCCGAGCCGGCGTCTGCACGCCCCTCCCGCCGGGCTTGCGGCCCTCCCGCCCGAGCGCCGCGGAGCACGTCGGGCGGGTTCGCCCCCTGGCCTTCAGACACGAAGAGGCTCCCCGCGAGGCGCGGGGAGCCTTCCTCACCGTTCTCGCCGATCGACGCGGCCGCCTACATCATGTCCGGCGGCATCGACGGGGTGGACTCCTTCTTCTCGGGCACCTCCGTCACCACCGCCTCGGTGGTCAGCACCATGGCCGCGATCGAGGCCGCGTTCTGCAGGGCCGAGCGGGTCACCTTCGCCGGGT
>JAJPKS010000046.1 GCA_021323605.1 Bacillota bacterium | reverse complement strand
CGCTCGGGATCGGTGAGCATCTCGATCTCCACGATCCTCGCCCCCACGACGGTGAAGCTGAACACGGCGAACACCCGATCACCCTCGAAGACGACCGCGCCGGGGGCCCCGTTGACCAGGGCCATCCGCGCCTGCCGTCCGGCCCGGGCGCCCTCCGACGCCCTCTGGGCGACGGCGCGGGCGCCGCGGATCAGCCTCGACGCACCGGGCACGGCCCCTCCCGCGATGCGGAGCACGACGTCGGGGTCGAGCAGCTCCAGCAGACGCTGGAACTCGCCCTCCCGGGCGGCGGCGTAGAAGGCGCCGACCACGTCCCACTGGCGCGCGAGGTCGGAGTCGGGCACCGGCCGGCCGGCGACCCGCCGCCGAGCGCGGCTGGCGAGCTGGCGAACCGCGACCGTGGAGCGGCCCATGATCTCCGCGATCTCGTCGAAGGGGACCGAGAACAGGTCGTGGAGCACGAAGGCCACCCGTTCCGGTGGGGAGAGCGTCTCCAGCACCACCTGCAGGGCGAGGCCCACCGAGTCGGCGAGCACCGCCTCGTGCTCGGGATCGAGGGTGGCCAGGCTGACCGCCGGCCCGGTCTCGCCCCCGGCCAGTGGCGTCTCGCGGCGCACCCGGCGGGCCTGGAGCAGGTTGAGGCAGACCCGGGTCACGACCGTCGTCAGCCAGGCGGGGAGGTTTTCGATCTCATCGCCCCCGCGGCTGAGCCGGAGCCAGGTCTCCTGGACCGCGTCCTCGGCTTCGCTCAACGATCCAAGCATCCGGTAGGCGATCGCCTGCAGCCGGGTCCGCTCCGATTCGAACCGCTCGGCGAGCGCCTCGATCTTCGCCATCGTCACGTTTCTCCGGGATGGCTGGTCATACCCCATAGACCACCCGGGGCGAGCCGATGTGACAGCCGGCCCGCCCGACCCAAGGAGGAAACCATGGCGACCAGGATCGGAGAAGCCCGCATCACCCACCCCGTGGTCCTGTTCCCGGAGACACTGAAGGCGTTGCGCGAGCTGAGCCACTCGGCGCGAGAAGTCCTGCCCCTGGAGATCGCGTTGCTGGTCGAGCTGCGGGCGAGCCAGATCAACGGGTGCAGCGTGTGTGTCGAGATGCACGCGCGCGAGCTCGAGCAGGCCGGTGCCAGCGACGACCGCATCTTCGCCGTGGCCGCCTGGCGGGATGCGCCCTACTTCACGGCGGCGGAGCGGGCCGCGCTCGCCCTGACCGAGGCGGCGACGCGGCTCAGCGACCGCTCCGATCCGGTTCCCGACGAGATCTGGGAGGAGGCCGCGCGGCACTTCGACGAGCGCCAGCTGGCGGCTCTGACGCTCGAGATCGCCGGGATCAACGCCTGGAACCGCCTCAACGTCACCACGGCCCAACCGGCCGGGCAGCGCTGGTAGCCGTTCCCCGACTCCCTCGGCCGGGCCCGCCGGGCCCGGCCGAGGGCGGCCGTGGGAAGCCCTGATGCGATCGATCAGCGGGTCCGGTTGCTCGTGCCCACCCGGACCCCCATGCCCACCCGAGGAGAACCGAATGTCGACGACCGGGACAACACGCAACAAAGCGAAGTTCGAGCGACTCCTCGACGTCGTGAACACCGGCGACGCGGAGCTGATCTCGAAGGCGATTGACGAGATGGTCGAGCCCGGCGCGCTGATCCACACACCACTGCCGGTTGACGCCACGGGGGCGCAGGCGCTCAAGCAGGTGTGGACGGTGCTCCTTCGCGCCTTCCCCGACCTTCACGTCACGCCCCAGGACTTGATCGCGGAGGGGGACAGGGTGGTCAGCAGGAACACGGTTACGGGTCACCACCAGGGCGAGTACATGGGCTTCCCGCCAACCGGCAAATCCATCACCTACGACGAGATCTTCATCTTCCGCTTCGCGGGTGGCCGAATCGCCGAGATCTGGGGGGTCGCCGACGTCTTCTCCCAGATGCGACAGCTCGGCGCCGTCGCCGGCGGCCTTTCGTGATCGCCGCCGGGGATCTCTCTGGCGGCGCCGTCCGCCCAACGGCGAACTCGATCCGGGGGTCGGGCGAGGGCGCGGCATCGAGTTCCGCACCAGGCGGTGGGCCGATGCCATCGCCCGGCTCCCGGCGCCCGGACGACACGGTCCGGCCGGGTCGCAGGGCGCCCGGGGCTCAGGGCCGTCCACCGCCGTCACGACGCGATGGCGGCCGGACCCGAGCGGACCACGGCGGCAACCCGGTCATCGACCGGAAGCGGATCGAACCATCGCTCGATCGACGTGAGGCGACGCAATCGCTCGGCCCGACGCATGGGATCGTGCGTCACCAACACGCCGACGTGCAGTTCGGCAAGCGTTACGATGCTGATTGCGAGGTCACCGTCGATGGTCGGGACGTCCGTGGCGATGGCCACGCTCGTGTCGAGGACGACCTCACTCCGTCCCCCAGGGATTGCGCAGAGACGCGTCCGGGAGGTCTCGATCCCTGGGCCAGTCGGGGTCGGGAGGGCCAGAGAACGGGTCGCGGATCTCCTCGAAGCGCCGCCACCGGCGGGAGTCAGCCGGAACCAGCCGTGCGGCGGGCCGACCGCTGACGGTGATGGTGATCTCCTCGCCCGCCTCGACCCGGCGAACCAGCTCGCTGGCATGCTGCCTCAGCTCGCGAAGGCCTACCACTGCCGCGTGGGCCACGCTAGCACAGGTGCTACCGCCGGCGTTTTCGATCCTGGTGGGCAGCCGGGCATCGCCCCAGGGCCCGGGTTGGTGTCGCTCACGCCCCGTTTGACCACGGCGAGCCCAGGGTGCACGCTCGCGACAGGATGTCGGCAGCGGTGCCGAACGACCTGGTGGTGGCGCTGGACGTCGGGACCTCGTCGGTCCGGGCGCTGCTCTACGACGGCCGTGCCCGGCCGCTGCCCGGTGCCGGGGCCCACGTCCCCTACCGGCCCCGGATCGACCGCGACGGCGCCGCCGAGGTCGACGCCGACCGGCTCATCGGCCTGGTCGGTGGCTGCCTCGACGAGCTGCTCCGCCGTGCCCGACCGGTGCTGACCGGCCCCGTCGGAGCGGTCGGAGTCTCCACCTTCTGGCACAGCCTGGTCGCCACCGACACCGAAGGTCGGGCGCTGACGCCGCTCTTCCTCTG
>JAJPKS010000155.1 GCA_021323605.1 Bacillota bacterium | reverse complement strand
TTTGAGGTTGACCACCCTGTCGGCGCGCTCGACTCAGGGAAGGTGACAGCGGTGATGCGGATGGGGGCGACCGTATCGCACACCGAAGCGATGATCATGGCAGCGCGGCGGTGGGTGGTTTGGTGCCGGACGGTGATCGATTGGCGGCTCCGCGAACTCGGACCGGCGATGTGAAGACGGTCTGGAGGTTGACCACCCTCCTTGCGCGGTGATGGGGCATCTTCGGTCATCGACATGGCGATGATTCCTCCCCGTGAAGGGAAGGGCTCGGTGCTTCCGGTCGCCGCGTCCGCGCAGGCGCATCGAGCGTGTGGAATGATGCGTTCGTGGTCCACGTCCGCCCGCTCCTGACCGGCGACCTCGACGCCTGCCTCGACATCGTCCGCGGCCTGCCCGAGTTCTTCACCGCCGGGGCCATGGAGGCCATTCGCCACGACCTCGGGCGGCGTCGGGGCTGGGCGGCCGAGGAGGGCGCGGTGGTCGGCTTCGCCGTCGTGGAGCGGCGCTCGCGGGCGACGGCGGAGATCCTCTGGGCGGCGGTCCGCCGCGACCGTCGCGGTCTCGGGATCGGCACGCGCTTGATCGAGCACGTTCTCGGCGCGCTGGCCGAAGACGGCGTCGTCCTGGTCGAGGTGAAGACCCTGGACCGCTCTGCGGGCTACGACCCCTACGAGCCCACCCGGGCGTTCTGGGAGGGCAGGGGCTTCCTTCAGATCGACCGGATCGACCCCCTGCCCGGCTGGCAACCGGGCAACCCGTGTGCGATCTACGTGGCCGCCCTGGGCACGACGCGTCCGGGATGAGCGGCCCGCGCTCGCGGCCGGGCCTGGTTGGGCGCCGGCGCGGCGTGGCCGGAAGGACAGGACCAGGATCCCGATCGGCTCCAGGATCCCGACCGCCGTGGGGATGACGTTCTGGGCGATGAAACTCTCGGCCGCGGCGGCCAGGGCCGCCCGCCGGGCGGCGTCGCCGGGGGCACGGCGAAGTCCACGACCACAGCCGCGACGTAGATCAGGGTGGCGACCAGGGCGGCGACGCCGCCGACCCGGTACAGGTCGCGCCAGGAGCGGTCCGGGATCATGAGACCATCCCTCCGGCCGAGGGGCGCCGGATTCGGTCGTCCCCGTTCGCTCCGTCCTCCCCGCGACCGCCGGGCGGCACGAGCCCGCTCCGCTCGGCCGGCGGTCGGCGCCGGATCTCTTGCCCGCAACCACCGGAATGCTCCAGCCCAGCCTGGCACCGGCCCGCGGTGCCTGAAGACGGGGGCGACCGGGCTGGAGGCCGCGATCCCGGCTCCGTGTCGACGTCGAGCAGGCTCCGGGGAGGGCTTGCGTTCTCTCGGCGTTAGCCGTTAGATATCTAGCGTCTAAAGCCAGCAACGGCTCGGCTCCTGGTCAGCCTGGAGGCCGGGCCAAGGGACCAGGAGACGGCGTATGGCGGACGTGCTGATCAAGAACGGGACCGTCATCGATGGGACCGGCGCCGGCCCGTGCCCCAACACCTCCGTCTTCATTTGCGGTGATCGGATCCAGGGCCTGGGCGAGGAGGCCGAGATCAAGGCCAGGGTCCGCAAGGACGTCCGGGTCATCGACGCCGGTGGCCACACGGTGATGCCAGGGCTGATCGACGCCCATACCCACCTCACCCTGGGCGAGCCGCGATCCAACGACGAGCTCTTCCACCACCGGGAACAGAACTACGCCGCCATCCTGGCCGCCTGGAACGCGCAGAAGGTGCTGCGGGCCGGCGTCACCTCCTGTCTGGACGTGGACGGGATCTTCTGGATCGGCCCCGCCCTCAAGGAGGCCATCGAGGCGGGGATCGTCGAAGGCCCGCGCCTGAGCGTGGGCGGGTTCGCCCTCATGACCTCGGTGGGAGGGACCGCCGGTCGCATGATCCCTGAGTCCGGCAGCGCGGGCTACGCCATGGTGGTGCGGAACCGCGACGAGATGGTCCAGGAGGTACGACGCGAGATCAAGCACGGCGCCGACTGGATCAAGGTCCACGTCACCGGCATCATCCCCGGCCGGAGCGGTGAGCGCTCGGTGTGGACGCTGGAGGAGCTGCGAACGGTGGTCGAGACCGCGCATGACCTCGACACGCCGGTGGTCGCTCATTGCCGTAACGCACGGAGCACTCGCGACGCGGCCCGTGCCGGGGTGGACGTCCTCGCCCATTGCTCGTTCATGGACGAGGAGGCGCTCGAGGCGGTGGTCGAGTCGGGGGCGGCCATCCTCCCTACCTTCACCTTCCTGGCCAACCTGATCGACCATGGGGCCCGAGCGGGTGCCTCCAGCTCCGCCATCGACCTCTTCCGGAGCGAGATCGAGCGATCCTCGATCATGATCCGGCGCGCCTTCGACGCCGGTGTCAGGATCCTTTCCGGCTCCGAGAGCGGCTTCTCGCTCACGCCCTACGGTCACTGGCATGCACGTGAGATGGAACTCTTCGTCCGCTACCTGGAGATGACGCCTCTGGAGGCCATCCAGACCGCCACCGGCAACGGTCAACTGGCCATGCGTCGGGATGACGTGGGCGTCTTGGCCAAGGGCAAGCTCGCCGACGTCCTCGTGGTCGACGGTGACCCGACGCTGGACATCCGCATCCTCCAAGACCGGACCCGGTTGCACCACGTCTTCAAGGCGGGAACCGAGGTCGACCTGCACCGGCCATGGCCGCAACGTCGTCTCCACCCCAAGGAACGCGTGAGCCAGTACAGTCAGCGCCTCCTCACCTGGGAGCTCGCCACGGCCTGGGAGAACGGTGACCGGCCTCTGGACGGTCCTCCGGAGGAGGGCGAGGACCTCCTGACCCCTGCCCTGACCTCCTCATGCCCATGCTCGATGTAGCCCTGGTCCGGCTCTCCTCCTACGAAGCGGTTCGAGAGGCCCTCCGGCACCGGGACCTGAAGCAGGCGCTCTACGATGAGGCCGGGGTCGTCCTGGAAGGGACGTTGCTCACCCTCCACGGCGAGGAACATCGGACCCGACGTCGCCTGGAGAGCCGGCTGTTCCGGCCGGAGGCGCTGCGAGGATACGAGATGGAGGTCGTGCGACCCGCCATCGCCGCCACCATCGCTCCCTTCGTGGAGCGGGGATGGGTGGATGTGGTGGAGCTGTCACGGCGGGTGACCCTCAACCTCAGCGCCCTGATCGCAGGCATCGACTGCCCACACGGCAACGCTGAGGACACCGGACGCTTGCTCGACCACGTATGGAAGCTCGGTGCCGGCGCCACGGTGGCTCACGCCGTGGACAAGGCCGCGGTGGTGGCAGAAGCGGCGGAGGCGCTGGCAGGCTACGACCGAGAGTTCTTCCAGCCCTCCTACCGGCGACGCCGAGAGCTGGTCGAGCGCTTCCGGGCCGGCCAGGTGGAGGAGGCCCGACTCCCACGCGACGTCCTGACCCTGCTCCTCCGCGAGGAGGACCACCTGGCGTTGCCCCTCGACCTGATCCGACGCGAGACCTGCGGCTACCTCCAGGCGGCGACCGGTAGCACGGCCATGGCGGTGGCGAACACCGTACATGAGACGCTGACCTGGCTCGAGCGACACCCCGACGGTCGGTCACGACTCGAGCACGATCCGGGCTTCGTGCAGGGTTGTGTCCACGAAGCCCTCCGTCTCCACCCGGCAAGCCCGATCGCGAGCCGGCGGGCGCTGGCCAGGGTGCGCCTCGGCTGCGGGACGGAGATCCCCGAGCATGCCCTGGTGCAGATGGACCTGATGGCCGCCAACCGGGACCCTGCCGTCTTCGGTGCCGACGCCCATCGGTTCCGCCCTGGGCGCGAGCGGCCGGAGGGCGTCCCGGCGTGGGGATTGAGCTTCGGGGCCGGGGCCCACACCTGCATCGGACGGATCCTGGATGGGGGTATGGAACCCGAGCATCGGTGGCGGGGGCCGGACGAACCCATCTACGGTTCCGTGACCCTCATCGTCCAGGCCCTGTTCCAGCGGGGGATGAGACCGCATCCCGAGTTCGCGCCGCGGCGGGACGAGACCTCAACCCGTCCCCACTGGGGGTTCTACCCGGTCCTCCTCGGGTGAGGTCACTGGTCGTCACCGGCGGCGGCAGGGGGATCGGGGAGCAGATCTGCCGCCGGGCTGCCGCCGTGGGTTACCGGGTGGGCGTGCTCGACATCGACGCCGAGGCCGCACGCCGTGTCGCCGCCGCGGTCCATGGCCGGCCCCTCGTGGCCGACGTACGCGACGAAGACTCGGTGGGAGCGGCACTGGACGCGTTCGGTCCCATCGACGCCCTGGTCAACAACGCCGGAATGGTGCGCTTCGGGGCCCTGGCCGAACTCTCCATGGAGGACTGGCGGCTGGTGCTGGAGGTCAACCTGACCGGGACCTTCGTCGTGGCCAGGGTCGCGGCCCGCCGTATGGCTGCGGCCGGTGGGGGGGCGATCGTGAACGTGGCCTCGATCAACGGGTTGGTCCCGGCCCCGTACGGAGGGGCCTACGGCGCGAGCAAGGCGGCGGTGCGTCTCCTCACCGAACAGATGGCGGTCGAATGGGCCGGGCGTGGGGTCCGGGTCAACGCCGTTGCCCCCGGGTTCATCGATGCCGGCATGTCGGAGCCCATCTATGCCGATCCCGAGACCCGACGTCGGCGCTCGGCCGGAGTCCCGCTGAAACGGTTGGGGACGGCCGAGGACGTCGCCAACGCCGTCCTCTTCCTGCTCTCCGATCAGGCCTCGTACATCACCGGACAGCACCTGGTGGTGGACGGCGGCGTGAGCCTGAACGTGCTCGGCCTCCTGCCCCGGCCGAAGGCGGTCGACTCGGTGGGCCACACGGAAACGGCGGCGTGCGACGAGCGCTGATCCTCTCCGGTGGGATCTTCCACGATTTCCCCGCCACCTCGGCCTTCCTGGCCGACCTCGCCCGCCACCAGGGCCTGGACGTGGAGGTCACGGAGGACCTGGAGGCCGGCCTACGGGCGCTCACGGGCGTCGATCTGCTGGTGGTGAATGCGCTGCGATGGCGCATGGAGGGAGAGAAGTACGAGCCTTACCGCCGGCGATGGGCCTACTCGCCGAGTACGGAGGCGCGCGAGGCCCTACGTCGGCACCTTCGGGAGGGGCGAGGGGTGCTGGCCGTCCACACCGCCGTGATCTGCTTCGACGACTGGCCGGAGTGGGGCGATCTGCTGGGGGCACGATGGCGGTGGGGGGCGTCCTGCCACCCACCCCTGGGCCGGGTCCGCGTCCAGGTCCACGAGGACGCCCACCCGCTGGTGGAGGGCATCGAGGGCTTCGAGGTCGAGGACGAGGTCTACAGCTTCCTGGAGCACCGTGCTCGGCTGATCCCCCTCATCGTCGGTGAGCACGGCGGGATCTCGCAGCCGCTGCTGTGGGCGCGGGAGGGATCGGCGGGGCGGGTGGTGGTCGACACCCTGGGGCACGGTCTCGCCTCGCTCTCCGTGCCGGAGCATCGGACCATCCTCGGCCGGGCGATGAGGTGGCTCCTGTCGTGAGGTCGGTGGCCGGATCCTCGGTGCTGGTGACCGGGGGTGGATCGGGCATCGGCGAGGCGACGGCCCGCCGCCTCGTGGCCCGGGGCGCGCGGGTGACCATCAGCGGTCGACGCCGTGACCGTCTGGAGGCCGTCGCCGATGAGCTGGGCGAGTCGTGCCTGGCCGTGGCCGGGGACGTGACCTCGGAAGCGGACCGGCGGCGGATGGTCGAGGCGGCGGTGACCCACGGCGGACGACTCGACCTGCTCGTGAGCAACGCCGGCAACATGTACCGCGGTCCGGTCGAGACCCTGGACGAGGGCCGCGTCCTCGAACTCTTCCACGTCAACGTGGTCGCCGGCATGCTGCTCACCGGACTGTGCGTGGGGCACCTGGAGCGGACCCGAGGGGCGGTGATCTTCATCGGGTCGGTGCACACCCAGCGCGCCTTCCCCGGCGCCTCTCCGTACGCCGCCACCAAGGGGGCGCTGGAGACGCTCACCCGTGTGCTGGCAGCCGAGCTCGGACCGCGTGGCATCAGGGTCAACTGCGTGCGCCCCGGTGCCGTGCCCACGGAAATCAACGTTCGGGCCGGGCTCGGCGATCCGGCGGCGGCCAGGAGGCGCCTGGACGATCTGGCATCGGCCCATGTCTTGCAGCGCATCGGGACCGCGGCCGAGGTTGCCGAGGCCATCGAGTACTTGGGGTTCGCAGAGTGGGTCACCGGGGCCGTGCTCGCCGTGGACGGCGGCCTCGGCCTGGGCCTCACCCTGGCCTGACCCCCGAGCAGGGCAGGGAAGGCTCCTCGCCATAGTCGTGAGAGACCTAGACACGTAGCCGCCGGCATGGCAGAATAGCCCCGCTTTGGGCGAATCGTCGCGGCTCGTGGGCGCGGCCCCCGG
>JAJPKS010000013.1 GCA_021323605.1 Bacillota bacterium | reverse complement strand
CTGGGAGCGCTCCGCCCCGGCAGTCAGGACGAGGTCGTGGACCTGGGCCAGCTGGCCGCTGCGATCGGCGCACCGGCCCCTCCGCCGGACCTCCTCTCCCTCATCGAGGGAGGGGAGGAGGCGCTGACCGCGGTGCGCCGGCTACTGGACCGCCTCGAGACGTCCCCTGTCGCCTCGGCCGTGCGGCGCCTGGGGGACCTGACCGTGCTGGCCCCCCTGGACCCACCCCGGGGCAACGTCCTCGCCATCGGTCGCAACTACGCCAAGCACGCCGAGGAGGGGGCCCGGGCCCGCGGCACCGAGGTGGGGCCGCCCACCATCTTCACCAAGGCGATCACCAGCATCACCGGGCCGTACGACGAGATACCGGTGGATCCCCAGGTCAGCGAGCAGATCGACTGGGAGGTCGAGCTGGGCGTCGTCATCGGCCGGGCGGGCGTGAACATCCGGCGCGAGGACGCGCTCGACCACGTCTTCGGCTACACGGTCGTCAACGACCTGAGCGCCCGGGACATCCAGCACGGCTGGGGTGGGCAGTGGTTCAAGGGCAAGAGCCTCGACGCATCCTGTCCCTGCGGCCCCTGGATCGTGACCCGAGACGAGATCCCCGACCCCCAGGACCTGCGCCTTCGGCTGAGCGTGAACGGGGTGGTCAAGCAGGACGCCAACACCCGGGACATGATCTACCCCGTGGACGCCCTCATCGCCTGGCTCTCGGTGGGCATGACCCTCTTGCCCGGCATGCTCATCGCCACCGGCACGCCGGAAGGGGTGGGGTTCGCCCGCAGGCCACCGGAGTTCCTGCGTCCAGGAGATGTGTGCGAAGCCGAGGTGGAGGGCGTGGGCACGATCCGCAACCGGATGGTCGCGGCCCGCGAGGCCCTACGGGGCGCCGCCGGCTGACCGCGGCTTCGGGGCTGCCCGGTCCGGCCGCCGGGCAGCCCCGCCCTCTATCCGACCTCCCCGTCGTCGACGAAGAAGGCGGCGCCGAGCAGGCCCGGCCCGGTGTGGACGCCCATGGCCGGGGTGAACTCCGACAGTCCCAGCTCCGCCTCCGGCACCGTCTGCCGCAGGCGTTCGGTGAGCTGCTGGGCGACCTCCAGGGCGTCGGCGTGGAAGACGGTGCAGCGCAGTCCCTTCCCGGCCGCCCCGGCCCCCTGATCGGCGGCCCCGCGCATGATCTCGACCTCCAGCGCCTGGATGGCCGCCCGCCAGCCGCGTACCAGCCGGACCAGGCCCAGCTTGCCCGTGGTCAGCCGCCCCAGCGGCATGACCCGGAGCACCGACGTCCCCCAGGAGGCGAGCTGGGGGATGCGTCCGCTTCGGGCGATGTGTTCGAGGCTGCCCAGGACGCCCAGGACCTGGATCCGGCGGGAGAGCCCGCGGGCCCGCTGGGCGACCTCCTCCAGCAGGGAGCCGTTCCTGGCCGCCCGGGCCGCGTCCTCGGCCAGCAGGCGCAGGCCTCCGGCCGCCGTGCCGGAATCGACCACCTCCACCCGGCGGCCGAGTGCCATGCCGGCGGCGGAGGTCGCCGCCTGGTACATGCTGCTGATCGAAGAGGCGACGGTCAGGCAGAGGACGTCGCCCGGAACCGCCTGGAATGCCTCCAGGTAGTCGCCGGGCGTCGGCGCCGAGGTGGTGTGCCGGACCTTCGCCTCGCGGAGCGAACGGTAGAACTCGGTGGGCGAGATGTCGATCAGGTCGCGGTAGCTGCGGCCATCGACGACGATGCGCATGGGGACGACCGTGACCCCCAGCTCACGCGCCTCCTCCGGGCTCAGGCACGTGCTGCTGTCGACCACGATCCGCACGGGATGCGTCTTGCTCATCGGCTGTATGGGAGTGGTCGCCGGGTACGGACAACCGAAGACCGCCCGGAGCCCTGTGGGCAACGACCGACCAGTCAGTCGGTAGGATACCCGGTGACCGCAGAGCGATGACCGACGGACCCGACCGGCTCACCCCGGCGCAGCGGCGGGCGATGGAAACGCGGAGCCTCATCCTCCGGGCCGCCGCACAGTTGTTCGCCCGCCACGGCTACGGCCGCACCACCATGGACCAGATCGCCTGCGCGGCCGGGACCTCCAAGGGCGCCCTGTACCACCACTTCGCCACCAAGCGGGCGCTGTTCGACGCGCTCGTCGCCGAACGTATCGCGGCCTTCCGGGCCCTGGACGAGATGGCGGCGACGTCCACCTCGCTGCACGAGCTGCTGGACTCGGCGGTGGCGTTCGCGCTCAGCTGGTACCGATCCCACCCCGAGTACGTCGCGCTCTCCCTGGAGTCGCGGCTCCAGGCCGGTCGGGCGGAGGGGCCGATCGCCGAGTACCTGGTCGAGGCGAGGACGAGCATCGAGGGCTTCCTGCGGACGGTCCTGCAACGCTTCGGGGGACAACCCTGCTGCGACCAGTTCGCGGTCCTGGTGCTCGGGCTCATGGAGGGCGTTTGCCTCCAGTGGAGCGCGGACCCCGAGCGCATCGACCTCGACGCCCTGCGCGCCCCGCTGGTGGAGGCGCTGGAGCGCTTCTTGGACCGGGACGCCAGGGAACACGACTTCCCCCCGGCCCTGGATCGGACGGCGCCGGACTGAGGGGGATGACGCGGGGCCCGGCCGGGCCCCGCGTCCGCCGAGATCAGCCCGCGGTGGTGGCGAAGGGGTCGGTGGCTCCCCTGGTCGCGATCGGCCTGGCCATGACGAAGAAGGAGTCGAACGTGGTCCCCGAGCTGGTCAGCCCCTCGTAGTCGCCGGTGAAGTAGCCTCCGGCGTCGGGGGCGGTGGTCATGTCGAAAGAGCCCGTGGTGCTGAGCCTGGTCTCGCCACCGGCGGCCCAGCTGGCCGGGTTGGCGCAGTCGTCGGTCGCCGGGTGGCAGTGCACGATGAACTCGTCGGTCAGGCCGGGCCGGGCGGCGGTGGCGTTCTCGAGGTCGTAGTAGGTGACGCCGACGGTGCCGTCCGAGGCCACGTGGACGTAAGGGGTGAAGGCGGGCGCGTCGCCCGGGGACTGGTCGACCCGGATCGGCGTGCTCCAGTGCAGACCCCCGTCCGTGGACATCGAGAAGGCGATCTTGGCCGCCCCGGTGGGGCTGAAGCGGCCGTCCTGCCAGACGGCGTAGAGGTTGCCCTCGGGGCCGGCGGCGAACCCGGGCAGGATGTCACCGGTGCGGACGGCGTGGCCGGCGATGCTCACCGGCGCGTCGATCAAGGGGCTGACGACGATGGGCCCGGAGAAGGTGGCACCGCCGTCCGTGGAGCGGATCACGGCCACGCTGAAGGGCGAGACCCGGTGCGGATTGCCGAAGGCGCGGTTGACGATGAGGGCGAAGCCATCGATCAGGACGCCCCTGGCCGGCCCCGCGGTCGGGACTACGATCTGGTTGCCGATGGTCTGGTTGTTCTGGCCCGGGTCGAAGACGACCCGGCCCTGGCTCCAGGTCACGCCGCCATCGGTGGTCTCGGAGAACATGGCCGGTCCGCGGAAGGCCCGGGTGAAGGTGAAGGCGTCGGGGTTGGCGTGGCTGTTGGGCGAGACCAGCCGGTCCCAGACCGCGTAGGCGGTGCCCGCCCGAAGCGGATCGGCGGTCACCGACTCCTTGTCGTTGAGCACCGTGGTCGAGGTGTCCAGTTCGGCGCTGACCGGTGGTTGCCAGGTCTGGCCGCCGTCGGTGGAGCGGCTGACGAGGACACCGCTCGCCCCGCCGAAGGCGGGACCGTTGGCGTTGAAGGCGATGGCGATGGAGTAGGCGATCCCGTCCGGACCGATGCTCACCCAGGGGTCGGAGGCCCGCTGGAAGGGCCCCGGCTCACTGGACGTGGCCCCCTCGCAGACGGTGAACCGAGGCTGGGCGGAGGCCAGCGACCAGTGGGCGCCACCGTCGTTGGAGACGGCGACGATCAGCCCGTTGGCGCCGCCGTCGTTCCAGCGGTCCTGCTGGAAGCTGGCGATCAGGTGATCGGGGTTGCGGGGATCGGCGGTCACGTAGGGCTCGACCTCGGCGTCCGGGTAGTTGACGCTGCCCAGCGCCTCGGAGCGGGCGATCACCTGGTCACAGGCCGTGGACGTGCCCGGGAAGGGATGGTCGGCGACCTGCACCAGGGGACCGGCGGCGAAGACGCTGGCGTAGACCGTGCCCGCCCCGACCAGGGCCGCGGCCGAGACCACGGCGACGGGTGTGAGCCAGCGTCCGGGGGACGACGCGAGAGCACGTCTCATCTCTACCGTTCCTCCACTCTCCCGACTCGTGCTCGGTGGCCGACGAACGGCCCGTGCCCTCTCCGCTTGCCGACCGATACCGTTTTTGCCTTACACCCGACACGAGGTGGTGTCAAGGGCCGGGGTCGCGGTGGGCCGCCCGCCGCCGGCCTGCGGTGGCCGCTTCCCGGGCGGCCCGGGGGACGGGAGCGCGCCGCCGCCCGCTCCTGGCAGGAGGCGGGTTCGGGTCGGGTGGTGGAGGAGTGACCCGATGGTGCGAACCGCGGCGCAGCCACACGCCTTGACGGCCTGCAACCACTTGCCTAGCATGAGGCAATCGTTTGTGCGCGGTCCATGCAATCGGCCCGCGGGCCGGGGGAGAGAGCGGTGCGCGGCGGCTGTGGCGTGCCGCGGTGGTCTGGCGGTGTGGGGGACGGCCGCGTCCGGCTCGTGGGTCCGGGGCCCGAGATCCTGACCCACGCGGGGGTGGCGCGCTGTACCTGGGCCGAACCGGCGGACCGTGGCCCGGCCCCGGGCCACGGCCCGGTGCCGGAGGGGTTCACCGCCCCGCCCCGGCCTCGCGGCCGGTGGCCAGCGCGGCGAAGTGGGCCAGGGCGGCCGGGTTGGTGATGGCCCCGGCGCTGACCGCGCGCTCGGGCGGGACGCCGCTGAGGATGCGCTTGATCGGGACTTCGATCCGCTTGCCGTTGAGCGTGCGCGGGATCTCGGGTACGGCGTGGGTCTCGTCGGGCACGTGACGCGGGGAGAGCTGACGGCGGAGGGCCTCGTGCAGGCGCGGACGCACCTCCTCCAGGGACGCGCCCGGCGCGAGCACGACGAAGAGGATCAGGCGTCCCTCGCGCCCCGGCTCGCTCAGGTCGACGACCAGGCTGTCGACCACCTGGGGGAACTCCTCCACCACGCGGTAGAACTCGCTGGTGCCCATGCGCACCCCGCCCCGGTTCAGCGTCGCGTCCGAACGTCCATAGATGATCGAGGCCCCGTCGGGCTTGATCTCGATCCAGTCGCCGTGGCGCCACACGCCCGGGAAGACCTCGAAGTAGCTCTCCCGGTAGCGGCGTCCGTCCGGGTCGTTCCAGAAGAACACGGGCATGGAGGGCATGGGCTCGGTGATGACCAGCTCGCCCATCTTCCCCACCACCGGCTCTCCCTCCGGGGAGTAGGCCTCGACCCTGGCCCCGAGGGCCATGCACTGCAGCTCTCCGCTGTGGACCGGTAGCAGCGGGCAGGACTGGACGAAGGCCGTGCAGAGGTCGGTGCCGCCGCTGACGCTGGCCACCGGCAGGTCCCGCCTCACCGCCCGTCCTACCCACTCGAAGCCCTCCGGGGTGAGGGGGGCGCCGGTGGAGCCGACGGCCCGCAGCCGGCCCAGGTCGAGGTGACGGCCGGGCTCGATCCCGGCCTTGAGACAGGAGTGGAGGTAGGGCGCCGAGGTGCCGAAGTAGGTCATCCCGGTCTCTTCGGCGAAGCGCCAGAGCGCGTACAGGTCGGGCTGAGCCGGGCTGCCGTCGTAGAGGAGGATGGTGGCACCCACCAGCAGACCGCCCACCAGGTAGTTCCACATCATCCAGCCGGTGGTCGTGTACCAGAAGAACCGGTCGCCGGAGCCCAGGTCCTGGTGCAGAGCCAGGGACTTCAGGTGCTCGAGCAGGATGCCCCCGTGGCCGTGCACGATGCCCTTGGGCAGGCCGGTGGTGCCCGACGAGTACAGGATCCAGAGCGGATGCTCGAAGGGCACCGGCTCGAAGGCCAGCTCGCCCGGGGCGGCGAGCAGGTCCTCCCAGCGGTGCAGGTCGCGGAGCCCTGTGGTCGACGGGCGGTCGGAGAGGTAGGGGATCAGGACCGTGGCTTCCAAGGTGGGGAGGGCGCTCTGGATCCTGGCCACCTCCTCCAGCCGGGGGAAGTCCCGGCCGCCATACCGGTAGCCGTCCACGGTCAGCAGCACCCGGGGCTCGATCTGCTGGAAACGATCCACCACGGCCCGGGTGCCGAAGTCGGGGGAGCACGCCGACCAGATGGCGCCGAGGGAGGCCGTGGCCAGGAAGGCCACCACCGCCTCGGGGATGTTGGGCACGTAGGCGGCCACCCGGTCTCCCCGCCGCACCCCCAGCGCGCTCAGCCCGGATCGGACCGACGCGACCCGCTCGGCGAGGGCGGCGGCACTCACCGTCTCCAGCCGATCGAGGCCGCGGGCCTCGGACCGGGAGACGATGGCCGGGTGGTGGTCGCGACGCCGCAGGGCGTGCTCCGCGTAGTTCAGCTCGGCGCCCGGGAACCAGTGGGCTCCGGGCATGGTGCGCCCGCTCAGCACCCGCTCCGGCGGTCGTGAGGCACGGACATCGAAATGGTCCCAGATCGACCTCCAGAAGTCCTCGATCTGGGTCGTGGACCACGCCCACAGCTCACCGTAGGAGCCGAAGCGAAGCCCGCGCGTCTCGGCCAGCCAGCGCAGGTATCCGGTGATCCTGGCCGACGCCTTCGTCTCCTCGCCCGGTTCCCAGAGCAGCCGTCGCGATGCCCCCTTCATGGTGGCGAAGATACCGCCACCGTCCGGCCGCCGAAAGGGGGCCCCAGCTGGCCCCGAGGTCCGGGGCCGTGATCCGACCACCCCCCGGCCCTCCGAGCGACCGCAGGGTCGGGTCCTCCGCAGGAGGGACCGATGGCCCACGGCCCCACCGATTCTGGTATGCATGCCCTGTCGTGCCGCCGCTCCCGCTCGACCTGGAGCCCATGCTCGCCCTGCTCCGTCCGTCGCTGCCCGAGGGCGAGGACTGGGCCTACGAGCCCAAGTGGGACGGATTTCGCATCCTGGCCCACCGGCACGGAGACCAGGTCGAACTCATCAGCCGTGGGGCACGGCCGATGACCAGATACTTCCCCGAGGTGCTGGGTGCTTTCCTCGAGCTGTCCCCGAGTTCCGTCGTCCTCGACGGCGAGCTGGTGATCGTCGGGCCGCGGGGCCTGGACTTCGACGCCCTCCAGCTCAGGATCCATCCCGCTCGATCCCGTATCGACCTGTTGAGCCGGACGACCCCGGCCACGTACGTGGCCTTCGACCTCCTCGCCGAGGGCGACGAGGACCTGAGGCCGCTGCCGCTCCGGACGCGTCGCGAGCGCCTGCGACGTCTCCTGTCGGGCGCGAACGGGACCATCCGGCTCACCCGCTCCACGCGCGACGCCCGGATCGCCCTCGGCTGGTTCGAGCGGCTGGAGGCCAGTGGGATCGACGGCGTCATCGCCAAGGACGTCTCCCAGGCCTACGTCCCCGGCCTCAGGGCCTGGGTGAAGGTCAAGCGGCGACGGACGGTCGACTGCGTCGTGATGGGCTTTCGCTGGAGCTCGGACCGGAGCTCGCTGGGAGCCTTGCTCCTGGGCCTCTACGACGCGGCCGGCCGCCTGCACTACGTCGGACACACCTCCTCCTTCTCCGTCGCGGCCCGGCGCCAGCTGCTCGAGCGTCTGGAGCCGCTGCGCACCCGGCTCCCCTCCGGATCGCTGGGACGGGCACCCGGGAGCCCGAGCCGGTGGTCGCACGGCCGCGACACGAGCTGGGAGGCGGTACGCCCGGAGCTGGTGTGCGAGGTCGCCTACGACCGGCTGCAGGCGGAGGAGCGCTTCCGCCACGCCGCCACCTGGCTGCGCTGGCGACCGGACAAGCCCCCGCACCTCTGCACGCTCGACCAGGTCCTTCCCTCCTCGGCCGCGGTCACTCCGAGCGCGGTGCTGGAGGCGGCGACGGAGTAGTCTAGGTCGGAGCCGCGAGCGTCGGTCGAGACGAAGGAGGTGTGCCATGCCCTCGCTGGATCCCCTTCGCGAGCCCGCAGGGCCGGATCGAGACCCGGATCCCCCGGTGGGGGAGACCTGCCCGTACTGCGGCCGGGATCGCTCGGAGTGGACGGAGAACGACGGGGAGGGCGTGACCGGCGGCGGCCTCACCTACTGTTCCCAGGATTGCCTGGTGCGGGACCAGGCGCGAGGGTAGCGGGCCTTCGACCTGCCGTGATCGACACCGACGTCCCCCTCGACGAGGTCGACCTGGACCCCGACCCCATCACCGAGTTCAACCGCTGGCTGCGTCTGGCCGAGGAGGTGGGGGAGCCCCAGCCCAACGCCATGGGGCTGGCGACCGTGACCCCGGAGGGGGAGCCGGCGGCCCGCATGGTCCTCCTGCACCGGGCCGACCGGCACGGCTTTCTGTTTTTCACCAACTACGAGAGCGCCAAGGCCCGTGACCTCGGCTCGACCCCACGCGCGGCGCTCGTCTTCTACTGGCCGCGACTGCATCGCCAGGTCCGCGCCCACGGCCCGGTGAGCCAGGCCAGCCGAAAGGAATCGGAGGCCTACTGGGCCCAGCGACCCTACGGGAACCGTGTGGCCGCGTTCGCCTCCCCCCAGAGCCGCGTCATCCCCAGCCGCTCGGTCCTGGAGGAAGAGGTACGGCGGGTGGAGCGCCGTTACCCCGAGGGGCCGCCGCTACCCGCCTTCTGGGGCGGCTACCGGGTGGCGCCGGAGGTGGTCGAGTTCTGGCAGGGACGGCGACACCGCCTGCACGATCGCCTGCGCTACGTTCGGAGCCGCAACGGCTGGAGGATCGAGCGGTTGGCACCGTGAGGGGTCGCGCCGCGCGGTCGGCGGCGCGACCCCCTGGTCACGGTGCCGGGCGGCCCGGGCCGCAACCTCTCAGTATCTGAGATAGTTGGGGACGTAGCTCCGGTACCGCCGGACCAGTCGCTCCCAGTCGGCGGGCAGCCGCACCGCCCGGGTCACCCAGGTGCCGGCGCCGTAGGCCATGCCCATGAAGGCGCCGGGCCCTCCGACCACCACGATCCTCGCCGACTCCGGGCTCCGCAGCAACGGGACCGGATCCTCGGCGTTGAGCGGGGGCCGCCCCCGTTGCTGGAGACCAGGGGTGCCCCAGAACTCGGGGGTACGGTAGGCCGGCGTTCTCCCGTACTCGTAGAGGTAGGAGGCGAGCTCGGCCTTGGTCCACCCGTCCTCGGCCAGCACCCGGGCGTGGCCCGGCGGCAACAACAGGGTCAGCTGCCGCCAGCGGGGGACCATGTTGGCGAGGATGGCCCGCACGATCCCCCTGGCGTCCGAGCCATAGGGCCAGATCTGCAGATAGGAGTTGGGGAAGGAGACGGTGATGCAGCTCTCCTCCCGGGCGAACCCCTGCCGGACGTGGAGCGGCTCCCATTCGGGCACCGCCTCCTCGTTCTCGGCCGCGACCATGGAGTACTTGCCCGGATTGCCGAGGACGCCCATGTCCTCGATCCCCTTCCGGGCTCCGCCCAGGTTCTTGACGATCAGGCCCATCGCCCGGCCGATGGTGGCGTTGGCGATGTCGCCCGGGCTCAGGGCCCCGGTGCCGGCGTTGACGCACAGCTGATCGCGGATGGGACCGTTGACGATCCAGAAGGGAGCCCAGGAACCGGTGCTGACCTCGAAGACGCCGAAGCGGGCCTGCGGGTCGAGCAGGGCCTCGACGCCGGCGATGAGCAGGGGCATGGCGGTCGGGAGCGCGCCCGCCATCACGGCGTTGATGGCGATCTTCTCCACCGTGACCTTGCCCTGGCGGGGCATCATCTTGCCCACCAGGTGGTCGGGCGGCAGGTCGGTGCCGGTCAGCATCTCGTCGACGGCGGACCGGGTGGGGGGGATGACCGGCAGCCCGTCGGTCCAACCCCGCCGGTAGAAGAACCGCTGGACCTCCTCCAGGTCGCCCCTGAAGGCGATGCCGGTGGAGACATCGGTGGGCCTCGGCGAGGGCGAGCGCTCCTCCGGCGTCAGCGGCGCGGTCAGGGCGGACACGATGTCGTCCACCACCTCCCGCACCCCGTCTGCGATCGCCTCGGCGACCGTGCACTCACAGGGCACCTTCTCGGGGACGATCCGAACCCCGGGCATCCCCTTGCCGGAGGCGGCCGATCGCGCATCGAAGGTGAAGCCCTCGTTGACGAGGACGACGGCCGGGGTCCCCAGCCGCTCGGTGAAGACGGCGTCGTACAAACTGTACTTGGTGCAGGACCCTCAATCGCCCACGGCCAGCACGACCGCGTCGACCTCCCCGACCCGCTGCTCGTAACGCGCCCGGTCGGGGGTGGCGGCGATCTCGTCGCTCACCCGGCGCCCGAAGCGCCGAAAGGTGAGGCCCTCGAACCGGCGGCTCAGTTCCGCCTCGACCGCGTCCAGGATCGGCTGCGCCGCGACCTTGTCGTTGTGACACAGCCCGATGCGTCTGCCGTGCAGATCGGGCAGACGGGGTGAGATCCCCGCCAGCGGCACCGGGTCGACCTCGGCCCAGGGGCTCAGCACCTCGTAGACTCCGCTCATCCGGCCCTCCCTACGCTTGCTCGCCAGCGCTCGTCCCTCGACCCGCCGCAGCCCGCCACGGTCACGATCATAGGGCAGCCCGAGGCCCGCGCCGAGCGCGGGCGGCCCCGGGGAGCGGCCACCCGGCCGTGCTCGGTCGGCAGGGCCGTGCGCGCCCCTCGGCCTCCCCGGCGAGAATGTCGGATGACAGGGTTCGATCGTCTGGAGGGGAGGATCGCACGTGGAGGTCTCGCTGGAAGGCAAGGTCGCGCTCGTCACCGGCACCGGTCCCAACATCGGCAGCGGCATCGCCCTGGCCCTGGCCCGCTACGGCGCCAGGGTCGCCTGCAACGACATCGACCCCGCGGCCGCCGAAGCCTGCGTACGGCGCATCGAGCGCAACGGAGGCATGGCCCTGAGCATCCCCGGGGACGTCACCGACGAGGCCGCCGTCTCCGGTTACGTCCAGGAGGTCCTGGCCACCTGGGGCCGGATCGACATCCTGGTCAACAACGCCGCCATCCTCGGCGGCCGCGGGGTCCTCGACGAGACCGCCGAGGACTTCACGCGTGCGGTCCTGGTCGCCGCCCTCGGCAACTTCCTCAACACCAAGTACGT
>JAJPKS010000406.1 GCA_021323605.1 Bacillota bacterium | reverse complement strand
CTGGTTCAGCTCGTCGATCATGGACGAGCGCACCATCATGGCGAGGTTGGCGATCGAGGGCATGGCCAGGGTCACCACCGGAAGCACGAGGTAGCGCAGGTCGCCGGCGCCGGAGGTCGGGAGCCAGTGGAGGTTGACCGCGAACAGGACGATCAGCAGCAAGCCCAGCCAGAACTGGGGCACCGACAACCCGGCGACGCTGAGGGTGACGATCAAGCGGTCGACCAGGCCCCCCGGCCGGAGGGCTGCCACCGCCCCCAGCAGGAGGCCGAGGGCCGAGGCCACGACCATGGCGACCATGACCAGCTCCAGGGTGTACGGCAGCCGCTCGCCGATGATCTGCAGCGCCGGCCGCCGCTGCCACAGCGAGGTGCCGAAGTCCAGCCGGCTCACGTGGGTGACGTAGTCCACGAACTGCACCGGCAGGGGTCGGTCGAGCCCCAGCTGATGGGTCAGCGCCCGGCGCTGGGCGGCGCTCGCCTCCAGCGGGAGCATCGCCTGCACCGGGTTGGTGACCAGATGGGTCACCACGAACACGACCACCCCGACCAGGACGATCACCACCGCCCCATAGCCGATCCGCTGGAGCACGAAGCGCAGCATGGCCGATCAGGAGGTGAGTCGCATCTCGCTGACGAAGATCTTGCCGTCGGTCCGGGGTCGCCACACCAGGCGCTTGCTCAACCCGTACACGTCCTTCAGCCGGACCAGGAACGTGAAGTAGGAGCCGTCGCACGCGATCTTGGCCGCCTGTTGGTAGTCCTGCAACCGTGCCTGCTGGTTGAGCTCCTTGTCGCCGGCGTTGACCAGCTGCGTCAGCTGGGGGTCGTTGTTCGAGGTCCCGGTCCCACCCCGGGCGAAGTAGGCGTCCATGGTCCGCGAGGCGTCGAAGAGGGCGTTGTCATGATCGAGGAAGATGGCCTGAGGACGGTTCTTCTGGTCGAAGAGCCGGTTGAGGTAGTCGTTGAACTCGAGGATGCTGACGTTGACCTTGAGGCCGACCGCCCGCCAGTAGTCGGCGATGGCCTCGGTCTCCTCCCGGTCCTTGAGCCATCGGCCTGACGTGCTCGTCAGGTCGATCGAGGCTCCGGTGGCGTTGGCCTCCTGCAGGAGCTGTTTGGCCCGGGTGGGGTCGTACGGTATCGGCTGGAGCGAGGGGTTGTAGCCGAACCAGTCCGGGCTCATGAACTGGCAGTTCTCGACCGTGGCGTACCCGTCGAACAGCTTGCTCGCCAGCGCCTGCTTGTCGACGGCGTAGTTGAGTGCGGCGCGTACCCGCGGGTCCGCCGTGATCCCGCTCATCGTGTTGAGGATGACCAGGCTGTTCTGGCCGCCGTCCACGGTCGCGACTTTGGGCGCCCTGCTGGCGTCGTCGGGGGAAAGGTTCTCGATCAGGTCGAATTCGCCGTTCAGCAGGCCGGAGAGGCGCGTTCCCGGCTCCTCGACGAAGCGGTAGGTGACCTCCTGGATGGGTGGCTTTGGGCCCCAGTAGTTCGGGTTGGCCTTCAGCGTGATGTGGTCGCCTTTGACCCACTGCTCCAGGACGTAGGGGCCGGTCCCGACCGGCTTGCTGGCGAAGTTGGGATCGCGCAGGGCTCTGGGGGGCGCGATCCGCAGCCAGTACATGCTCGCCGGGACGAGTGGGTTGGGGTCCCTGGAGATGATGTCCACGGTGGTTTCGTCGACCTTCTTCGCACCGGTGATCGAGCCGAGGAAGGAGAGCTGCTCGGACTTGAACGAGGGGTCGAGCACCCGCTGCACGGTGGCCACCACGGCGTCGGCGTTCAATGGCTCGCCGTCCGTGAACTTGATGCCTCGGCGGAGTTTGAACTCCCAGGTCGTCGGGTTCACCTGGGTGGGCATGGCCGTGGCCAGTCCTGGCTCCAGCTTGCCGTCGGCGGTCCGCTTGATGAGCGTCTCGTAGATGTTGTCCGTGACGGCCCGCTCGTTACCGTCGTCGCGCGCGAGCGGGTCGAGGGTGGTCGGCTCCGATCCTAGCGCGATCGTGATCCTGGCCGCCGAGGCCGTCGGCTGCTGGCCTCCGGACTGGCAGGCGGCGAGCAACAGCGTCCCGATCAGGATCAGGCTTGCGGGGAGCTGCCCACCTACGACACCGAGCCTGCGTCCCATATCCCGACACCTCCCTCATCCCTCCATCTAAAGAAGCTCTTTATGGAGTATCTGGACATGAAGATACATCTATCGGCGGAAGCCGTCAAAGCGGGCTCCGCTCCTCCCGAGCTCCTGGGCCCGAGAGGAGCGTCCGCGTCGAAGGCGCGGGCACCGCTCGTCCCGGTCGGGGTACCCGCGGCCCCACCATCCCCCGCGGCCGAGGAGCGCACCTGCCCTCGGCGCACCCGACCCGGTTCAACTCGCCTTCGGTCGACTTCGTGAGCGCCGCCGCGGGTCACCTGGGCGTGGCTCACCAGCGCGAGATCAGCATCTTCTTTCGGGTGTAGAAGTCGACGCCGTCGGTGCCGTGGATGTGGAGGTCGCCGTAGAAGGAGCTCTTCCAGCCCGAGAAGGGG
>JAJPKS010000042.1 GCA_021323605.1 Bacillota bacterium | reverse complement strand
CCCCTTCTCGGGCTGGAAGAGCTCCTTCTACGGCGACCTCCACATCCACGGCACCGACGGCGTCGACTTCTACACCCGAAAGAAGATGCTGATCTCGCGCTGGTGAGGCGCCCCAGCCGGTCGACGGCGGGCGTTCGCGGCGCCGTGGGCGGCGGGTTGAGCGCATCCTCCTGCTCGATGCTCGAGGTCCTGACAGGTGCCGAGGGCTGGCCTCGCGTCTGGCGAGTGATGGTGCATGCTCTCCCGCCTTGCCATCGGAAGGGCCCTGCCGGAGCACCCTGTCGTCGATGGGGGGCCATGGCTCGACGCCGCGGCGGGACGTGCGCTCGGATGACCGTCACGCCGACGCAGTGATGCGGTGACGGAGAGCTCGTCGCGCGGTCTCACCGCGGCAGGCCGGGTAGGCCGGGTCGCCTCTGCTCGATCCGATGGGCGGCGCCCCGAAGCGGCCCCCGGTTGCGGCGACGGGCGGGGAGGGGCGAGGATGGCCGTAGAGTGGGTGCGTGGCTCGCCGCACGCGGGCCGAGGTCCAGGGAGGAGGACGGCGTGAGGTTCGGCATCTTCTACGAGCACCAGCTCCCGCGGCCGTGGGAGCCCGGCGCGGAGCACCGGCTGCTGAAGGACGCGCTGGAGCAGATCGAGCTGGCCGACCGGCTCGGCTATGACTACGTCTGGGAGGTCGAGCACCACTTCCTGGAGGAGTACAGCCACTCCTCGGCCCCGGAGGTCTTCCTGGGCGCGGTCAGCAAGCGCACGCGGCAGATCCGGATCGGGCACGGCATCGTGCTCCTGCCGGTGAACTTCAACCATCCCGCCCGGGTGGCGGAGCGGATCGCCACCCTCGATCTCATCTCCGACGGGCGGGTCGAGTTCGGCACCGGGGAGTCCTCCTCCGAGATGGAGCTGCACGGCTTCCACGTCGACCGGGCCGAGAAGCGCGAGCAGTGGGCCGAGGCCCTCGACGCCATCACCCGCATGTTCGTGGAGGAGCCCTTCGCCGGCTACGAGGGTCGCTGGCTGCGTATGCCGCCCCGGAACGTCGTCCCCAAGCCCTACCAGCGACCGCACCCGCCCCTGTGGGTGGCGTGCAGTCGCCGCGAGACCATCCACCTGGCCGCCACCAGAGGGATCGGCGCCCTCTCCTTCTCCTTCATCGAGCCGGAGGCCGCGCGCCAGTGGGTGGACGACTACTACGCCACCATCGCGAGCGAGCACTGCGTGCCCGCCGGCTTCGCCGTCAACCCCCAGGTGGCGGTGATCACCCCCTTCATGTGCCATCCGGACGAGGCCACGGCCATCGACCGCGGCCTGGACGGCGGCCACTTCTTCGGCTACTCGCTCGGCCACTACTACGTGTACGGAGCCCACACCCCGGGCGTGACCAGCATCTGGGACGAGTTCCAGGAGCGTCGCTCGCAGTTCGGCTTCGACCGCGAGCTGGCCGCCCGCCAGGGCCAGGCGCTGGCGGCCAGGATGCAGGAGCAGATGGGCTCGCTGCGGGGGGCGATCGGGACGCCCGACCAGATCCGTCGCTTCCTGCGCGGCTACGAGGAGGCCGGCGTCGACCAGGTGATCTTCGTCAGCCAGGCCGGTCGCAATCGCCACGAGCACATCTGCGAGTCGCTCGAACTCTTCGCCCGCGAGGTGATGCCGGAGTTCAAGGAGCGGCACGGCGCCGCGGAGGCGAGGAAGCGGGAGCACCTGGAGCCGGCGATCGAGGCGGCGCTGGCCCGCCGCGAGCCGGCCCGCACCGCCCCGGCCGACGTGGTCGTGGTGGCCGCCGGCGGCCAGACCTGAGCCGCCACCGGCCCGGTGCCGGTCACGACCGGGCCCGCGGTGCCGTCGTACCGCCGTCGCCCGGCACCGCCGGCCGATCGGCACCGGGTCAGCCGCCGTGCGCGTGCGGTTGCGCCATGGCCTGGCCGACCCGCAGGCGAAGGCACGGCCCGCAGATGGGAGCCCGGCACTCCGGCTCGTCGCAGGCGGCGCACGTCTCCACCGGTCGGCCGCACTCGGTGCAGGCCGCAGCCGCGGTCTCCGGCCCGGTCACGGCACCCGGTCGCCCCCGCCGGAGGTGTGGGCGATCGCGTCCTCTCGGAGGAGCAGACCCACCAACCGCCCGTCGGCGGTGGTGATGGGGGCGCTCTCCAGCCCGTGCTCGGTCATGAACCGCGCCATCTCCTCGGCCGGGACGAAGGGCCGGAACGTGCTCGGCCCCGGCCGCATCACCTCTTCGATGCTGCGGTCGCCGTCGGCGTCGAGCTCCCCGGTCCGCAGCAGGCCCAGCACCACCCGTTCCTCGTTGACCACCACGGCCACCTTCCACCCCCGGGCCCGGACCCGGTCCCGGACCTCGCCCAGGCGCTCGTCCAGACCGCAGGTCGGCACCTCTTTGCGGGCGAGGTCGCCCGCCCGCGGTCGGGCGGCGCCGGTCCCCTCGGTGGGGAGGCCGGCCGCCATCCAGTCCAGCTTCCCGGCCGTGTAGTCGTAGACCTGGCGGAAGCCGAGGCTCTCGAGCCGCCACGCGGCCCGTGGTGACATGTCTCAGGCACCGTCCCAGCAGTACACGATCACGGGCCGGTCGCGGTCGAGGAGCCGGGGTGCCTCGGCGTCGATGCGGCGGAGGGGAATGTTGACGGCGCCCGGCAGGTGGTCTTCTTCGTACTCCGAGGCGGGCAGCACCTCGACCAGCTGCGCGTCGCGGTCCCTCAGCGCCCGGAGCTGCTCGCGGTCGATCGACGTCGGCATCTGGTTGCCCTCCTCGTTCGTGCAACCGGGGCGCCCTGCGGCCGGTGGGAGCGCGAGGACTCCCCACCGTGGCGATGGTACGCCGCCCCCGATCGCCACCTGGCCCGGGGAGTTCGGAGCCGGTGTCGGCGTCGAGCCGGTCGCCGGTCCGGACCGATTCCGCCCGGCGGCGTAGGCTGGGCCGGGCAAGCGGTCGCGCCCGGAGCCGTCCACCGCGACCCTGGCCGGGCGTTCCGGCGCGGCCGGCCGGCTCCCGGGCTGCGGCCGGCGGCCGCCGGCGGCCGCCGGCCAGGAGGTCTCGAATGGGCGAGCAAGAAGCGATCCGGGTGGCGCGGCGGGCCGTGGAGGCCTTCAACGCCGCCGACTGGCAGGCGGTCTCGGCCGACCTGGCGAGCGACTCCACCTACGAGGAGCCGGCGACCGGCAGGAGCCTGCGCGGTGTGGAGGAGATCCTGGAGGCGGAGCGGGCGTGGAAGGCGGCCTTCCCCGATGCCTCGGGAACCATCACCAACGCGCTGGCCAGCGGCAGCACGGCGGTGCTGGAGATCACGTGGCGGGGCACCCAGTCCGGCGACCTGGTGACGCCGGCGGGGGTCGTCCCCGCGACGGGCCGGCGGGTCGCCATCAAGGCCGTCCAGGTGGTCGAGGTCGAGAACGGCAAGTCGAAGTCGAACCGCCACTACTTCGACCTGGCGGGCATGCTGGCCCAGCTCGGGGTGGGCGTCTCCGCCACCGCCTAGCCACGCGCAGCCGGGCACGGCGCCCCGGGGGCGCCGCCCCGGCTCCACCCCCGGATCGGCTCGAAGCGACCCCGACCTGGGCCCGGTCGGCCTCCGAGAGTGGAGGTCGAAAGGTCCACGGCGCCGGTGGGACCGTTCGATCGCCCCCGCCGGCGAAAGCGGCCACGGCCGGCGGTGGAACATCCGGACGAGAGAGGCTATGAACCTGCGTGCCCGGCCCGGAACACCCGGGTCAGGTCCACGACGAAACGGTCGAAGTCCTGGCAGTTCTGGCGTGCCACCTCGATTCGCATCGCGGCCGCGATGTCCTCTCCGTACTCGATCCCGCCCAGAGGGGGGTCCACGCTTCCCTTGCTGACGTGCCGGAACGCCTCCCGCAGCCGGCGTTTGTACAGGTCTCTCTGGCAGCGACCCCTGGGGACGGGGCGATCGTCGGTCGCCCCCAGGACCGCCCCAACCGCGCGTGGATCGGCCGGATACCACCTCTCGATGTGGGGCTCGGGGATGGCCACCACGATCTCGCCCGGATATCCCTCTCCCAGCGCCTTCAGCACCTGTTGACGCCGTCCCTGCCACCGCTGGCAGTCGGCGTCGATGGCGACGACCAGGAGGTCCAGGTACGGGTCGAGCCCGTGGCGCAGGTCACGCCCGTCTCCGCGAAGCGCTCGAAGCGGGTTCTCCTGCCCTCCTTGTAGCAGTGGAGCAGGGCCGCGCCCGGTTTCCCCTCGAAGTATTCGGGCAGCACGGGCGAGTGCGTGTTGACGATGAACTGCGTGGTCCCCCGCCCGGCCGCGTTCGCCAGCAGCTCGGCGACCACGCCCAGCCGAGCCGGGTTGACGCCGTTCTCCGGCTCCTCGTAGCCGACCACGGCCATGGGTCGGGGTGGGTTGGTGATCGCCAGCAGACCGAGCACGCGGAGGGTTCCCTCCGACACCAGGCGCGACGAGAGTGGCATCTCGTCCTCGTGGACGGTGAGGGTGAGAAAGCCCTGGGCGGTGCGTTCGATCTCGAGCCCGCTGATCGAGGGCAGCATCTGGTGCAGCGTCTTCTCCAGGGCCTGGAACTGGGCCGGATTGCGAACCCGCAAGGTGTTGAAGAGGGCGGCGAGATCGCCCCCGTTCGGAGCCAGTGTCTCGACCTCCTTCAGCGCCACCTCCTCGCGCATGGCGGCCGGGTCGAGGAAGTAGACCCGCCAGCGGGAGAGTCCCTCGCGCAGGGCGGTGATGTGCGGGTGGTGCGGCGGATACAGGGGCTTGGAGACGATGGTGCGGTCCTGGCCGATCTCCTCGTAGGTGGGGTGACCCTGCTTCTCCATGCGCAGACGGATCCGCGTGCGTCCGGGCATGCGCTCCAGGAACGGCCGCCGGGCGGCGCTGGGGCTCCGGTCCCCCGCAGCGCTTCGAGCCGTTCGTCGATGACCCGGAGGTGGCCGGAGCCGGTGCGGATCTCGACCTGGACCGAATACCTGAGGAAGCGCTCGGTCACCGAGGGGCGTCGAGAGGTCGTGCCTTCGGTGAGTCCCTCCCGCGCCCGGCGTATCTCGGCTTCGACCGCCTCGACGACGCTGTCGTCCAGACGCACGTCGGCGGTGAGCCGGAAGGTGGCCCGCTCCTGGCGCTGCAGGCCCTGCAGGCCGTCTTCGGGGAACCGAAAGGCTTCGAGCGGGGTGCCCCGGTGGT
>JAJPKS010000321.1 GCA_021323605.1 Bacillota bacterium | reverse complement strand
TGGAAGAGCTCGAAATAGCGACCGGCGTTGGCCACCGCGAAATACTGGGAGAAGCTCGGGGGAGAAGGGGATCTCGATCGCCAGCTCTTCAGGTCGTACAGCTCCGCGGTATCCGGGCCGGCCAGGACGACCGGCAGCGCCGCCACGAGCTTGAACAGCGGCGGGTTGTGGTGATAGAGGCGGAACGTCCCCTTCTGCCAGTAGGTGACCCCCGCCGGCAGGTGGGCGACCTCGTCGACGGTCGGGTTCTCCCGAAGCAGGCTCCGCGCGGCCAGGGCATAGTGCAGGACCAGCAGCCCGATCACCGCCACGGTCGTCCACGCGCGAGCGCGGGATGCGGGGACCGACGGCGCGGCCTCCGTCTCGTCCACGGGCGATTCCCGCGGCCCGGCCGAGGTCGGTCCGTCTCCCCCGCTCGGGATGCGCCCCGCGATGACGGGTTGCTTCGATTTCCGCGCCAAGTCCGGGCCCCCGCACGCTTCCGAGAGCCCCGAAAGGGCTCGAATCCCCTACAGGAAGAGACGCTCAGCCCTCATGGACCAGCGCGCCGATCGTCCGGAACGACTTCCGCAGGTCGAGGTAGAGCTGGCGATACACGGCATAGGCCCGGTCATAGAACGGCTTGACCTTGGGATCGAGCGGCGTGGAATCGACGACCCGGATGGTGGCGTCGCAAGCCTCGGGCACCGAGGAGAATCCGCCGGTGCCGACCTGGGCCAGGAGCGCGACGCCGAAGGCCGGCCCCTCGGTCGAGTTGGTCATGTGGACGTCGCTGCCGTAGATGTCGGCCTGGATCTGCCTCCAGAGCGGATTGCGGGCCCCGCCGCCGGAGACGCGCACCTGCTCGATCGCCACGCCCATCTCGCGGATCAGCTCGAGGCTGTCGCGCATGGCGAAGGTCGCGCCCTCGAGGAGGCTGCGGATCAAGTGCGGGCGGCCGTGCCGGACCGTCAGGCCGATCCAGGCCCCCTTGGCATCGGGGTCGAAGTGCGGCGTGCGCTCGCCGGTCAGATACGGGAGGAAGAACAGCCCCTCGGCCCCGGGGCCGGCCAGCGCGGCCTCGGCCGTCAGGAGGAAATACGGGTCCTCGCCCCGCTGCCGGGCCAGGGCGATCTCGGCCTTGCCCAGCTCGTTGCGGAACCACTGGAAACTGCCCCCGGCGGCCAGGACGACGCCCATGACGTGCCACGCGCCCGGCACGGCATGACAGCCGCGCTGGAGCCGGCCGAGCGGGTCGAACCCGAGCTGATCGGCGTGCGCGAAGACGACCCCCGAGGTCCCCATCGTCGCCGAGACCACGCCCTGGCGCACGATCCCGTTGCCGATCGCCCCGGCCGGCTGGTCACCGCCGCCGCCGACCACGGGGGTCCCGGGCCTCAGCCCGGTCGCCTTCGCCCCCAGGTCGCTCACCCGGCCGGAGACCTCGGGACTCTCGTAGCACGGCGGCAGGAGCGCCGGGTCGATCCGGAGCTTCTCGAGCAGCTCGCGGCTCCATCGGCGGTTGGCGACGTCGAGCATCAGGGTCCCCGAGGCGTCGCTCACCTCGGTGGCGTAGGTGCCGGTCAGTCGGTAGCGGACGTAATCCTTGGGCAGGAGCACCTGCCGCACCCGCTCCCAATGGTGCGGCTCGTGCCGGCGGACCCACAGCAGCTTGGGCGCCGTGAATCCGGTCAAGGCCGGGTTGGCGACCATCCGGATGAGGGCCTCGCGGCCCCCCGCCTTGTCCTCGATCTCGCGGCACTCCTCGGCCGTGCGCTGGTCGTTCCAGAGCAGGGCCGGGCGGATGACCGCGCCCGCCTCGTCGAGGAACACCGAGCCGTGCATCTGCCCGCTCAGGCCGATGCCGGCGACGTCCTCCGGACGGACTTTCCCGGAGGCCAGCACCCGGCCGATCGTCTCGACCGCCGCGTCCCACCAGAGGTCGGGATGCTGCTCCGACCAGCCGGGCCGGGGGTGGTCGCAGGGGTACTCGGCGGTCGCCGAGGCCAGGATCGTCCCCCGTTCGTCGATGGCCAACGTCTTGGTCCCGGAGGTGCCGATGTCGATGCCGAGGGTGACGCTCACGGCGTGATCTCCCAGCGCTCCCCGCAGCGGAGGATCCGCGCCTCGACCCCCGGCGGCAGCCGGCGGGCCTCGGACACGAACGCCTCGACGGGGACGGTGTTGAAGGTGAACAGGTCGTAGTGATGAGGGACGATGTACCGGGTCCGGATCCGGGCCGCCAGGTCGACGGCCTCCGCCGCCGACATGTTCCCCGGGACGCCCCGCGCCGGATCGCGGCCGTTGATCGGCAGCAGGAGCACGTCGTACGGCTGGCGTCCCAATCTCGCATCGAGGCCGGGGTAGTCGACGCCGTCGCCACTGTGGTAGATCCGCAGGCCCTCGGCCTCGATGACGAACCCGAGATAAAGATGATGCCCGGCGGGGTCGGTGTCGAGCCCCTCGTGCGCCGAGGGGATGGCCCGCACACGGAATCCGCCCCGCTCGATCGCGCGGCCCTCGTCGATGCCCGCGATCCGCTCCGCCGGCAGCCCGAGCCCCCGCGCGTACCCCACCAGCGCCTCGGGCACCACCAGCAGCGCCTCGGGGGACGCCGCCATCAGTTCGGGCAGCGTCCCCGGATCGAGGTGGTCGGAGTGCTTATGGCTGGCCAGGATCAGGTCCACCCCGCGGAGGTCGCCGCCCCGCAGCGGGGCCCGGGTCATCCGGATGTGCGGCCGCGCGGTCCCCTCGTACTTCTTCGTCAGGTGCTCCGACAGGTACAGGTCGACGGCCAGCAGCCCGGTCGTCGACTTGAAGAGGAATCCGCTCTGGCCCAGCCACCAGGCGTAGAGCGAGCCCGGGGCCGGGGTCGAGGTCTGGACCTCCCGGATCAGTTCGTTTCCGGCTCTCAGCGGTTCGATCATAGGTTCTGAAGGTCCGAAGGTACCAAACCGC
>JAJPKS010000208.1 GCA_021323605.1 Bacillota bacterium | reverse complement strand
GTGCTGGCCCGGATCTCGAACCGGATCGTCAACGAGGTCCCCGGCGTCAACCGGGTGGTCTTCGACATCACCAGCAAGCCCCCGGGGACGATCGAATGGGAGTGAGGGGACGGCCCTCGCCCACCGGGTCGCGGACGGCTACGGGAGACGCCGGCGAGGGCTGAGGCCGTGCGCATCCTGGTGATCGGGTCCGGCGCGCGCGAGCACGCGCTGGTCTGGAAGTGCCTCCAGTCCCCCCTGGCGGAGCGCGTCTACGTCGCTCCCGGCAACGGCGGCACCGCCGCCGTGGCCCGCAACGTGCCCGTGCCCGCCGACGACGTCACCGGCCTGGTCCGGCTGGCCCGCAAGGAACGGATCGGGCTGGCGGTGCTGGGGCCCGAGTCGGCGGTGGCCGCCGGCGTCGGCGACGCCCTGCGCGAGGCCGGCGTCCCCGTCTTCGGTCCCGGTCGCGCGGCCGGCCGAATCGAGAGCAGCAAGGCCTTCGCCCGGGAGGTGATGCTGCGGGCAGGTATCCCGGCGCCCGTCTCCGAGACCTTCACCGAGCCGGGACCGGCCCGGCGCTGGGCGCGGCGGTACGGCGGTCGGGTGGCGGTCAAGGCCGACGGGCTGGCTCTGGGCAAGGGCGTCATCGTCTGCGACACCTCGGAGCAGGCCGACCGGGCCATCGACGACATGCTCGTACACCACCGGTTCGGCCGGGCCGGCGCCGCCATCGTCATCCAGGAGCGCCTGGAGGGGCCGGAGCTCTCCGTGTTCGGCGTCACCGACGGCCGCCGCGTGGTCCCACTGGCACCGGCGCGCGACTTCAAGCGGGCACGGGACGGCGACGAGGGCCCCAACACCGGAGGCATGGGCGCCTACTCCCCTCCGGTGGGCGTCACCTCCGAACTGGTGGACGAGGTCACCCGCCGGGTGCTGACACCGGCGGTCGAAGAGCTCGCCCGGCGCGGCCTCGAATACCGGGGTGTGCTCTACGCCGGTCTCATGCTCACCCCCAGCGGCATCCGGGTGCTGGAGTTCAACGCGCGCTTCGGCGACCCCGAGGCCCAGGTGATCCTGCCCCGGCTGAACTCGGACCTGGTTCCCCTGCTGGTCTCGGCCGCGCTGGGCGAGTTGCCCGCCCATCCCTGGCTGGAATGGAGCCAGCGGGCCGCGGTCGGGGTCGTGGTCGCCTCGGGCGGATACCCGGACGGCTACGAGACGGGCTTCGTGATCGAGGGCCTGAGCACGGTTCCCAGGAACGTCCTCACCTTCCACGCCGGAACCCGGGCGGTGGAAGGCCTGGGTCTGGTCACCTCCGGTGGCCGTGTGCTCACCATGGTGGGCCTGGGGGAGGACGTGGAGAAGGCCCGGATGGCCGCGCTCTCAGGGGCGGTCCGAGTACGATTTCCTGGGGCGTTCTTCCGTAAGGACATCGCACACGAGGCTGTACGTGCCTGACGTTGGGATCATCGTCGGTTCGAAATCTGACCTGCCGCTCATCGAGGCCTGCGCCAGGCAGCTGGAGGAGTTCGGCATCGAGGCCGAGCTGACCGTCTGCTCGGCGCACCGCAACCCTGCCGGCGTCGTGGAGTGGGCGAGCAGCGCCCGCCGGCGCGGGCTCAAGGTGGTGATCGCGGCCGCGGGAGGCGCCGCCCACCTGCCCGGCGTGGTGGCCGCCTGGACCGATCTCCCGGTCATCGGGGTGCCGGTCCCGACCGCCCATTTGGGCGGCGTCGACTCCCTCTACTCCATCGTGCAGATGCCCGCCGGCATCCCGGTGGCGTGCATGGCGATCGGCGAGGCCGGCGCCCACAACGCCGCCTGGCTCGCCGCCCGCATCCTCGGTCTGAGCGACCCCGAGCTGGCGGAGCGGCACCGGGAGAGGCGCGACGCCCTGGCCGGCAGGTAGCGCATGCGCCTGCGCCTGATCGATACCACCGTTCACGACGGCCACCAGGCGTTGTTCGCCGGCCGCATCCCGCCCGAGGAGTTCGAGCCCGCCCTCCGGGAGCTGGACGGCCTCGGCTTCGCCGCCATCGACGGCTTCGGCGGGGCGAGCTTCGAGACCGCGCTGCGACTGGGCCGGGATCCTTGGGAGCAGTTACGCCGTCTGGGCGAGGCGGCGTCCACCACCCCGATCCTGACCCTGCTCCGCGGGCAGTGCCTGGTCGGACGCCGCAGCCTGGCCGACGACGCGGTGGAGCTGTTCGTCGAAGTGGCGGCTCGCCACGGGGTGAAGGTGTTCCGCTTCCTGGACCCGCTCAACGACGTGCGCAATCTGGAGGTCCCGATCCGGGCGGCGCGCCGGATCGGCGGACGAGTGCAGGCGGTCCTCTGCTACACGACCAGCCCCGTCCACGACCTGGAGCGGTGGCGCGCCCTGGCCCGGGAACTGGCCGAGTTGGGCGCCGACGAGCTGGTGCTGAACGACGCCGCGGGTCTCCTCGCTCCAGCCGCCGCCCGTGAGCTGGTGAGGGCACTGGGCGAGGCGACCGGTCTGCCCCTGCACGTCCATGCGCATTGCGCCGGAGGCCTGGCGGCGATGACCTACCTGGCCGCCGTGGAGGCCGGCGCCAGCGGGCTGGACACGACCTTCTCCGCCTTCGCCTGGGGTGGCTCCCTGCCCGCGGTGGAGAGCGTGGTCGCCGCTCTGGCCGGCGGCGAGCACGACCCGGGGCTCGACCTGGAGCGGCTGATCGCCCTCGGCACGCGTCTCGAGGAGGTTCGCCGGCGTCACCTCGAGCACCTCCTGCCCGGTGCGGACCGAACCGACCCCGAGGTGATCGGACACCACCTCCCCGCCCCCATGTTGCGCGACATTCGCGAGCATCTGGACCGCCACGACGCCCGCCCGCGGCTGGCCGAGGTCCTCGAGGAGGTGGGGCGGGTGCGAGAGGAGCTCGGGCACCCACCCCTGTTCTCCCCGATCCGCGAGATGATCGCCGCCCAGGCGGTGTTCAACGTCCTGGCCGAGGAGCGATACGCGACCGTGACCCAGGAGCTGAAGGACTACCTCCAGGGTCTGTACGGTCGCCCGCCGGGCACCGTCGACACCGGGGTTCGCCGGCTGGTCCTGGGACAGGACGAGCCGATCACGGTCCGCGCCGCCGACCTCCTCGACCCCCAGGTCGAGGCCGCCCGGGCCCAGCTCGAGCGGCGGAGCCTGCCCGCCTCCGACGAGGACGTTCTGACCCACCTCCTGTTCCCGGCTCTGGCCGCGGACCTGTTCCAGGCTCGAACCGCCCCGCCACCTCCCGCGGCCTCCGCGATCGGATCGGTGGAGGACGAGGTCGTCGAGGCCGAGAGCGAGGCCGCGGCCGGAACCGAGGCGGCCGGAACCGAGGCGGCGGCCACGCAGCCCCAGCCGGCTCCCCAGGCGATGAGCGCCGAGTTCGAGGTGGAGGTGGAGGGCGAGATCTTCCGGGTCCGCGTCGCCGGGGGCGGGATGGCGGTAACGCCGGCGGCCACTCCCCTCCCGGCGCCGGCGGCACCGGCGGCGCCGGCTCGCGCGCCCCGGGACGGCGCGATCAAGGCCCCGATGCAGGGCCTGATCGTCAGGATCCCGGTCTCGGTGGGGGACGAGGTCCAGCTCGGCGACGTGGTCGCGGTCTTGGAGGCGATGAAGATGCAGAACGACATCGTCGCCACCCAGCCCGGGAAGGTGCTGGACATCTACGTCAAGGAGGGCGACGTGGTGAGCCCGGACCAGGCCCTGGTGGCGATCGGATGACGGGGGGAGAGCCGACACCCGCCCAGGACACAACCCGGGTGGCGCTGCTGGGCACCGGACGGATGGGCACCGCCATCGCGCGGAAGGTGGCCGCGGCGGGATATCCGCTCCGGCTCTGGAACCGCACGCCGGAGCGGGCGAGGGCCGTGGGCGTGGGCGAGGTGGCGGCGACGCCCCGGGAGGCGGTGGCGGGCGCCGGGGTCGTGCTCAGCGTGCTCTACGATCCGGCGTCGGTTCGCCAGGTGTACGCTTCGCTGGCCGGGTCCCCCGGACAGGTGTTCGTGGAGATGAGCACCGTCGGGCCGGAGGTGGCCGAGGAGCTGGCCCCCCGGCTGGCCGAGGGCGGGGCCGAGCTGCTGGCGGCGCCGATCCTGGGCACCACGACCGCGATCGAGCAGGGCGGTGCGCTCGTCCTCGTCGGCGGCGAGGCCGGGGCCTTCGAGCGAGCCCGGGAGGTTCTGGCCGCCTTCGCCCAGCCCGAGCACGTGGGCGGGCGCCGGGACGCCGCCGGTCTCAAGCTGGTCGCCAACGCCATGCTGGGGGGCGGTAGCCTGCTCGCCGCCGAGCTGCTGTCACTGGCGGTCAGGGCCGGTCTCAACCGGGAGGACGCGTTCCGCCTGCTCGCTCGGATCATGCCGGCGCTGCAGGTCCGGCGCCGGAGCTACCTGGAGCGCGTGCACGAGCCGCCCATGTTCACCCTGGACGGCCTGGTCAAGGACCTCACCCTGGCCCTCGACCTGGGTCGAGCCTCCCGGGCACCTCTGCCGGTGACGGCGCTCGCCCGGGAGCTCTACGCCGAGGCCGCGCTCGACCACGGTCACCGGGAGATGAGCGCCGTGATCGAGCGCTACCTCGTCCCCGGGACCGGGGGAACTCCTGCTCACGGCCGGGGGTCGGGAGCCGTTGATTAGTTGGGGACGATCGCGGCCGTTTCGTGAACCTGAAGGGGTGGGCGAGGACTCAGGGCGTCCATCCCAGGACCGCCTATCGCCGGTACCGGCAAGGCCGGCTGCCGGTGCCGGCAAGGCGCGCGGACCGGCTGATCCTGGTCGACG
>JAJPKS010000250.1 GCA_021323605.1 Bacillota bacterium | reverse complement strand
TTCGCGCGCCGTGGCATCGCCGGCCACCGCGGCTACGTGGTGGACCACGTCGAGCCGGGCCGGGTGGTGTACACGAACGACGAGCAGCTGGAGTACGACCTCCTGGTCTCCTTCCCGCCCTACGCCGCTGCCACCACCTACGCCGGACTGGAGGCGGACGACCGCGGCTTCCTGGTCACCGACGAGGCCAGCCGGCGCGTCCCCGGCCATCCCGAGGTGTACGCGGTCGGCGACACCGCCGACTTCCCGGTCAAGCAGGCCTTCCTGGCCCTGCTCCAAGCCGACGCCGCCGCCGAGCTGATCGCCGCCGAGGTGAGGGGGGAGCCGACCGAGGCCCGATTCGACCCCACCAGCATGTGCGTCATGGAGCAGTTCGACACGGCCATCTTCGCCCAGGTTCCGCTGCGGACCACGGACCGGCCCGAAGCGCCGGTCGAGGTGCGCCCGGAGGAGATCCAGCGCTACCGGGTGGGGATGTCCCCCGCCTGGCGCCTGGGCAAGCGCCTGCTCGGCTGGTACCTGCCCTGGCGCTTCCAGAGCGGGCGTCCCTTCCACGCCGGGGCCCCCTGGGCGGGCATGGAGCGCGGCCTCGACCTCATGTCTCACCTGCTCGCCGCCTGAACGGTGCCGGAGATGGACGAGGGTCCGCTCCGATCCGGGTCCTTCGGCATTGGTCGCATGCCTCCGCAGGGGGGAAAGTGAGGGTGGTGAAGATGGTCGAGAGATCGGTGTGGAGGCGAGAGCGATGAGACGAACCCGCGTCAGCGACGTGATGACGAGCCCGGTGGTGACGGTCAGTCCCGAGACGGGCTTCAAGGAGATCGTGGTGCGCCTCCGGGAGCGGGGGATCAGCGCCGTTCCCGTGGTGGAGCCCGCCGGGCGCGTGGTGGGGGTGGTCTCCGAGGCCGACCTGCTCCTGAAGGAGGAGCGGGCGGGCACGGAGCCGCGGTGGCGATTCTTCCGGCGCAGCGATGGTAAGGCCGCCGGCACCACCGCCGCCGAGCTGATGACGGCTCCGGCCATCACCGTCGAACCCCAGGCCCCGATCTGGGAGGCGGCTCGTCTCATGCACCACCACGGGGTCAAGCGCCTCCCGGTGGTGAACGAGGCAGGGCAGCTGGTGGGCATCGTCAGCCGCTGCGACCTGCTCTCGGTGTTCGTTCGGGACGATGAGGAGATCCGCCGCCAGATCGTCGAGGACCTGATCCTTCGGACCCTGTTGCTGGACCCGCAGCCGGTCCAGGTCGAGGTCCACGACGGGGTGGTGCGCCTCGCCGGCCAGGTCGACCGCCGCTCGGACGCCCAGCTCATCGAGCGCATGACCAGGCAGGTGGACGGCGTGGTCGAGGTCCGAAGCCAGCTCACCTACCGCTTCGACGACACTGAGCTGAGGCCGGCGGGACCGCGGCCGCCCATGCTCTGGCGCATGCGCTGAGCCGCCCCGAGGGCTGGCTCGGGATCGCCCTCGGTCTTCGGCCGGGGGCGATCTGGTACCCGGGGGGCGGTCCCGAGGCACTCGTATGATCTCCGTGGAGTGGACGCGACGGCGGCCTTCCAGGAGTTCCTCGAGGCCATGCCGGACGGTATCTTTGTGTCCGATCGGGACGGTCGCATCGCGTTCCTGAACCAGCAGGCAGAGGCCATGTGCGGCTACGTCCGCCAGGAGCTGATCGGTCGCCCCATCGAGGCCCTGGTTCCGGCCGCGGCCCGCCTGGAGCACATCGAGCACCGACGGCGCTACTACGAGTCCGGCCCCGCCCCCAGGCCCATGGGCACCCACCTCGACATCCATGTCCGCCGCAAGGACGGGACCGAGTTCCCGGCCGACATCTCCCTGGGACCGGTCCGGCTGGGGCACCGCCTGCTGGTCGTGGCCGCGGTAAGGGACGTGTCCGAGCGCCGCCGGACCCAGGCCCGGCTCCGGCAGGCCGAGGAGCGGTACCGGCGCCTGGTGGAGGGGGTGAGCGATCACGCCATCTTCATGCTGGACGCGGAGGGGCGGGTGACGAGCTGGAGCCCGGGGGCCGAGCGCATCTACGGCCACCGCGAGGAGGAGATCCTGGACCGGCCTTTCACCGTCCTCTACCCTGCGGAGGCCGCGGATCGCGCCCGGGAGCTGCTCCGGCGGGCCCGCAGCCAGGGTCGGGCCGAGGATGAGGGCTGGCAGGTCCATCGGCACGGGATCTGGTTCTGGGCCAACGCCGTGGTCGCCCCGCTCCTGGACGAGGCCGGGCTGCTCCGCGGCTACTCCACCGTCGCGCGCGACACCACCGAGCGGCGGCGCGCCGAGCAGAGCCTCCAGGCCGCCCTGGAGGTCGCCCAGGTCGTTCTCCAGGGACGAGACCGCCCAGCGCTGCTGGAGACGATGGCGGCCCGGGCCCGGACGCTGGTGGACGCCGACCTGGCCGCGGTCCTCCTGGCCGAGGGCGAGAACGGCTGCACCGTCCGGGTGGCGGCCGGAGACGGTGCCGACCGGCTCCTCGGCCTGCGCCTTCGGGCCGCGGCCGCGTCCACGATCCGACTCGAAGCCGCGGGTCCGGCTTCGGACCCCGACGTCGAGGCCCGGGCCGCCCTGCGCCCCCTGATCGGTGCGGCCGGCCTGGGGCCGCTGGTGCTGGTGCCGCTGTCCGCGGGCGAGCGTCGGCTCGGCGGTCTGCTGGTCGGCAACCGGGTGGGGGGCGCTGGCTTCACCTCATCCGACCTGCGCCACCTGGAGCTCTTCGCGGCCCAGGCCGTCGTCGCCCTCGATTACGACCGGGCCCAGAGGGAGCTCGGCCGGCTGGCCCTGGTCGAGGACCGGGAGCGGATCGCCCGCGAGCTGCACGACGGCGCCATCCAGGCCCTGTTCGCGGTGGGGATGAGCCTGGAAAGCGCCGCCTCGATGACGGAGGACCTACGCCTGAGGCAGCGCCTGGATGGCGCCGTGGACCAGATCGACGGGGTGATCCGGGACCTCCGCAACTACGTCTTCGGGCTTCGCCCCGGCGCCCTGGCCGGGCGGGGGCTGGAGCCCGCGCTTCGCGACCTGGTGGCCGACTTCGAACGCGAGTCGGGGATCGCCGTGGCGGTCGAGGTGGATCGCCGGCTCGCGGCCGCCCTCGTCCCCTACGCTCCCGACCTGGTGCAGATGGCGAGGGAATCGCTCTCGAACGTCGCCCGCCACGCCCGGGCGAGGCTCTGCCGGATCAGCCTCCGCCGGCGAGAGGGGTGGGCGGTCCTGGAGGTGGCGGACGACGGATGCGGCTTCGATCCGACGGGGCCCACGGGCCCGGGGTGGGGGCTCCGCAACCTCCGCGAACGGGCCACCGGCCTCGGAGGCCGGCTGGAGGTTCGATCCCGGCGCGGGCGTGGGACCACGGTCAGCATCGCCGTGCCCGCGGAGACGGCGACCGCCGCCGGAGGGGAGGGGCGGGGTCGGCCCTGAGGTCGGCTCTCAGGCGGTGGGGGAGGGGGCGGGCGAGGCCGTGCCGGGCTGC
>JAJPKS010000398.1 GCA_021323605.1 Bacillota bacterium | reverse complement strand
GCACCGCGCTGGCCGTTGACGGGCACCCGGTCCACGGCCAGCAGCACCCGGGCCACGGGCCTGCCCTTGGGGGTGTAGCGCAGCTCCACCTGCTGCCCCAGCCGTCCGACCCCGGTCCAGCGGTTCATCCCAGCACCTCCACCCCGATCGTAGCACTGTATCTCGCAATTGTGTCACACAATTGCGTCAATCAATCGCGCTGAGCAAGACGTGCTAGCCTTATCAGCCATGTCGGCGGAGCGACTATCCGCTCGGCAGGTCGCCGAGGGGCTGCGGCAACAGATCGCCGCCGGGTACTACCACCCGGGGCAAGCCCTCCCCAGCCAGCGACGCCTAGCGCAGGAACTCGGCGTCTCCCTCGCCATCGTGCGCCAGGCCCTCGACGAACTGCGCAACGAGGGGTTGGTCATCCCCGAGCGTGGTGCCGGCGTCTTCGTGCGCAAGCCGCCGCCGATCATCCGACGATCGGGACCGGAGCGATTCCAGCGCCGCGACCGCGCCGCCGGTCTGGCCGCCCTGGAGGCCGAGATGCAACGCCTCGGACGTTCTTGGAAGCTCGAAGCGATCGAGGTCTCCCGTGGCGAGCCGCCCACCGACGTCCTCGAGCGACTCCAGCTCCCGGCCGGCAGCCAGGTCGTGATCCGCTGGCGGACCTACAGCGTGGATGGCATGCCACACCAGGTTGCCACGTCCTTCATCCCCCTACGGTTCGCCGAGGGGACCCCGATCGAGCGCACGGACACCGGACCCGGTGGCACATACGCCCGACTGGAAGAACGCGGGTTCCACATCGATCGCTTCGAGGAAGAGATCACCGGCCGGATGCCGACACCACAGGAGCGAGACCTCCTACGCATCCCGGCTGGGGTACCACTCCTACGGGTACTGCGCACCGCCTACTCAGACGAGTTCGGCGCCCTGGAGGTCGCCGAATCCCTCTATCCCGCCGATCGGGTGGTGCTGGTCTATCCCTGGCCGGCCCAATAGGATCAGCCCACCATCATCGCAGCCGCCGTCATCGTCCATGAAGGCCGGGTGCTCATGACGAAGTGCCGCTTCAAGGAAGAGTCGTTCGTCTGGGGGTCTCCGGCGGGCAAGTGTGAGCCAGGAAAGACCCCAGAGCAGCCCCGGGAGCGCGATCCAGGAGATCAGCAGCCCCACCCACCATCTCACCGTCCGTCCTCCGGGACCTCGCGCTTTTCGGCCCGAAGGCAGGCCTGGCACACCTGCCCCGGCCCCATCACCGGGACGCCCTGACACCGCGCACACGGCTAGGTCGCGATCGGCAACACCGTCGTCCCCTCCGGAGGCGAGCCGGACCTGACCACGAAACCCTCCGGCCCCTCGACCAGATACCAGGCCGGAACCGATGGTCGCCTCGTCGCTTGGCCTCCGCCGATCCGTTGCCGTTGGCCGGGCATGGGGCCATCAAGTCCGGCCGCCCCACCACCTCGGGGATCAGCTCCTGAGAGGAGCCCGGATCGTCGCCAGCCGGGCGACGGCCGAGGAGATGGGTGTGGCCCCTCCCTGGATGCTCCACGAGCTGATGGCGGCAACGCCAGGGATGGGCGCCGAGGGCGAGTTCCTGCGCCGCATCTTCGGGGTATTCGACTTCGGGGACATCACCCTGACCCCGCCGAGCGTCACCTTCGAGGGGGAGCTCACCCTCCACGTGGGCGGGAAGACGGTGCGGCTGATCGAGGTCGGACCGGCCCACACCGCGGCGACACCATCGTCCACGTGCCCTCCGAGCGGCTCGCCTACGCCGCCGACATCCTGTTCGTCGGCCGCCACCCCGTCGTCTGGGAGGGCCCGGTGGCGAACTGGGTCCGGGGGCTCGACCTCCTCCTCGCCCTGGAGGTCGACGTCATCGTCCCCGGCCACGGCCCGCTGGCGGGCAAGCGCGAGGTGGCGGAGCTGAAGGGTTACTTCGAGTACCTGCAACGCGAGGTCCAGGAACGGTACGAGGCCGGTCTGAGCGCCATGGAGGCGGCGCTGGACATCTCCTTCAGCGACTACGCGGCCTGGGGCGAGGCCGAGCGCATCGTCGCCAATGTGGAGGCGCTCTACCGGGAGTACTCGGGCGGGCCCCGGCGCACGGCGCCGGAACTCTTCGCCGCCATGGCCACCTTCGAGCGGGCGCGCGCCGAGCGGGCGCGCTGAGCCCCGGACCGGTCGGGAGGGGCCGGCGCCCGACGCCCAGGGCGCCGTTCCCGGTTGACCACCGGCCCGTGACCGGCTACCCTTGCCCCGGCCAGGGCGACGGTCGAGGAAGCCGGTGAGAATCCGGCGCGGTCGCGCCACTGTCACCGGGGAGTCGCTCCCAGGGGCCACTGCCGACAGGCGGGAAGGCGGGAGGACGACGGCGATCCGGGAGCCAGGAGACTCGTCGTCGCCGACGCCCCCGGCGTTCGGGACGCGTCATCCCGAGGAGGTTCCCATGGCAGGTTCACCCCGGCCGTCCACGCCCGTCGTCGTGGCGTACGGCGGCTCCCACCGTCCGGCACGGTGCCGGTCAGCATCCCCGACCCAGCCGGGCGCCCCGGCCCGGGTCGAGGTCGGTGAACCACTCACCGGCCGGGGCGGCGGGAGGCGGAGCTGATGGCCGTCTGGCTGCGGTCGCTCGCACGCTCCTTCGACCGCGGTGAGCGAAGGCGGCTGGGCGCCTTCTACACCGTCATCCTGCTCCTGCACGTGGCCGGCTGGGGTCTGCTCTCGATCTACGGCGCCGACCGGCCGGCGTTCGCCGGCCTGGGCCTCGTCGCTTACGCCCTCGGTCTCCGCCACGCCTTCGACGCCGACCACATCTCGGCCATCGACAACACCACCCGCAAGCTGCTGCAGGAGCGCCGGCGACCGGTCGGGGTCGGCTTCTTCTTCTCCATCGGCCATTCGCTGGTGGTGCTGCTCATCGCGCTGCTGCTGGCGCTGGCGGTGCGGACGGTGGTCCAGGACGTGGTCGGCGGTCGAGGTGAGCTCCACGACCTGGGCGGCCTCCTCGGCACCGCCGTCTCCTCGCTCTTCCTGATCTCGATCGGCCTCCTCAACCTGACCATCCTGGTCGACACCGCCAGGGCCCTGGGGAGGGTTCGGGCCGGCGCCGATCCGCGTCGGGAGGCACCGGCCGCGTCGCCGGGGGGCATGCTCACCTGGCTCTTCGGGCGGCTGTTCCGGCTCGTGGACGCCAGCTGGAAGATGCTGCCCATCGGCTTCCTCTTCGGGCTCGGGTTCGACACCGCCACCGAGATGGGCCTGCTCGGCATCTCGGCCGGCGCCGCCGCCCGGGGGCTCTCCTTCACCGCCGTGCTCGCGCTGCCGATCGTCTTCGCCGCCGGCATGTCGCTCGTGGACACGACCGACGGCGCCTTCATGTCCAAGGCCTACGCATGGGCCTTCTCGAACCCCATCCGGAGAATCCTCTACAACCTGACGGTCACCTCCCTCTCGGTCTTCGCCGCCGTCTTCGTGGGCGTCATGGAGGCGATCCAGATCCTGGCCCAGGTGCTCGGCCTCCAGGGACAGGTATGGACCCTGGTCGCCGGTCTCGACTTCGAGGCCCTGGGCCTGGTCATCGTCGCCGCCTTCGCCGTCACCTGGGCGGGCTCGTTCGCCTTCTACCGCCTGGCCCGCGTCGAGGGACGGCCGGAGCACGATCGAGGGGGTGGGGCCTGAGCCGGACGCCACCGCGGCCGGCCGGCGCGGCCGCCACCGCAACAGCCTCGAGCGGGCCGTGAGGCGAACCGGAAGCCGTCCGCAGCCATCGCCGATCGGTCAGGTGCGGGATCGGCTGAGTGCTTCCGTGATGTCCCGCCACGCTTCCTGGCGGGGTCGTTCTTGTAACAGTCGGCTCAACCCGCGCAGCACGAGCCCGACCTGGCTGTGGTCGATGCCAAACACCAGGGTGCAACCACCGTGGTGGCGGCCGGCCTCGGTCCACTCGCGCAGGAGTGGCGCGAAGTCACGGTGGTTGAACGTGATCAGGATCCGGCCATCCCGAGCGGCCAATGCCGACACTTCGGGGTCATCAAGCCCGATCAGCTCCGGCTCTTCCGTGATGGCGCGCACGTCGTGCCCCGCCTGCCGAAGGCAGATACCGATCTTGCGCGCCGAGACGTGTTCGTCGAGCAGGATTCGCACGGCGAGAGGCGGTGTCCAGTGGGATGAGTCGAAGTTCCGTACCGTCTGCCGGCTCGGAGGTCGATGCCGGCCTACCTGGGGTCCTCACGAGATCGCAGATCTCGTGGCGAGGATTGAGGGGCCCTGCGAAAGCGCAGCGTTCGCGGGGTACCGAGGGTCCGGGCCCTTCGCCGCCGCGCATCCTCCGGATGTGCTCCCCCCGTGCCACCCCCTCCCGGGCCTCGATGTCCGGACCGGGATCCTGCGGCTGCGATCAACTGGCCCGGAGCCTCCGGCTCACCACACTAGGTGGCGACCTCCTCGATGTCCCGGTATCTGATGAAGGGATAGAGGTCTCGAGCCTCATCGACCGGAACGCGGTTCTGGGCGATCGCCTCATCGATCTCGTCCGGGTACTGCTTCCAGTAGGCTGGCGCAAGGCGAATCTGAGACTCCTCGAGATCGGTCTCCGAGACCATGCGCTCCACCGACCCGAAGCTCTGATAGGCCTCGATGACCTGCCAGACGTCGAGGCCGGCGCCGATGATCCAGGGGCGCCGCCGGGCGTCGCTGCCTCTGAAGGCGATGCCGGGAAAGCGCCTCATCCGAGCTGTCTCCTCCATGAGCATCTCCACCACCGCGCTCTTGGATCGCCGGGTTCGGCGGGCTTCGTCGGCGACGAACCGGTCCGTCGACCGGCTCAGGCGGATGCTGAACGGGGAACCCTTTCCCCGCGTTCCTGCGGGAGCCACGAGTTCGTGTTGTACAAAAATTGCACTGTAACGAACCCTGCCGCCAGGCCGAGGTCCCATGAAACGCTGGAGCAGCCCGGGAGGTAGCCCCATCCAGGCGGGTGCCAGAAGCCTCGCTGTAACCGGCAGGGCCACCGGCGGGGTGGAGGAGAGCGACGAAAACGAAGCGGCCTCGTGACGACCTACGCCGACCCAACCACGAGGCCATCACTCGTTTGCGCCCGGGGCACGTCCTCGTCCAGCCCGAGATCGGCGATCGAGCCCAGCTCCTGGCCCTCCTTCACGGTCTCTTCCGCTCCCCCTCCGCCTGGTCATGGTCATGATCTCCCCCGAGGGCGGCCCGGGCCGCCAGCTCCGCCCGGCGGAACCGGAGGCGGCGTCTCCGTACCCTTCTTAGCGGAAGCATGCCGGGTCTGCTGGGCGACCGAGGTCGGGAGATCACGCTGGCCGATCGCGTCTACGAGCGACTGCGCCACGCCATCGTCCGGGGAGAGCTGCGGCCCAACCAGCGGCTGGTCGAGGCCGATCTCGCCGCTTCGCTCCACGTCAGCCGCACCCCCATCCGCGAGGTGCTGCAGCGACTCGAGGCCGACGGGCTGGTGGTGAGTGCACGGCGGAGCTGGGTGGTACGAGAACACACCGCGGACGAGATCCGCCAGATCTTCGAGTGCCGGATCGCGCTCGAGGGGCAGGCGGCCCGGCTGGCGGCGATGCGCGTGGACTCCGCCCGCGCCGAGGCGATCGCGGCCGCGGCGGAGGAGGTGGGACGGGTGATCCAGGATCGCGCCCGTCGGGTCGAGGCCAACGACCGGTTCCACGACCTGGTCATCGAGGCCGCCGGCAACCCCATGCTGATGGCCCTGATCGAGCGCAGCCGCCTCTACCACTTCAACCGCCGCCTGGCCGCGCTCTACACCGAGGAGGAGCTGGCGCGCTCCCAGGACCAGCACCTCCGCCTGGTGCGGGCCCTGCGGGACCACGATCCCGAGGCGGCCGAGCGCGTCACGCACGAGCACCTCGAGACCTCGCTCCAGACCGCGCTCGCCAAGCTCGCGCCTGAGCCCTGAACGGCCGGGCGGTATTTGGTGTCCCAGACGGTATACTAACCGGCATGCCGGCTTCGGCGGACGTGGTCGTGGTCGGCGGAGGCATCGTCGGCCTCTGCGTCGCGCACGAGCTGCGCTCCCGCCACCTCCGGGTGATCGTGGTCGAGCGCGGGCGGTGTGGCCAGGGGTCGACGGCCAGGGCCACGGGGGGGATCAGGACCCAGTTCGGCGCCGAGGTCAACGTGCGTCTCTCCCTGCGGGCACTCGTGCACTTTCGGGAATGGTCGGACCGCTACGGCGGAGATGTCGGCTACCGGCCCATCGGCTACCTCTTCCTGGCCACGACCCCGTCCCAGGTCGAGCAGCTCCGCCGGGGGGTTGCCCTACAGCGCGCCTGCGGCGCCCGCAACCGGCTGCTCGACCGAGACGAGATCGCACGGTGTCTCCCCGGGGCCGTCCTCGACGACGTGCTGGCCGGCTCCTTCGGCCCCGACGACGGGCTCGGCGACCCGGGCTCGGCGACCACCTCGCTGGTCGCCGCCTGCCGGCGGGCCGGGGTGGAGGTACGGGAGGACACCCCCATGGTCGACCTCGAGCTTCGAGGCGGCCGGCTGGAGGGGGTGACCACCCCCGAAGGGTCGATCGCCGCCGACGTGGCCGTGCTGGCCACCGGGGCCTGGACCTCACCGATCACGCGGACACTCGGTCTGGAGCTGCCGATCGAACCACACCACCGACAGGTCTACCGGGCGAACGCGGCCCCGGGGGTCCCCGGTGACTGCCCCCTGACCGTCGACCTGGGGAGTGGCGTCTACTTCCATCCAGACGGGCAGGGCCTGATCTTCGGCGGCGGCGACCGCGAGGGCGAGCCAGGATGGGACGATCGCTTCCACCCCGAGGAGGCCCCGCGCATCATCGAGCTGCTGACCCGTCGCCTCCCCGGCATGACCGAGGCCGAGCTGTCGGGGGGGTGGGCCGGCCTTCGGGAGATGACGCCGGACGATCTGGGCGTCGTGGGCCCGCTGCCGGGGATCGAGGGGATTCACGTCGCGGCCGGGTTCAGCGGCCACGGCTTCATGCACGCACCGGCCGTGGGCGAGGTCGTGGCCGCCATGCTGTGCGGGGAGACGCCGCCACTCGACGTCTCCGCGCTCGACCCGGCACGCTTCCAGCGCCGGCTCCGACCGGAGGCCTACGTGTTCTGATGGGACGCCGGTTCAGCGGCACCGGTGCCGAGATCCTGATCGAGTCGCTGCTCGAGGCGGGGCTGGACACGATCTTCGGGGTCCCGGGCGACACCGGGGTCGCGCTCTACGACGCCCTTCACCACCGCCCCCGGCTGCGGCACGTGCTGACGAACGACGAGCGCGGAGCGGCGTTCGCGGCCGACGCCTTCGCCCGTCGCCGCAACGCCCTGGCGGCGATCGAGGTCTCCAGCGGGGGCGGGGTGACCTTCGCCGTGGGCGGGCTGGGTGAGGCCTACGCCGCCTCGGTGCCGCTCCTGGTCCTGACCTCGGACGTCCACCGTCGCAGTCGGGGCACCGGGGCCCTGACCGAGATCGACCAGGTCGCGCTCTTCCAGGCGGTCACCAAGTGGCAGGCGACCGCCTCCGATGCCGCCGAGCTGCCCGCCCTGGTGGAGGAGGCGGTCGGCCGGGCGCTGGCCGACCGGCCGGCCCCGGTGGCCCTGATCGTCCCCGAGGACGTGCTCGACGAGCGAGGGCGGGTCGAGCTGCGGCCAATCGCCATCTCGTTGCCGCCGGGCCGGCCGTTGCCCGCCTCGGAGGCGCTGGACCGGTTCGCGGCCGCGCTCGACGGGGCACGGCGGCCGGCGATCGTGGCCGGGGGCGGCGTCCACCTGTCCGGCGCCCACGCGGCGTTGGCCACGCTGGCCGAGCGGGCCGGGGCCGCCGTCGCCGTCACCGTCCACGGCAAGGGCGCGATCGACGAGCGCCACCCCCTCAGCCTGGGGACGCTGGGCGCCAACGGCGGCTGCGATCGTGCCAATCGCTACCTGGCCCGGGCCGACGTGGTGCTGCTGGTCGGCACCAGGGCCAACGCCACCGACACCGACGGGTTCGCGAGCCCACCTCGTCGAGGGACGACCGTCGGCCAGATCGACATCGAACCGGGACGGGCGGGGCGCAACTACCCGGGCAGCGTCCCCCTCCCCGGCGACGCCCTGGCCACCCTGTCGGCGCTGGCCGAACGGATACGCCCCCACCCGCGCCGGGCGGCCGCGACGGCTGAAGAGATCCAGGGCGAGCCCGTCTCCACGGCGCCCCCGGCGGGCCGAGGCCGCCCGGGCACGCTCGATCCGGCGGAGGTGGTCGCCGCCCTGCGGACGGTGGCCGGCGACACCATCACCGTGGTCGGGGACTGCGGCACCCCCACCCCCTACCTCGCCGCTGGATGGCGGCTGGAGGAGCCGGGACGCCGCTTGATCCTCCCCCGCGGGCACGGACCCATGGGCTACGCCTACCCGGGCGCCGTGGGCGCGGCGCTGGCGTGTGCCGGCGATCCGGTGCTCGCCGTCACCACCGACGGCAGCCTGCTGATGGCCGCAGGCGCACTGGAGACGGTGGCCAGGATGGGGCTCCCGATCGTCTATGTCCAGCTGAGCAACGCCTCGCTGGGCTGGATCAAGGCGCTGCAACACCTGTACTACGGGGGCCGCTACTTCGGGACCCAGCTTTCCTCCTTCGACACGGTCGGGGTGGCCAGGGCCTTCGGCCTCCACGCCCGACGGATCGAGGACGTCGACGAGCTGGCGGCGGCGGTCGGCGCCGCGCTGCGGGCGCGGCGTCCCGCCCTCTTCGAGGTGCCCGTGCCCGACGAGCACGAGCTGATTCCCCCGGTTGCGCCCTGGCGGCGGGCAGCGGCGGCGCCGGGGTCGGGGCGACCCGTCTACTGAGTTCAGGCAGGACAGGAGATGCAGGTGCACAGGTTGGTATGGGCGGCGATGGCGCTGCTGGTGGTCACGGCGACGGCGTGCGGGCAGAACCGGCTGCAGTCCAGTTCCACCACGCAGCCGATCACGGTGGGCTTGATCACCCCCCTCTCCCCTCCCGGCGACGTGGCCTCCGGCCAGCTGATCCAGCGAGGCGCCGAGCTGGGGGTGGAGTACGTAAACTCCCAGTTGCACGGCGTGCTGGGCGGCCGCAAGCTCCAGCTCGCGGTCGAGGACTCGGCGGGCAAGAACGACCAGGGAGTCAACGACTACCGCCTGCTCGTCACCGAGAAGAAGGCGGTGGCCGTGACCGGCTTCTTCCACAGCTCGGTCAACATCGCCGTTAACGAGGTCGCCCACCAGATCGGCGTGCCCACCATCTCGACCCAGGGGTCGGCCGCTGACATCACCGCCAAGCACTATCCAGAGACCTTTCGAACCCACGTCATCGACCCCATCCGGGTCAGCGCCTGGCTCCAGTGGATCCAGGAGAGGGGGTTCAAGCGGGTGGCGATGGTCGCCGAGACCACCGACTACGGCGTCGGGCTGGTCGACGAGACGCAGCGTCAGGCCCGGGCGAAGGGGCTGGACATCGCCTTCGACGCCGAGATGTTCGACCACTCGGCGACCGACCTCACCCCCCAGCTGCTCAAGGTCAAGGCCTTCGACCCCGACCTGCTCATCAACATCGGCGTGGGCACACCCATGGACCTGATCGTCGACCAGGCCCGGGAGGTCGGGCTCTACCCACAGGTGCCGATGCTCGTCTCCTACGACGGCCCGGTGCGTCCGCAGTGGTGGCAGCTGCATCCCCAGGACGGCAACGGCGTCTATTTCATCGCCTACTACTCCCCGCGAGAGCCGCTCTCCAACGCCGGCCAGTGGTTGGCCCGGCGCTACCAGGAGCGATACCACGAACCGCCGGTGTACAGCTCGCTGAGCGCCTTCGGCGACGTCCTGGTGATCGCGGAAGCCATTCAGAGGGCGAACTCGGCCGATCCCCGAAAGATCACCGCCGCGCTCGCCTCGGGATCGTTCTCGAGCTGGACGAAGGCCACCGTCTCCTTCCCCAACGCGCCGGGGGCTTACTACCACACCTGGTCGCCACCGGTGCTCATCCTCCACTACACGCAGCCGAACCAGGACTGGCAGCACGCGGAGCTGATCGAGACCTACTCCCGGAAGACCTAGGATCGATGTGGCTCGCGGTCTCGCCCGGGCTGCTGGCTCAGTTCACCCTCGCCGGCCTCATGATGGGCGTGCTCTACGCACTCATGGCACTCGGCATCACCTTCATCTACGGCGTGATGAAGACCATCAACTGGGCCATGGGCGAGTTCTACATGATCGGCAGCTTCGTGCAATACCTGATCGTGAGCCATCTGCTCGGCCCTGACCTCTGGTGGCTGGCGCTGCCGGCGACCGCGGCCAGCGTGTTCGTGCTCGGCATGCTCGTGCAACGTCTGTTGCTGCGACCGATGTTCGTGGGCGGCGTCGAGCGGCGGGACGAGTACGCGACCGTGATCACGATCGCGCTGCTGCTCCTCCTCCGCAGCCTCGCCGCCGTCATCAACGGCCCCTACCAGCACACCCCCGGCTCCCACCTGCCCGACGTCACCCTGGGGCCGCTGTCGGTGCCGGGAGCGGAGGTGGCGGCGGCGGTGGTGGGGGTCCTGGTGCTGGGTCTGTTCTTCCTCCTCCTCCACCGCACCTGGCCGGGCCTGGCGCTCAGGGCTGCGGCCCAGAACCGGATCGGCGTGCAAACCGCCGGCGTCGACCTGCTCCGGCTGGACATGGTCGCCTTCGGCATCGGGGTCTCGCTGGCCGCGGTGGCCGGCGGCCTGCTGGCGCCGGTCTACCTCGTCTATCCGACCAACGGGGCCGTGGCCACCACCAAGGGCTTCGAGATCATCGTGATCGGAGGACTGGGCTCGATCTGGGGGGCGCTGGTCGGGGGTCTGCTGCTCGGCCTGGCCGAGGCGCTGGGCTCGGCCCTGATCGCGCCCGCCTACCAGAACGCGTACGGGTTCCTGCTCCTGATCCTGCTCCTGCTCATCCGTCCCATCGGCCTCTTCGGCGAGCGGGCCCGTGTCGTCTGAGGCCCTGCTGGCCGTGGAGGGGGTCAGCAAACGCTTCGGCGGGCTCGTCGCCAACCAGGACGTCACCCTCCGCCTGGAGAGGGGGGAGATCCGTGGCCTGATCGGCCCCAACGGGGCCGGCAAGACCACCCTGATCAACCTGATCAGCGGCGAGGAGTCGCCGAGCGCCGGCGAGGTCCGGCTGGAGGGGAGGAGCCTGCTCGGCATCCCGCCCTTCCAGCGCGCCCGCCGGGGCCTGCTCCGCACCTTCCAGGTCCCCCGGCTGTTCGGGACCATGACGGTGCGGGAGAACCTCCTCCTCCCCTACCTCGCCCTCGGCGGCCGCGACCGGAGGGCGGGGCGCCGACGGAGCGACGAGCTGCTCGAGCGATCCGGTCTGGCCCGGCTCGCCGAGGAGCCGGCGCGGCATCTCTCCGGAGGTCAGCAGGCCCTCCTCCAGCTGGTCGCCGGCTTCATGTGCGACGGTCTCCGCTGCTACCTCCTCGACGAGCCCTTCGCCGGCGTCAACCCGCTGATCAAGGAGACCATGATCGACCTGATCAGGGACCACAACCGGCGGTGGAGCACGGTCTTCCTGATCGTCAGCCACGAGATGCCGGTCATCAGGGAGCTGTGCTCCCGGGTCACGGTGCTGGCCGCGGGTCGGGTCCTCTTCGAGGGCACGATGGAGGAGGTGGCCCGCAGCCGCGAGGTGGTCGATGCCTACCTGGGCAGGGAGTGGACACCGTGAGCGGCGCCCACCTGGCGATCCGGGAGCTGAGCGCCGGCTATCAGCCCGGCATCGACGTCGTGCGCGAGGTCACCCTGGACCTTCCCCCCGGCCGGGTCACGGCGGTGGTCGGCCCCAACGGGGCCGGCAAGTCGACGCTGCTCAAGACCGTGTTCGGGTTCCTTCGTCCCCGCGCCGGCCAGGTGACCCTGGACGGGCGGCCCATCCACTCCCTGGGCCCCCACCGGATCAAGGGCCTCGGGGTCGGCTACGTCCCCCAGGGGCTCAACCTCTTCCCCCAGCTGACGGTGGAGGAGAACCTACGCATGGGAGGATGGACCCTGCGCCGGGACGGGCGCCGCCTGCGGGCCCGGCTGGACCAGGTCTACGACCTCTTCCCGGCGCTCCGCCAGCACCGCCGACGGCCCGCCCACGAGCTGTCGGGAGGTCAGGCCCGGATGCTGGCCACCGCCCGGGAGGTGGTGCCGGAGCCGAGGCTGCTACTGGTCGACGAGCCGACCGCCGGCCTCTCACCTGCCCTCTCCGGACAGGTGTACGAGTTCCTGGCCACCGTCCGGCGGGCGCTGGGGACCAGCCTGCTCCTGGTGGACCAGCAGATCCAGGAGGCGCTCGAGATCGCCGACCACGTGGTCCTCATGGACCTGGGCCGGGTTCGCGCGCAGGGGCCTCGGGCAGAGATGCACCTGGCCCGGGTGCGGGCGCTGATCCAGCGCTGTCTGGAGGGGGTCGACGGGTGAGACGGCAGCACCTGGCCCTGGCCGTGGTGGCCCTGGCCGGGGCGGCGGCCATCCCCTGGGGGATGGACGATTACGCGCTAGGGGTGGTGACCATCGGGTTCTACTACGCCGTGCTGGCGGCGAGCTGGAACCTGCTCGCCGGCTACACCGGCCAGTTCTCCCTCGCCCAGCAGGGCTTCGCCGCCCTGGGCGCGTACGCCACCGGCCTCTCCATCCGCGACCTCGGGGTGCCGATCTGGCTGGGGATCCTGCTCGCGGCCGCGGTCTCGTGCGGGATGGGGCTCGCGTTGGGCCTGCTGACGCTGAGGCTGCGCGCGATCTACCTCGCCATCACCACCTGGGGCTTCGCCGAGACCGTGCACATCACGCTGACGGCCGGGTACCAGGTCACCCGGGGCGAGCTCGGGCTCTCCGTCCCCACCCTCCTGGGCAACCTCGACCCGCTCAGCTACTACTACGTCTTCCTGGGGCTGCTGGCAGTATCCCTGGCCGTCCTCTATCTGGTCTGCCATTCCCGCATCGGTCAGTTCCTGCGCGCCATCCGGGACGACGAGCTGCGCGCCGCCAGCCTTGGGATCGACACGACCCGGTGGAAGCTCTTCGTGTTCGCGCTCTCCAGCTTGCTCACCGGACTGGCGGGTGCTTGCTACGCCCACTACGTGGCCGTGATCGGCCCTGACATGGCCGACTTCAGCGAGCTGGCGAAGATCGTGGTCATGGTCGTCATCGGGGGGATGGGGACCTTCGCCGGCCCGGTCCTGGGCGCCCTCCTCGTCCAGCTCCTGACCAGTTACCTGGGTCAGTTCGGGGCCTGGGACAACGTCCTCTTCGCCCTGGTCGTGATCGTCCTGATGCGCACCTACCGCGAGGGCCTGGTCGCGCTCGGCCGCCGGTTGTGGCGGCGACTCATGGCGTGGATGCACCCCCGGGTCGAGGTGGCCGCCCGTGGCTGAGATCGTCCGCGGCGGCCGCAACCTCTACGGCATCCCGGTGGGCATGCTGATGACCGACTCCCGCTTCCCTCGCGTGCCCGGCGACAACGGCAACGCGGCCACCTGGCCTTTCCCCGTCCTCTACCGCTCGGTGCCGGGCGCCGGGCCGGGCCGGGTGGTGCGCGATCTCCGCGAGGAGGAGCTGCTCGGGCCCTTCCGGGAGGCCGCGCTGGAGCTGGAACGGGCCGGCGTCGAGCTGATCACGACCAGCTGCGGCTTCCTGGTCCTCTTCCAGCGCCAGCTGCAGGCGGCGCTCTCGGTGCCCTTCCTCAGCTCGAGCCTGCTGCAGGTGCCCTGGCTGGTGTCGCTGCTGCCCCCCGGCCGGCGGGTCGGGGTGCTGACCGTCGAGCGATCCTCGTTGACCCCCGCCCATCTCGCGGCCGCGGGCATCCGGGCCCGGCACCGGGTTGCGATCGTGGGCATGGAGGAGGTCGGCGGCCACTTCGCCGGCGTGATCCTGGAGGACCGCCTGGAGCTGGATCTGGAACAGGCGCGGCTCGAGCACGAGCGGGCGGCCCGACTCCTGGTCGAACGCCACCCCGAGGTGGGCGCGATCGTGCTCGAGTGCACGAACATGCCCCCCTACGCCGACGTGGTGCGTCGGGCCACTGGGCTGCCGGTCTACGATCTGACGACGCTGGTCCGCTGGGCGGCGGCGGGGGTGCTCCCCCGGCGCTTCGGGTAGACGGGGCCACGGCCCACTGCCGGAGGCCAGGCGCCCGGGCGAGGCCGGCACGCCGGTTCGATGGTGATGGACACGGAGATCACGGGCCCAGCAGGGCTGGACGATGTCGACCGCCGGCTGCTCGCGCTGCTGGCCGAGGACGCGCGCCGCCCGTACGCCGAGCTGGCCGAACGGGTCGGGCTCTCCCCCGCTTCCGTCCACGCCCGGGTGCGCAAGCTCGAGCGCCGGGGCGTCATCCGCCGCTACACGATCGAGACCGACCCCGATCGGCTCGGGCACCACGTGGCCGCCCTGGTCGCCGTCCAGCAGCAGCCCGGATACCACTGGGAGCGGTTGGAGGCCGCCTTCCGCCAGCTGCCGGCGGTGGAGGCCGCCTACAGTGTGACCGGGGAGGACACCTACGTGCTGTTGGTGCGGGTGGCGAGCCCGACCGAGCTCGAGGACCTGCTCCGCAACATCAACTCCCTGGAGGGCGTCGCCCGCACCCGCACCAGCCTCATCCTCTCCACCACTTTCGAGCGGCGCCGGATCTGAACCATCCTGCCAGATCACGTTCGTGAATTTGATTTCATTGCCATATTTCGTATGAATTATAGGGAGATCTTCCTGATATATTTCAGAAAGTGCCGACTGAGTCCCCATCCAGCCCCGCAGCCGCCGGCCGTCGGCCGTGCATCGTCGCCTCGCCGCCCGGGCCCCGGGCCAGGGCCCTGATCGAGCGCGACTCGCGAGCCCTCTCCCCGAGTTCCACCCGTCCCTACCCCCTGGTGGTCGAGCGGGCCTCGGGACTCTGGGTGACCGACGTCGACGGCAACCGTTTCCTGGACTTCACCGCCGGCATCGCCGTCACCGCCACCGGCCATGCCCATCCCGTCGTGCTGGCGGCGATCGAGGAACAGGCCACCCGCTTCCTCCACATGTCGGGGACCGACTTCGTCTACGAGCCGCAGATCGCCCTGGCCGAGCGCCTGCTGAGCCTGGCCCCGGTCCCGCCCGGCGGCCGGGTGTTCTTCGTCAACTCGGGCGCGGAGGCGATCGAGGGCGCCCTGAAGCTGGCCCGTTGGGCGACCCGGCGCCCCCACGTCCTCGCCTTCACCGGCGCCTTCCACGGCCGCACCCTGGGCGCGCTCTCCCTCACCGCGAGCAAGGTCCGCCAGCGGGAGGGGTTCGCCCCCCTCCTGCCCGGCGTGTACCACGTTCCCTTCCCATCGGCAGGTCGGCACGGGGTCTCCACCGAGGAGACCATGGCCCGGATCGCCGAGATCTTCGACGCCCTGGCCGAGCCGACGAGCTTCGCCGCCGTCTTCGTCGAGCCGATCCAGGGCGAGGGAGGTGTGGTGGTCCCGCCGGACGACTTCCTGCCCCGTCTGCGGGAGCTGACCCGGGAGCACGGGATCCTCCTCGTCGCCGATGAGGTGCAGACCGGGATCGGTCGCACGGGACGGATGTTCGCCCTGGAGCACGCAGGGGTCGAGGCGGACGTGGTCACCGTCGCCAAGGGGCTGGCCTCGGGGCTCCCCCTGGGGGCGGTCGTCGCCGGCGGGGACCTGATGAGCTGGCCCCCGGGAGCGCACGGGACCACGTTCGGCGGCAACCCCGTCTGCTGCGCAGCGGCGCTGGCGACGCTCGAGCTGGTGGAGGGGGGACTGGTCGACAACGCGGCCCGGGCCGGGGCGATACTGCTCCGTGGGCTGATGGAGGTGGCGGCCCGGCACCCCGGGCTCGTGGTCGAGGCCAGGGGGCGAGGTCTGATGGCCGCCGTCGAGTGCCGCTCCGCCGCCCTCGCCCAAGCCGTCGTCACCGCCGCCTTCGAACGCGGTCTGCTCGTCCTCCCGGCCGGCATGCGGGCCGTGCGGCTGACCCCGGCCCTCACCGTCGGCGAAGACGAGGTCGAGCTGGCCCTGGAGATCCTCGACCGGGCCCTGGCGGCGGTCGAGACGGCGAACGTGCCATCTCGTGACCGAGCGACGACGCCGTCCGGGTAGGGCCAGGGCCCGGACCTCGGGTCGATCCTCACGAAGCCGTCCCTCCGGCCCGGACGGCCGGACGTGGGTCCCTCAGAATCGGTTGAACCGCCAGCCCCCGTCGACCGGGATCGTGACCCCGGTGACCATGTCGAAGGCCGGGCTCAGCATCAACGCGATCAGCTCGGCCACCTCGCCGCGGGTGACGAGGCGCCCCAGCGGGGTGTGTCGGATCGCCCGCTCCACGAAGGTCGGGTCATAGGCCGCGATGTCGGCCGCGCTCTCCGCGATCTGCCCGGGGGCGACCGCGTTCACCGTCACCTCCGGCCCCAGCTCGAAGGCGAGCTCCTCGGTGAGGACGATCACCGCCTGCTTGGCCAGGCCGTAGACGGAGTGGTTGCGCAGGTAGGCCGAACCTGCGGACACGTTCACGATCCGTCCCCAGCCTCGCTCCCGCATCCCCGGTGCGACCAGCCGGCACGTGAGGTAGCAGGCCTTGACGTTGGTGTCCCAGATCCGGTCCCACTCCTCCGTGGAGAGCTCGGCGTACGGGGTCATGGAGAAGGGCCCCGCGTTGTTGACCAGGACGTCGATCCCTCCCCCCAGCCGCTCGACGGCCTCGGCCACCACCCTGGGGACGGAATCGGGATCCGACACGTCCCCGCCGACGGCCGCGTGGTCGCGCCCGGTGACCGCCTCGAGATCACGGACCAGGGCGGCGGCCGCGTCCCGGGAAGTGTGGTACTGGACGCAGACGGTCGCGCCCCGGGCGGCCAGGGCGGTGGCGATGGCCGCGCCCAGGTTTCGCGACGACGCCGTCACCAGCGCCCGGCGCCCGTCCAGGTAGGGCTCGGTGAACACTGCCTCAGCGGCCGTGGCCGGGCATCTCGAGGTCGCGCACGACGCTGGCCCTGACGTTCTGCATCATGCCGACGGCGCGGTCCATCAGCTCTCTCCCCCGCGGCTCCCCCTCGGCCATCTCCGGCCACCGGTCGAAGGACCCCATGCTCTCCAGCTCGGTCAGGAGCCAGAACTGGGCGGGGCCGAGCGAGTACTGGGTGACGAACACCTTGACGTTGAAGCCGCGGGAGCGCCAGTAGGGGAGCAGCTCCTCCTTGAAGAACGCCTCCAGCACCCCCGGGGCGACCCTGGACTCGAAGGTCTCGACGTGCCACATGCCTCCGGACATCATCCACGCTCCTCCTTGCCTTCAACCGGCGTTCCGGCCTTCACCGCCGTCGCCCCCGTCCGGGCGGGATCGTCGGCGAGCAGGGGCAGCAGCTCCGTGGTGATGCGCCTGACCGCGCCGGAGGCGTCGCTCAGCGGCACCGGGAGCAGGGCGACCACGTCCGCCCCTGCCGCCGCCAGCTGGCGGATCCGTTCGGCGCAGTGCGGGCCCGGACCCGCCGCCGCCATCGCGTCGACCATCTCGTCGCCGACCCGCTCGACCGGGACCCGACCCTCGAGGTACTCGAGGTTGAGCTCGGTCACGACCTCGTCGGGAATCCTCGCCTCCCGGGTCAGCGGGTTCACGCCCCCGGCGGAGAGGTACTCGGCCACCAGCGGCCGGACGAGGTCCCGTCCCGCCTCCCTGGTGTCGGCGAGGGCGACGAACAGGTAGGCGACGACCAGGTGCGGCTGCCGCGTGCGCGATGCGGCCTCCTGCCCCTCGCGGATCCTGGCTCGAGCCCACCGGACGTAGTCGGGGCCGGCGAGCACGGAGAGCACCGTCCCGTCGGCCACCTCACCGGCGAG
>JAJPKS010000148.1 GCA_021323605.1 Bacillota bacterium | reverse complement strand
TCGACCCAGCCGCTGAAGCGGTCGAAGCGGCCTCGGACCGTGGTCACGGCCAGGTGCCTGGCGCTGAATCCGAGCAGGGTGTGGTTGGGGTCGATCACGTACCTGTCTGCCATGGGGATTCCTCCAGCTTCCGGATGGGGTCGTGGCCGGGAAGAGCGTCGCCGGCTCCGCACCGACCCTCCCGGCTCATGATTGCGAACGCAACCATCCGGCAACAACCGCTCGCCCGGGACCGGGATTCCACCCCGATGCGGGGCAGGAGACGCCGCTGGCCGGGCGATTCCACCCCTGCCTGGGGCCGCTCACGCCCCGGGTGCCGGCCAGCCGGGAGAGGGGTCGGTGAGGAGCGTCCCCCTCCGCGGGGGCGGCTCCCCGGCCACGGGGGCCGCTGGCGGACCGTCGCCCGGGGGCTCGAGGGCCCCCATCGCGGACACACGGTCCGAAAAGTGACAGGCGGCCAGGTGGGCGGGTTCCTTCTCCTCCAGCGGGGGCTCCTGCTCGCTGCAGATGCCGGGGACCTCGGCCAGGGGACAGCGGGTGTGGAAGCGGCAACCTGGAGGCGGTGAGATGGGCGAGGGGATCTCCCCCGCCAGCTCGACCAGCGAGCGCCGGCGCTCCTTGCGCGGGTCGGGGAGCGGGACCGCCGAGAGCAGGGCCCTGGTGTAGGGATGGCGGGGGGCGGCGTAGATCTCGCCGCTGTCCGCCACCTCGACGATCTTGCCCAGGTACATCACCAGGACCCGGTCGCTGATGTGCCGGACCACGGCCAGGTCGTGGGCGATGAACAGATAGGTGAGGTGGAAGCGATGCCGGAGGTCCTCCAGCAGGTTGATGATCTGGCTCTGGATGGAGACGTCCAGGGCCGAGACCGGCTCGTCGCAGATGACGAGCCGCGGCTGGAGCGCCAGGGCGCGGGCGATCCCGATCCGCTGACGCTGGCCGCCGCTGAACTCGTGGGGGTAGCGGTTGACGAAGCTCGGGCTGAGCCCCACCACCTCCAGCAGCTCCTGCACGCGCCGGTCCCGGGCGCGACCCCGGCTCAGGCCGTAGTTGGCCAGCGGCTCGGCGATGATGTCGCCGACGGTCATGCGCGGGTCCAGGGAGGCGAACGGGTCCTGGAAGATCATCTGGAAGTCGCGGCGCAGTCGTCGCAGCCGGCGTCCACCCAGCCGGGTCAGGTCGATCCCGTCGAAGACGATCCGCCCCGAGGTCACGGGGATCAGCCGCGCGATCAGGCGGCCGAGCGTGGACTTGCCGCAGCCCGACTCCCCCACCAGTCCCAGGCATTCCCCGGACCGGATCTCGAAGCTGACCCCGTCGACCGCCTTGAGCGTGGCCCCGAGCCGAACCGGGAAGTGCTTGCTCACGTTCTCGACCCGAACCAGGGGGGCGGACCCGGACTCAACCACGGTGCGGCTCCCGAATCGGTCCGTGCACGCCCGAGCCGGCTCCCGGGCGGACGTCGAGCAGGGTGGCGGCGCCCATCTCCTCGTGGGCACGCCGCATCGTCACCCAGCAGGCGGCGCGCTGGCCCGGTCCGACCTCCTGGAGTGGAGGCGGTTCGGTGAAGCACGGCTCGATCCGAAACGGACAGCGGGGATGGAAGCGGCAGCCGGGGGGAGGCGCGATCAGGTCGGGGGGAAGCCCCTCGATCGAGCGCAGGCGTTCAGGTCGCGTTCGGTCGAGCCGCGGCACCGAGCGCAGGAGCAGCCAGGTGTAGGGGTGCTGCGGCCGTTCGAAGAGGTCGAAGACCGAGCCCTCCTCGACGATCTGCCCGGCGTACATCACGATCACCCGTGAGCAGAGGCCGGCGACCACCGCCAGGTTGTGGGTGATCAGGACGATGGCCGTTCGCGTTTCGCGGTTCAGGGTTCGCAGCAGGTCCAGGATCTGGGCCTGTACGGTCACGTCCAGGGCGGTCGTGGGCTCGTCGGCGATGAGCATCGAGGGCGCGTTGGCCAAGCCCATGGCGATCATCGCTCGCTGTCGCATGCCGCCGCTCAGCTGGAACGGGTAGTCCCTGGCACGCTGCTCGGCCGCCGGCACCCGGACCTGGCGGAGCAGATCGACGGCCCGGGCGAGAGCCCGCCGCTTATCCGCTCGTTGATGGGCCAGCATCGGCTCGGCGACCTGGAAGCCCGTCTTGAGGACGGGGTTCAGCGAGCTCAAGGGGTCCTGGAAGATCATGGCGATGTCCTTGCCCCGGATGTCCCGGACCTCGTCCGGCGCCATGGAGAGCAGGTCCCGGCCCTTGAACCGGATCTCGCCACCGGTCACCCGGCCGGGCTCGGGCACCAGTCCCATGATCGAGAGCGCGGTCATCGACTTCCCACACCCCGACTCGCCGACGATGCCGAGGATCTCCCCCTCCTGGAGGTCGAAGCTGACGCCCTCCACCGCGCGCACCTCGCCGTCCTCGGTGAAGAAGCGGATCCGGAGGTCCCGGACCTCGAGCAGGGGTGGACTCACCGGCGCTGCCTCGGGTCGAGGGCGTCGCGCAGACCGTCGCCCACGAAGTTGAAGGCCATCAGGGTGACCGAGAGCGCGATCGTCGGTGCCAGCACGATGTGGGGCGAGATCCGAATCGCCTGGACGCCATCGGCGGCCATCGACCCCCAGGAGGGCGTGGGCGGCTGCACCCCCAGGCCCAGGAAGCTGAGGAAGGCCTCGAACAGGATGGCCTGCGGGATGCCGAGCGTGGCCTGGACGATGATCGGTCCCAACGCGTTGGGCAGCAGGTGGCGGAAGAGGATCTTGAAGGTCCCGCTCCCGCAGGAACGGGCCGCCTCCACGAACTCCCGCTCGCGCAGGCTCATGGCCTGGCCGCGCACCAGCCGGGCCATGTCCATCCAACGCGTGACGGCGATGGCGAAGATGATCTGACCCAATCCCGAGTGGCCAAGGAGCACGATCAGGATCAGCGCCACCAGCAGATCGGGGACGCCGTAGAAGATGTTGATGAGCAGGCTCAGGGCAGCGTCCAACCAGCTCCGGAAGTAACCGGCGAGGAGGCCCAGCGGCACCCCCAGGGCCAGCACCACCACCTGGGTGCCCACCCCGACCAGGAGGGAGATCTGCGCCCCCTCCATCAGCCGGCTGAGGACGTCCCTGCCCAGGGAATCGCCACCCAGCGGATGGGCCGGCGTCGGCCCCTGATAGGGGAGGACGATGCCCTGATGGGTGGTCGAGTATGGAGTCCAGAACACGGCCAGGATCGCCACGCCGACCAGCCCCAGCAGGTACGTGGCCGCGACCAGGGCCAGGCGGTTGCGGCGCAGGCGTCGCCAGGCGTCCGTCCAGAGCCCGGCCCGGCGCTGCGCCATCGGCTCGGCGATGAAGGTGGTGATGGCGATGGGCCGGCCCCCCATGGTCAGTATCGGATCCTGGGGTCAACCAGGGGGTAGAGCAGGTCCACGAGCAGGTTGGCGATGCCGACCAGCGCCGCGTACATCGTGAACACGCCCACCACGATGTTGTAATCGCGGTTGAGGATGCTCTGGACGAACTCTTTGCCCAGGCCGGGGATGCCGAAGATGTTCTCGATCACCACGCTGCCGGTGAGGATGCCGATCACCAACGGCCCCAGGATCGTGATCACCGGGATCAGGGCGTTGCGCAGCGCGTGGCGGACGATGACCAACTGCTCCGGCAGGCCTTTGGCTCGCGCCGTCCGGATGTAGTCCTGACGGATGACCTCGAGCATGCTGGCCCGGGTCAGCCGCGCCACCACGCTGGCGTAGGGGAACCCGAGCGCAAAGGCCGGGATGGAGATCTCGCCCAGGCTGCCGAAGGTGCCGGTCCAGCCGATCTGGTAGTAGAGCATGCCGCCGGTCGCCCTCTGAAGGAACACGGCGAAGACCAGGAGCAGGAAGGTGGCGACCACGAAGTTGGGCATGCTGTAGCCCACGACCGCGGTGGACGTGAACAAATAGTCGAGCCAGGTGTTCTGTCGGATCGCGGCCAGGACGCCCAGCAGCATGCCCAGGCCGATCGTGAAGAGCAGGGCGAGGGCCCCCACCTCGGCGCTGACCAGCGCCTCACGGCCCACCAGGGGGCTGATCCGAACCCCCTGGTTGACGTAGGAGATGCCGAGATCGCCATGGAGCAGGCCGAGCAGGAAATCGCGGTACTGCTCCCAGAGTGGACGGTCCAAACCGTACTGGTGGAGCAACGCCTGCATCTGGCTGGCCCGGAGCCGTTCGCTGACGAAGACGCTCCCGGGCAGGCGGTGGATGCCGATGAAGACGATGGAAGAGACCGCGAGCACGGTGAAGACGATCAACAGCAAGCGCTGCCCGATGTAGAGAAGGGTTCCTCGCCACCGCATCGTGATCGGTCCTCGATTCGGACGAGGAGGAGGCGCCCGCCGGGGCGCCTCCGGACCTCCACGCTCAGTGCTGTAGGATCTGGTACCCGTCCCAGTAGTAATCGAACTGACTGTTGGTTCCGGCCCCCTTGACGTAGGGCTTGATCAGGAACGCGCCCACCGTGTAGTAGAGCGGGATGTAGACCACGTCGTCGATCAGCATCCGGCTCAGCTTTTCGTAGTCGGGCAGCGCCTGGGAGAGCGGCTCGGAATCCGCCTTCTTCAGGAGCTGGTCGTAGGCCGGGGTCGTGTAGCCGCTGGAGCAGTTGGCGTCGGGGCAGCCAAGCTTGCTGCCCCAGAGGTTGTCGAACCAGTCCTGGGGGTGGTCGTAGTCGGCCTGCCAGCCATCGCGCGAGAGGACGAAGTTGCCGGCCAGGCGGTCGGGGATGAACTGCTTGTGGGCCTCGGGCTGGATGTCGACATGGACGCCGAGGTTCGTCTGCCACTGATCCTGCAGGAACTCGGCGGTCGGTTTGTTGAGCGGGTTCTCGGGATCGTAGACGTAGGTCAGCCCCCGGGTTTTGCTGCCGTCGGGGTCGGCCTTCTTGAGCAGGCTCCGGGCCTGGGCGGGATCGAACTTGGAGAGGGGATCCTGGTTGTCACCCAGGTAGCCCTTGAGCCCCTTGGTGAGCACGCCACCGGTGGCCGGCGTGCAGAGCACGTTCTGGCACACGACCGAGACCAGTTTCTTTTTGTCCACGGCCAGGTCGAAGGCCAGACGCAGGTCCTTGGAGTCGGGCGCGTCCATGGTGAAGGGACCCTTGGCCTTGCGCTTGGCGTCGGCGACCAGGTTGAAGGTCACCCAGTAGCTCCGGCTCTTGGGATGGAGCAACAGCTGCTTCGACTCCTGGGGGTTGTTCTTGATCCTGAGCACGTCGGCCAGGGGCAGGTTGCTGTAGCCGCCGAAGCCCATCAGGTCGTACTTCCCCTGCTCGTAGGCGGCGATGGCGGTGGAGGCGTCGTTGATGATGTCCAGGTGGACGTGCTTCACGGTCGGCTTGGGCGAGCCCCACCAGTTGTCGACGGCCTGGAAGTCGACCGACTGGTTGACGACGTGCGAGGTCATCCGGTAAGGGCCGGTGCCCACCAGCAGGTCCGGCTTCTGCCACCAGTTGTTCGGGTCCTGCCTGATCGCCTTGTAGTCGACGATGTTGCCCGTCGTCCCGCTCATGGCGATCGCGCTCAGGAACCAGCCGGCCGGGGAGCTGAGCTTGACCTGGACCGTGTAGCCGTCCATGCCGTCGGGCGCGGTGAGGCCGGACATGCTGACCGCCGGGTCGTGGTTCTCGAGTAGGGTCTCGAGCTGACCGAGGTCACTGACCTGGTACTTGCTGACCTTGTCGTAGCCCTCGATGGCGGAGAGGTTGGTCGCGTACGAGCCCTGGAGCACGGCGCCCCGGTTCCAGGAGTAGATGACGTCCTTGGCCGTGACCGGGTCGCCGTTCCAGAACTTGACGTCGTGACGGAGGTGGAAGGTGTAGGTCAGGCCGTCCGGGGACACGTCGGGCAGGCTTTGGGCGATGTCCGGGACCGTCTTCAGGTTGTCGTCGAACTTGAGCAGCCCGTCGAACAGGTTCTGGGCCACCTCGGCGTCGGTCTCGGCGTCGAGCCGGCCGGGGTCCAGGGTGGTGAAGTCGCCC
>JAJPKS010000168.1 GCA_021323605.1 Bacillota bacterium | reverse complement strand
TCGGCGCCGCGGTCGATCAGGGTCACGGCCACGTAGGTGGTGAAGGTGGCCATGGCCCCCTGGGCGAAGTTGACGATCCGGGTGGCCCGCCAGATCAGCACCAGGCCGAGCGCCACCGCCGCGTAGATCAGGCCGTACGTCACCCCGTTGAGGGTCAGGTCCAGCAGCCGCTCCATCTCGCCCCACGTTCCTCCCCGGTGAACCTTCCCTCCGTCGTCGGTCCGCTCCAGCCCCCACAGCGGAGGGGCGCCGGCCGCCGGATTCCGCGGTGAGGGCCCCGCACCTCAGAACCCCAGGTAGTGGTGGCGAAGGGCGCTGTCCGCCGCCACCACGGCCGCGGCCTCGGCGACCACCACCTGACCCAGGTTGAGCACCACCGCCCGGTCGGCGATGGAGAGCGCGCTGCGGGCGTTCTGCTCCACCAGGACCACGGTCAGCGTCCCGGCCCGGGTCAGGTCCCGCAGCAGGGCCATGAGCTGGGCCGTGATCAGGGGAGCCAGACCGAGCGACGGCTCGTCCAGCAGCAGCACCCGCGGTCGGGCCATCAACGCCCGCCCGATGGCGAGCATCTGCCGCTCCCCACCCGACAGCGTCGCCGCCGGCCGGCGCCGTCGGCTCGCCAGAGCGGGGAACAGATCGTAGACCTCGGCCAGCGCCCGCCGGCGGTCGGCCCGGTCCCGCCGCCAGAGCGCCCCCAGGCGCAGGTTCTCCTCGACCGTGAGCTCCTCGATGATCCCGCGCCCCTCGGGCACGTGGGCCACGCCGCGGCGCACGACGTCCTCCACCGGCAGCCGGGTCAGCTCCTCGCCGGCCAGGCGGACGCTGCCCGAAGCCGGACGCGTGAGCCCGGTGATAGCCCGCAACAACGTGGTCTTGCCCGCCCCGTTCGCGCCCAGGACGGCCATGATGCTTCCCCGCTCCACCCGGAAGGAGACGTCGCGCAGCGCCTGCACGGGGCCGTAGGCGACCGAGAGCCCGCTAACCTCCAGCATCGTCGGCCTCCGATCCGGTCACCGCCTCGCCCAGGTAGGCGGTGGTGACCTGCGGGTCGGCCCGGATCACGTCGGGCGTGCCGCTCGCGATCACCCGACCGAAGTCGAGCACCACCAGCCGGTCGCAGGTGGACATGACCAGGTCCATGTGGTGCTCGATCAGGAGCACTCCCATCCGCGACCGCAGGCTCAACAGCAGAGACCTCAGGTCCTGCATCTCGTGCTCCGAGAGGCCGCTGGCCGGTTCGTCGAGGAGCAGCAGGCTGGGCTCGGCCATGAGGGCCCGGCCCAGCGCGACGCGCTTCTGGATGGCGTAGGGGAGGACGCCCGGCGGCCGCTCGGCCACCGACTCCAGCTGCAGCTCGGCCAGGAGCGTGCGCGCCTGCGCCCGGAGCCGGGCCTCCTCGCCCGAGGAGCGGGGGAGGCCGAGCAGCGCCGACACCAGGTCGGCCCGTACCGACGCCTGGCCGCCCGCGATCACGTTCTCGATCACGCTCAGGCCTCGCCACAGCCCCAGCCCCTGCAGGGTGCGGGAGATGCCCAGCCCCGGCAGGTCGTGGGGCCGGTGCCGCCGCAGCTCCCGGCCGCGATAGGTGATCGAGCCCGCCCGGGGCCGGACGAAGCCACAGATGACGTTCAGGAGGGTGGTCTTGCCGGCGCCGTTGGGGCCGATCACCCCCACGATCTCGCCCGACTCGACGGTCAGGGACACGTCTTCCAGAGCGGTCAGTCCCCCGAAGGTGACCGTCACGTTGGAGACGACCAGCCGCGCGTCAGCCGCCATCGTCGCCTGGCCCAGGGCCGGCGCCCGCGGTCGACGGCCGGCCGTTCTCCTCCCTCCACCTCACGGTCTCGCCGCTCGTGTCGTGACTCCCTTTCCCTCCGGTCCGCCGGACGGCTCTAGGATAGGGCAACATGCCCGCGCGGGGGTCGGGGCCGTCCCCTCACCGGATCGACGCCACGGCCTCGGTGAGCAGCCCGGCCAGGTCCTGGTGGGGGGAGGGGATGCGGGCCAGGTCGCGGTAGTCCGCCTCCAGCTCCATGGCGGCCGCGACCAGCCCGATCACCTCGGACGCCCGGCACCCGACCATGTGCGCCCCGAGGATCTCGCCGAACTCCGTGTCCACGACCAGCTTGAGCGTTCCCCCCTCCTCGCCCGGGGTCGGATCGCCGGAGCCGGGCGCGAGCCCGCCCCGGCCGACCGCCACCGAGGCCCCGCGGGCGGCGGCCTGCTCTGCGGTGAGCCCGACCGCGGCCAGCTGGGGGCGGGTGCCGACCGCGCGAGGAACCCGTTCGGGTCGGAACCGCGCCGTGCCGCCCAGGGCGCAGATCGCGGCTACCGTGCCCTGGGCGCGAGCGCGGCTGGAGAGCCAGGGCGGTCCGGTGAGATCGCCGGCGGCGAAGACGCCCGGAGCCGAGGTGGCGCACCGGGCGTCGACCGTCACCTCGCCGCCGGGCCCGGTGGCCACGCCGGCGAGCTCCAGGTCCAGCCCCGAGCTGCCGGGCCGGCGCGAGTCGGCGAAGAGCAGGACCTCGGGCTCGAGCTCCGCCTCGGCCCGCTCCAGGGACCCCCGGCCGGCGAAGAAGCGAACCCCGCGCCGCTCGAGGGCGAGCTGAAGAGCGCCCGCCATCTCCCGGTCCTCCTCGGGCAGGATGCGGTCGCCGGCGGTCGCCACCACGACCCGGGAGCCCAGGCGATGGAAGAGCGCTGCCCACTCCAGGCCGAAACGGGCCCCGCCGGCGATCAGGAGCCGCGACGGCACCTCGCCCAGGGCCATGACCTCGTCGCCGGTCACGACGCGGCGGCCGGGCCGGGGCGCCCCGCTCCGCTGAGGGACGATCGAGCCGGCCCCGGTCGCCAGCACCACCGGCACCCGCTCGAAGACCAGGCCGGCGGCTTCCACCCGACCCGGGCCGAGGAAGCGCGCGCCGGCCGTCACCACCTCGACCCCGGCCGCCTCGAGGGCGGCTCGGGTCCGTCCGGCGGCGACGTCCACGGCGGCGGCGGCCGAGGCCCGCATTCGCCCCCAGTCGAGGGCCGGAGGGCCGGCCCGCACGCCCATCCGCTCCGCCCGGTCGAGTTCGTCCAGGAGGTCGGCGGCCTGCCGCAGCCTCGCCGCCGGGACCTCGCCGCGGTGGACGCAGGTTCCGCCCGGGGCCGCCCGCTCCACCAGCGTGACCCTGGCTCCCAGGCGGGCGGCCGTGATCGCGGCCGCGACCCCGGCCGGGCCGGCTCCGACCACCAGCAGCTCAGCCATCGGTCCTCCGGCCCGGGGCCGCGCCGGCCGCCGCCGGGCCGCCGG
>JAJPKS010000221.1 GCA_021323605.1 Bacillota bacterium | reverse complement strand
CTCTCCAACTCGGAGATCGCCACGCGGTTGTTCATCACCCGCAAGACGGTCGAGCACCACGTCGGAAGCATCCTGGGCAAGCTCGGCCTGCGCAACCGGGCCGAGGCCGCGGCCTACTACGCGGGTCGAACCCCGGTCGCAGGCTGAGGGTCCCGGTCGCAGGCTGAGGGTCCCGGTCGCGGGCTGAGGGTCCCGGTCCCCCCATCCCCATTCGAGAACGTCCCCGCTTCTGGGGGTGGGGATAGGGGTTGTCACCGATGTGGGGGTCGCGCCCCCGTCGCAGAGTGCCTGGAGAGCAGAGCAATGGACTCCAGGCAGATCGCAACCCCCCCGACGTCGTCGACAGCCGGCGGTCAGCCGGAGGTGCCGGCGCCGACCCGGGCCGAGCGCACAGCGGCGGCCATCCGGGCGGCACAGGTCGTGGCCAGCCGGTACGGCATCCCGTCTCAGCGGCCTCGCCTCCTGCACGACCACCACCACACGGTGGTGCACCTGGCTCCCTCCGCGGTGGTGGCCAAGGTCGCCACCACCGAATCGGGCCGGGCCAGGCTGGCCATGGAGCTGGCGGTGGCACGCCACCTGGCCGCCGCCGGCGCTCCGGTGGTGCCGCCCAGCCCGGAGGCGCCGGTCTCGGTGCACGAGGTGGGGGAATGCGGCATCACCCTGTGGCGCCACGAGGAGCACGATCCCCTGGCCCCGGTCGAGGCCAGGGCCGCCGGGTGGGCGCTGCGGCAGGTCCATGAGGCGCTGGAAACCTACCTCGGCCCCCTCCCCTCCTTCCTGGACGGCCTGGTGGGCCGGACGGCGGCTCTGCTGGCCGTCCCGGGAGCGCTTCCCGGCCTGGCCGACGCCGATCGCATCGCCCTGGCCCGGGAGCACGCCAGCCTCATCCACCGCCTGCTCGAACTCGGCCTTCCCTGCCGACCCCTGCACGGAGACCCGCACCGGGGCAATCTCCTCGTGCGCCCCACCGGCTGTCTGATGATCGATCTCGAGGCCGCCTGCCTCGGCCCGCCGGAGTGGGACCTGAGCGCTCTGCCCGGCGCAGGCGGAGGTCTGTTCCCGGTCGAGCGGCAGCTGTTGGCGCTGTTCCAGCGGCTGCGAAGCGTCTGCGTCGTCGTCTGGTGCTGGCACCGCCGCCGACGGGCACCGGAGCTGGCGGGCGTGGCCCGGCTGCACCTCGCCCGGCTCCGGCTGCCCACCCAACCTCACCACCCGGGACCGACGCCCGCCGCGCCGGACGGCGCAAAGGAGGACATCCATGGCCACCACTTCAACCACGGCCCGGGCGGCCCGTCTGGCCGGGCTCAGGAGCAGCATGGCCGGAGAGCTGGTCACCGCCGTCGACGCCCGCTGGGACGCCTGCCGGCGGGCGTGGAACCTGGCCGTCGACCAGCGACCGGCGGCGGTGGCGTTTCCGGTCGTGGCCGAGGACATCGCGGCGGTGGTGGGCCTCGCCCGGCGTGAGGGACTGCGCGTGGCCGCCCAGGGCACCGGGCACGGCGCGGCCAGCCTGGGGCCGCTCGAGGACACGATCCTGGTGCGGACCTCGCGCATGGCGGGCGTCCACATCGACCCCAGCGCCCGGCGTGCACGGGTGCGCGCCGGCACCCTCTGGCAGGACGTGGTCCAGGCCGCGGCCGAGCACGGCCTGGTGCCGCTGGCCGGCTCGGCCGCCGACATCGGCGTGGTCGGTTACACGCTCGGGGGCGGGCTGGGCTGGCTCGGCCGTCGCTACGGTCTCGCCGCCAACAGCGTGACCGGGGTCGAGCTGGTCGCCGCCGACGGCCAGATCCTGCGTGCCGACCGAGACCACGAGCCGGACCTGTTCTGGGCGCTGCGGGGGGGTGGCGGCAACTTCGGCGTGGTGACCGCCATCGAGTTCACCCTCTACCCGGTCGACGAGATCTACGGAGGCGTGCTCTTCTGGGACATGGAACGCGCGGCCGAGGTCCTGACCGCCTGGCGGGACTGGACACGGACGCTGCCGAACGAGGTCACGTCGGTCGGCCGCCTGCTTCGGCTCCCGCCCTTGCCCGAGGTCCCCGAGCCGCTCCGGGGGAGGGACCTGGTGGTGGTCGAGGCGGCCTGCCTGACCGACCCGGCTGCGGGCGCGCGGCTGCTCCGGCCGCTCCGCGAGCTGGGACCGGAGATCGACACCTTCGCCACCATGCCGCCGATGGGCCTCCAGGCCATCCACATGGACCCGGACACACCCATGCCCTTCGCCGGCGACGGCCAGATGCTGGCGGAGCTTCCGCCGGCCGCGATCGAGGCCCTGATCCAGGCCGCCGGCCCGAGATCCGGCACCACGCTGCTGTCTGTGGAGATCCGGCACCTGGGCGGGGCGCTGGCCCGGGCCACCCCCGAGCACGGCGTCCTGGCCTCGCTGGAGGCCGAGTTCGCGCTCTTCGCCCTCGGCCTGGTGACGGACACCGAGGTGCGGACCGGCGTGGAGGCCCAGGTGGGCACGGTACGAGAGGCGCTGCGGCCATGGGATACGGGGGGCGCCTACCTCAACTTCGCCGAACGGCGGGTGCACCCCGTGCGCCTCTTCGGCCCGGAGCGGGCCCGGCGGCTTCAGGCCGTCAAAGCCAGATACGACCCCGACGACCTCTTCCAGGCCAAACAGCCGATTCCACCGGAACGCTGAGGCCGCCAGCCCACCGGCTCGGCCGCTGCAGCGGCCGGGCCGGTTCCCGGCTCCCGACCACGGCACAATCGGCGGATTTCGCTCCCGGGCGCGATGGCACGGCCCTCCCCGGGAAGCGGGGAGGTGAAGCAAGTTCGGACACGGCCGTCGCCGCCATGGCGGCAACGGCGCTTCCCCTACTCCGGCCGAGCCCCCGGAGCAGACCGCCGGTGGGTACCCCGCCCGGGACCGTGAAGGGGACGGCGGAGGCGGGAACCACAGCCGGAACCGGCCGACTCCCTCGCCGGCGGCAGGCCGGATCCAGGCGTGGCCGGCGCCGGTCAGGGGCCTGCCGGTGGCACCGGCACCGGGGCCGCGCCCCTGGCCTCGTTACGCGATGGCCCGCTTCTCCGTGCCCCGCTCGGTAGAGCCCAGCCGGGGGTCGTCGGTCCTGGCCCTATCGCCACCCGAACCCGCCGGGACCCGTGCTCGGCCCGGTCGAGGCGAGGGCACACCGGTCCAAGCGACGCCGGGGTCGATCCCGGCACTCGGCCCCGGCTGGAGCGGGTGACGGGAATCGAACCCGTATCAACAGCTTGGAAGGCTGCCGCACTGCCATTGTGCTACACCCGCTCGAAGCGCTCCGCGAGCTAGAGATGGTATCAGGCTCGGCGCGGCGTCACGGCCCGGCATGACCCCGGCGATCCCGCGGTTGGCTCCGCCCCGGAGCGCGGCTCAGCCCCCGGTGATGTGATCCAGCTCGACCAGGTCCTCCTCGCTTGGCGACCAGGTGGTCGCCTCCACGTTGGCCGCCACCTGCTCGGGCGAGGTGGCGCCGGCGATCACCGAGCAGACCTCAGGCTTGGCCGCCAGCCAGCCCAGGGCCACCGCCGTCGTCGACACCCCGCGCTGGGCGGCGAAGCGTTCCAGGGCCTCCAGGACGGCGAAGTTGCGATCGTTGAGCCAGCGCTCGGGCCGAGGGAAGCGCGCCAGCCGGGTCCCCTCGGGCGGGGCCTGGTCCCGGCGGTACTTCCCGGTCAGCAGCCCGCTGGCGAGCGGGAAGTAGGGGATCAGGGAGAGGCCGAAGCGCCGGCAGGCGGGCAACACCTCCCGCTCGACCGAGCGCTCGAGCAGGTTGTAGTGGCTCTCGACGGCGACGAACCGGGCCAGGCTCCGGGTGCGGGAGGTCCAGTCGGCGTCCGCCAGCTGCCAGCCGGCGAAGTTGGAGCAGGCGATGGCCCTGACCTTGCCCTCGTCGACCAGGGCGCTGAGAGCCTCCAGGGTGGCCTCGATCGGCGTCTCCGGGTCCGGGTAGTGCTGCACGTAGACGTCGACGTAGTCGGTGCCCAGACGGCGGAGGCTGCCCTCGATCGCCCGCCGCACGTGCTCCGGCGAGGCGCCCCGCCACTCGGGATGGTCGGGATAGGCGGACGAGCCGAACTTGGTCAGGATCACCGCCCGCTCTCGTCGCCCCTTCAACGCCGCCCCCAGGTGGCGCTCGCTCTCCCCCATCCCGTAGCTGTCCGAGGTGTCGAAGAAGTTGATCCCGTGGTCCAGAGCGGCGTGCACCACCCTGGCCGCGGCCGCCGCGTCCAGGCGCACACCGAAGTTGTTGCAGCCCAGCCCGGCCGTCGAGACCTGGATCCCGGAGTCACCCAGCCGCCGCCTGGCCATCGTCTGCGCCATGGTCTACCTCCATCCTGGGGCGGGCCCGTCCGCCCGAGATCGCCCTCTCGGGCCGCGGCCGGCACGCCCGCTGCGACCGGCGGTCCCGGCCGGCCGAAGCCCACGAGCAGGCCCACCACCAGACGACCGCGACCCTCCGCCGTCCCGAAGCTACCGCAGTCAGAGGTCCGTCAGCCGGCGGGCGCAGCCCCTGGAGCGTACCGCCCTGCCCCCACGGCCGGCTCTCGGCCCGGGCCCGCATGCGTTCACAGACCCCGCGTCGATGACCGAACGCAGACCACCGAGCCCGGAGATGGTTCGGCATCCTCGACCGCCAGCTGCGCGTGCTCAGGTGGGTGCCCGGCCCCCCGGGCAGGTCAGCCGCAGGTCCGGCGCTGCACATCGGCGGCGGAGCACGAACAAGGTGGCGGCACGGATCGTGGTGGCCCGTGCGGGCTTCGAACCCGAGATTTCCGGCTTGAAAGGCCGGCGTCCTAGTCCACTAGACGAACGGGCCGGGAAGCGGCGCCAACAGCAGCGCGTGCCTACAGCTTAGCCTGCCGATCCCGACGCCCACGCCCGAGGGTCCGAGGCGCGCCCCCCCCCCGCCCGGCATCTCGCACCCACGCAGATGGCTCGAGGCACGATCGGCGCCGTGATCGCCCCGGGCACCGGGTGACCCAGAGCCCTCCCCTCGCCGCCTCCCTGGGGTCAGGATGGAGCTATGAGGATCGTCGTTCGCGATCGCAACCGAACCGTGCCCGAGCCCCTGCGTCGGTCGATCGAGCGGAAGCTGGCTCACCTCGACCGGCACCTCGATCTCCTGGTCGAGGCCGAGGTGGAGCTCGACCGGGAGGCCAGGCGCAGCGAGAAGCCGGTGCACGTGGTCGAGATCACCGTACGAGGGGTCGCTTCGCACCTGCCGCCGGTCCGCGCGACCGAGAGCGGGCGGAACCTGTCGCAGGCCGTCGACTTGGCCCTGGACAAGCTGGACCGAGAGATCCTGAAACTCAAGGAGCAGCTGAAGTCGCACCCGTGACCCGGTCGCGGGACGCGCGACCGGAAGGGGGTCGGGGGACGAGGCCCGGCGACGTCCCGCCGCCCGGGCCGGTCAGCCCTCGGCGAGGCCGTTCCCGCGTGGCCGTCCCGGGCGCCGTGGACCGTGCTCGGGCAGGGAGTCGCGCAGCTTCTGCGCCCACTCGTTGAGGAAGCGGCGACGTTGCGGGCTTTCGCTGAAGTACAGCCGGAACACCGGCACCGTGCCGATCCAGGCCCGGCGGGCATCGCCCACCGCCTGACCGTTGACCAGCGCTACCGTCCGATCGAGCTGCTCCCGTGTGACCCGCGTCGCGGCCACGTTCCTGCGTCCAGGTCCGCCTCTGATCTCCCGGATCAGCTTCTCGACGGCCTCGTCGCCGAGGTGCTGGCGCAGATCGTCGATCCGGAGAGTCTTGGGCGATCTTCGACTCACTGCCATCTGATGTTCTCCTACCTGCCGGCGAGATGACAACCGTGTTCCGTCGGTTCTCGACGAACGGCTACATCGTAGGACAAATCTCCCCCCGGAACGACGTCCGGATTCGACTCAAGCGTGCAGGGAAGCCGGATTCCATCCTCTCTCCCGGCCCCGGGGCGAGGCCAGGGAGGGGCAGCCATTCCGGCCTCCCACGGTCACGTTCGGCCTGCAATCCAGCCCATCCAGGGTCCCTTCACCGTCCTCGACGGGCCATGTGGGTGCTGCCGACCGGCCACCAGACTGCCTTTCCTCGCCATGCCTCTGTCGAGGTCGGCCGGGGTTTCGTAACTCCCACCGTGAAGGATCACGCTGGCACGAACGTCGACCGGGGGGCGGCCGAGCCGGGAGCATCGAGCGTCCCCCGGATGAAGCGAAGGATGGGCACCGGAGGCGAGCCCGGCGTCGATCGGTACGCGCTGATCCTGGCCCTGGAGACGCCGGAACGGCCGTGGCAGTGGCCGGGCTGCCGGCGTGCCGACGACGCCGCCGCGAGCGCCGCCGAGGGGACGGCAGCCCGGGCCCATCACCGCGCCGGCCGTGTCACCCCGGATCGAGAGGACCTCGGAGACGACCACCGCCGGGAGATGGTCGCCGGGCCGAATCGATTCGAGATCCGTGACCGCCTCGACCGCCGGATCGGCAGGTTGGCGCCGGCGTCATCTCGCGCCCTCCTCGTGTGTCCGCGGGAGCAGCGCACGGGTGACGATTCCGATGGTCCCACCCTGGAGCAGGATCGAGGCCAGGACCACCCCATACACCATGGCTCGAACCTGTACCAGGACGCCGTCGCCGGTGGGCAGACTGAGGAGTAGGGCGACGGCGACGGTACCACGCAATCCACCCCACACCAGCAGATGCTGCCAGCGCCAGCTGATGGGTCTGCCCAGGGGATGGAGGAGCGCGAGCAGCGTGTACACGGTGGCCGCCCTGGCAACCAGTACCAGGAGCGTCCCCGCCACCACGACGCCCAGGTTGGCGGCCAGGACCGACCACGGCACCTGAGCCCCGATGAGCAGGAAGACCGCCGAGTTGAGCAGAAAGGCAACGTAGCCCCAGAGCACGGAGACGTGCTGCTGCGTTCGCTCGGACATGGCCCGGGGTCGGCCGTAGTTGCCGACCACGATGCCGGCGGCCACCACGCAAAGGATGCCGGACACGTGGAGCGCCTGGCCGAGGAGATAGCCGCCGTAGGCCAGGGCCCCGGTGAGCGTGATCTCGACCTGGGGATCGTCGACGTAGCCGATCAGGCGGGAGAGGACGAAACCCAGCGCCAGCCCCAGCGCCACCCCCCCGAAGGCCAGTCGAACGAAGTCCAGGAGCACGGAGCCGGCCGAGGGGACGGCGTCCACGCCCAGCCCGAGGCCGCTCAGAGCGATGGAGAAGGCGACCACCCCGGTCCCGTCGTTGAGCAGGCTCTCGGCCTCGATCAGGTTGGCCAGCCGGCTCGGGACCCGGAGCCGCCGGAACGTGGCCACCACCGCCACCGGATCGGTGGCCGCCACCGCCGCTCCGAAGAGCACGGCCGCCCCCAGGGGGAGGCCGAGGGCGACGTGTCCCAGCGAGCCGACCACGACCATGGTCACGGCCACGCCGACCGTCGCCAGCAGCACCACCGCCAGCAGGTTGTCGCGCAGGTGCCGCCAGTCGAGGTTGAACGCGGCCTCGAAGAGAAGGCCGGGCAGGACCACGAACAGGATGAGGGAGTGGTCGAGCACGGGCGCCCGCCCGGCGAGCAGCGGGGAGGCGATGGCCCCGAGCACGGCCAGCTGGGTCAGGTACGGCACCGGCAGGCCACGGGCGAGCGTGGCCAGGATGGCCGCCGCCAGGAGCAGGACGACGAAGCCAGTGACCTGCGCCTGGATCACGGGCGCACCGAACCTGGCGGCGCCCCGAAGCCAGCCCCGCCTCCGCGCTGGCGACCCGACATCGACAGCGCTCGGTCGGCCTTGCCCATGCTCACGTGACGCTACCGCGGGCGGGGCCCGCGGGTCGGCTCAGGGAGCGGCGGAGCGCAGGTGGATGGCACGGACGCTCTCGACGGTGTCGGCCTCTCCCGCCGGCTTGTCGGGTCGGTAGCGGAGCACCCTGGCGAAGCGCAGGGCGAAGCCGCCGGGATAGCGCGGGCTGCGCTGCACCCCGTCGAACGCCACCTCGACCACCAGCTCCGGGCGAACGTAGACGGTCCAGGCATCCCGACCGACCTCGAGCTCCAGGAGGCGTCGCGTCTGCCAGGCGAGCATCTCATCGGTCAACCCCTTGAACGTCTTCCCGAGCATGACGAAGCCCGAGGTGAGCGGGTCGCGGGCTCCGAGGTGGAGGTTGGAGAGCAGCCCCCGGCGCCGGCCGTGGCCCCACTCGGCCGCGAGCACGACCAGGTCCAGCGTGTGGCACGGCTTGATCTTGAGCCAGCTCGCCCCACGGCGTCCGGCCTCGTAGGGGGCGATGAGCGACTTGGCCACCACCCCCTCGTGGCCCCGCTCCAGGGCCCGATCGAGGAACTCGGTGGCGGCGGTGAGATCGTCGGTGACCAGCCGGGGCACGCGAAGCTCCGCCGGGACGGCCATCGTCAGCGCGTGCTGACGCTCGGCCCCGGGCCGGTCGATCAGGTCCTCACCATCGAGGTGCAGCACGTCGAACAGGAACGGCGTCAGGGGCAGCGAGGCGCGCAACCGCTCAACCCCCAGCCGGCTGGTGACCCGACCCGCGGTCACCTGGAAGGGATGAGGCCGGCCGTCCTCGCGCAGGGCGATGGCCTCGCCGTCGAGCACCACGGCGCGCACCGGCAGCGCCACGGCCATCTCCACCAGCTCCGGCACGCGGGGGGTGACGTCGTCCAGGCTTCGAGTGAACACCCGGACCTCACCGCCCAGGCGATGCACCTGGACCCGCACCCCGTCCAGCTTCCACTCGAAAGCGGCCGGGCGCACCCGCTCCAGGGCCGAGGCCACGCTGATCGCCGTCTGGGCCAGCATGGGCTGCAGGGGCCGGCCGACCTCGAGACGGAAGGCTCGCAGCCCGGCCTCTCCCCCGCCCAGGGCGGCCTCCGCCACCCGGCCGAGGTCGCCGCGCAGCATCAGCGCCCGCCGCACCAGGGCAGCAGGCACCGAGGCGGCGCGCGCGATCGCCTCCACCATCACCCCCTCCAGGGCTCCCTGCCGCAGCTCACCGAGCAGGAGGCCGCAGAGGAAGCGCTGCTCCTCGAGGGTGGCCCGTCCCATCGCCTCCGCCAGCAGCCGTCGCCGCTCACCCTGCGCCCCGGAGCCGTTGCAGGCAGCCATCCCTTCGAGGACGGCGTCGACCTCGGAGAGGGTGAGACTCGAGATCGTGGCCGCCGGGGGCAGGTCACGCAGGGCGGCCAGGCCCACCCCGACCTGGCGCTGGCGGGTCTCGCCGGAGAGGAAGGTGACTCCCACTGCCACCTCCCCCGGCGGCAGTCGGCGAAGGCACGTCGCCAGCCGCTCCACCTTGCCCCCGCGCGACGAGGTGCCTGCCACCGCCCTCGACACCGCCACCAGGTCGCCGAGCAACATCATCCGCATTGTGCTCGGCCGACCACCTTCCCGCCCATCCACCGAGGGCCGGCGACGGTGCCGCGAACGGCGCCCCTGGTCCGGCTGCGCCATCCTCCGGTCGAGGGGGTGCCGGGGCGAAAGCCGAGGCGAGCCCGGAATCCCCCATCATGGTGACGAGGGTGATCGAGAAAGTCTGAGGAGGGACGACGATGCCGAACCGCCCGACGTCCGGAGACGAACTCCCGTCGACCGACGCCGCCCGCCGGCTCATCGAGCTGCTCGCGGACGAGGGGGTGACGCACCTGTTCATGAACCCCGGCACCGACACCGCCCCCGTGCAGGAGGCCCTGGCCGCGGCCCGGGCAGGAGGAGGGCCACACTCCGAATCGGTGCTGTGCGTGCACGAGCACGTCGCCCTCTCCTCGGCCATCGCCCACCACATGCTGACCGGGCGGCCGCAGGCGGTGATGGTGCACGTCGACGCGGGCACCCTCAACCTCGGGGGGTCCCTCCACAACGCCCAACGCAACCGCACCCCGGTGGTGGTGTTCGCTGGCCGTGCGCCCTACACGGTGACGACCGACGTCCCCGGTCATCGTGACGCGACCATCCACTGGCCCCAGGAGCAGCTCGACCAGCCTGCGGTCATGCGCGCCTACGGCAAGTGGGCCATGGAGGTTCCCCGGGGCCGGGAGCTGGGCACGATCGTCCGCCGCGCCTTCCAGGTGGCGCAGGCATCCCCCCAGGGAATGGCCTACGTCATGCTTCCGCGGGAGGCGCTGATGGACCCGGCCGGGCCACTACCCTCCCGTCTGCGGCCACCGTCACCGCCCGCCCCCGACCCCACCGCCCTGGCCGAGGTGGCGGAACGGCTGGCCGAGGCCGAGCGGCCGGTGATCGTCAGCGCCCGCACGGGGGCCCACCCGGAGAACGTCGCCGTCCTGGCCCGGCTGGCCGACCTCCTGGGGGCGCCGGTGCTGGACCAGCGCGACCGCCTCAACCTCCCCTCCGACCACCCCCTCTACGCCGGCACCCACGAGGAGCTGCTGCGGCGAGCCGACGTCATCCTGCTCCTGGACGTCGAGGTGCCCTGGATCCCCGCCTTCGTCTCCCCTCCGGCGGACGCCACCATCCTCCAGATCGACATCGACCCGGCCAAGCCGAGCATGCCCACCTGGTCGTTCCCGGTTGACCTCCCCCTCACCGCCGACACCCGGCTGGCACTGCCCGCGCTGGAGCGGGCGCTGGAGGGTCTGGCCACCCCCGAGCGACGCCGGCGCTGGGAGGCCAGGCGGGAGCGGGTCGCGGCCGAGCTGGTCGAGGTACGCGAGGGCTGGCGGCGGCGGGCGGCCTCGGATCGGCCCGAGGACGCGGCCGACGCCGCCCTGGCCGCCCTGGATCGATCCCTGCCCCGGGACGCGGTGGTGCTCGAGGAGGCGGTGACCAACCGCCCGGCGCTGGTCAGGCAGGTCGGTCGCCAACCCGGCCGGTACTTCTCCTCCGGCGCCCCCAGCCTGGGCTGGGCGGTGGGCGGAGCGCTGGGGGCCAAGCTGGCCCGCCCCGAGGCGCCGGTGGTCGCGGTCTGCGGCGACGGCAGCTTCCAGTTCGCGGTGCCCAATGCGGCCCTGTGGTCGGCCCGGCGGGCGGGTGCGCCCTTCGTGGCCGTGGTGCTGAACAACGGCTCCTACCGGGCCTCACGGCTGCCGGTGATGAACCTGTACCCGGAGGGGGCGGCGACGCGCCGGAGCGACTTTCCCGAGACCGACCTGCGACCCAGCCTCGACCACACCTTGCTGGCTCGGGCCTGCGGCGGCGACGGAGCCGTGGTGGAATCGCCCGCCGAGCTGGGCGACGCCCTGGCCTGGGCCCTGGAGACGGTCGACTGCGGAGGCTGCGCCGTTCTGGACGTGCGCCTGCCGGCCCCCTGATCCGGCCAGGGCCGATCCGCACGCGATCCCGGCTCACCGCGATTCGGTTCGCTCCCCTCTGGGACGGCGGCGCCGGTAGGGATCGCCGGCGTGGGCCCGGGCGGTCGGGTCGCGGCGGACGCGCCAGAGCGAGGCCAGGATGGTGATCAGCAACGTGGCCACGACGAAGGCCAGGGAGAGGCTCACCGGGAGGTGGGGTATGACCTCGCTCAACGATGCCGCCCACTGCAGGACGAGCTTGAGCCCGACGAAGCCGAGGATCACGGCCAGACCGACCGACAGGTAGACCAGCCGGTCGAGCAGGCCGGAGACGAGGAAGTACAACGCCCGCAGCCCGAGCAGGGCGAAGGCGTTGGCAGCGAAGACGATGAAGGGCGAGCTGGTCACCCCGAACACGGCCGGGATGGAGTCCAGGGCGAAGAGCAGGTCCACGGAGAGGATGGCCGCCATCGCCAGCAGCAGCGTGGTGGCGTGTCGACGCCCGTTCACGGAGACCACCAGCCGGTCGCCATGATCGCCGGAGGCGACGGGCAGGAAGCGGCCCACGGCCCGCACCAGCCAGGGACTGCCGACCTCGGGGTCGTCGTTGCGATGGCGGATGAGGCCCACCGCCGTGTAGAGGAGGAAGAGGCCGAAGATGAGGTAGGTGAAGGAGAAGGCCCCCAGGGCGGCGGCACCGACGGCGATGAGCGCCCCCCGCAGCACCAGCGCCCCGGCGATGCCGGCCATGAGCACTCGGGGCTGGAGCCTGGGTGGCACGGCGAAGGTCTGCATGACGATCACGAACACGAACAGGTTGTCCACGGAGAGGCTTTTCTCGACCAGCCAGCCGGTCAGGTAGGCGACGGCGGGTTGAGGGCCGCCCCACCGGAGGACCACCAGTCCGAAGGCGAGGGCGACCAGGATGTACGCCGTCGACTGGACCGCGGCGGCGGCCAGCCCGATCTCGCCGGGGCGGGCCATGCTCCGGACCAGCTCGAAGCCGATCAGGCCCAGCACCAGGGCGACGGTGGCCGCCCACAGCCACAGCGGTGCATCCAGCACGGAAGCGACCTCGTACGGACCCCGCCTCAGCGGCGGTGGTCTCCCTCCTCCCGGCCGGGGCGATCAGGACCGAGCCAGCCGGCGTGGAGCCGTCCCAACGGCAGCCGCGCGGCCAGCCGGCGCAAGAGGCGGCGCGGCCAGGCGAACTCGGTGGCCAGCACCACCATCCCCAGGGCCAGGGTCAGTAGCCCCGGACCCGGAACGACCAGCATGATCAGCCCGGCGGCGAGGAGCACGCTGCCGACGGCGGCCGCGGTCGCGCGCCGCAGGGGTCGAGGCAAAGCGCGCCAACGGTGGGCGAGGTGATACGGCGCCAATCACTCGCGCCACCGCGTCGGGCGGACGATCTGAGAGGAATTCATGGCAACGGCCTCCGGTCATCGGACGCTGAAGAGGTCTTGCCACGGCCGGGGCCGCCGCCGCCCCGGGTGGGGGACCACCGTCCTGACGGGGCCGGCGCGGGAGGCTACTCCCCTCGTTCTCTTGAGATGCACGATACCACGGACCGCTCCGGGCCCGGTGGCCGGCGCCGGGTCGGTGCCTCCCGCTCAGGCGGAGGGGAGATCGGATCGGCCCTTCCGACGAACCAACGGTGGCAAAGCGTGGGTCGGTGCGCTATTCTGCCGGACGGCAGTGTCCATGGGGGGTAGACAGGGGCTTAGGAGATTCATCCATGCCTGACTTCGCGCGTCGTGGCAATACGCAACGACAGGTGGGAGGGCGAGCCCCTCTCGGTGCGATACAACTCCGCGGGGTGGTCGCCGGTTACGGCTCGACGCCGGTGTTCTCGGGTCTGGACCTGGACATCCGGCCGGGGGAGT
>JAJPKS010000205.1 GCA_021323605.1 Bacillota bacterium | reverse complement strand
GTGGAGTCCCGCCGGCGCATGCTCCAGCTGCTGGAGCTCTACCGCCGTCACGCGCCCGGATTCGAGAAGGCCTGGGTCCTGGAGACCGCCTCCCAGGTGGGCGTCCGGCACACGCGCCGGCTGGTCGGGGTCCGGCCCATCCTCCGCGACGAATGGGAGCGGGGGGTGGTCTACGAGGACGAGGTGGGCGTCAGCCCGAGCCTCTCGCCCGCCTTCCCCAGCGTCTCGATCCCGCTCGGAAGCCTCCTCCCCGAGCGGCTCGAGGGCCTGCTCGCGGCCGGGCGCACCATCGCCAGCGATGCCCAGTCCCACATCTTCCTGCGCGAGATCCCGCAGTGCTGGGTCACCGGCCAGGCGGCCGGGGTGGCCGCGGCCGTGGCCGTGGCCCGGGGCGTGCCCCCGCGCCGGGTGGACGTCCGGGAGGTCCAGGAGGAGCTGCGCCGCCAGGGCGTCTTCCTCCAGGTGCCGGTGCCGACCTGAGGCACCGACGGCGGCCGGTCACACCGCCCGGGCCACACCCAGGTAGGCGGTCATCACCTCGGGGTCGGCGATCACCCGGTCGGGGTCCCCCTCGGCGATCACCTTGCCGAAGTCGAGCACGGTCACGGTGTCCGAGATCTCCTGGATGAAGCCCACGTTGTGGGCCACCACCAGGATGCTCAGGCCATGCTCCCCGCGCAGCCGCTTGAGCAGCTCGGCGACGCGCTGGATCTCCTGGTCCCCCAGTCCCGAGGTGGGCTCATCGAGCATGAGCAGGTGTGCCCCGCCGGCGATGGCCCGGGCCACGTCGACCACCTTCTGCTCACCCAGGCTCAGGTCACCGGCTTGCGCCTGCCAGCGCTCCTCCGGCAGCCCCACCTGCTGCAACGCTGCCGAGGCCAGGCCGATGACCTCTGCCTGGCGCCGCCGCGATGCCCAGCTCCCGGCCAGGTCGCGCAGCAGGCTCCAGCGCCGGCTCCCGTAGAGGCCGAGGACCACGTTGTCCAGGACCGTGAGGTCGGGCACCAGCGAAGGGTTCTGGAAGGTTCGGGAGACGCCGCGGGCGCGGATGACGTGGGCGGGGCTGCGGCTGACGTCGATCTCGTCGACCAGGATCCGTCCCGAGGTGACACGGAGCAGCCCGCTGGCGCAGTTCAACAGCGTGGTCTTCCCGGCCCCGTTGGGACCGACCAGGGCGTGGATGGTGCCGGCCCGGACCTGGAAGCTGACCCCGTCCAGGGCCCGGACACCGCCGAACACCACGCTCACGTCCTCCACCACCAGCGCCTGCTCCCGCACCGACGTCCCGGTCGCCGGTCGCCTATCCACGGTGGCGCCGGCACCCCCGCCCCGGAGCGTGCCCCTCTCGGCCGCCGGGCGCCAGGGCCGGCCCCAGCGGGAGGGGAGGCGAGAGAGGAGGCGGCGCCAGCCGGCGTCGACCAGGCCGAAGATCCCGTCGGGAAGGACGATCAGGAAGGCGAGGAAGATCAGGGCGAAGATCAGCGCCTCGGCGGCGCCCGCGCCCTGCATCAGCTGGGGCAGGGCGGTGAAGATGAGCGCCCCGATGAGCGGGCCAGCCAGGCTGCCGATGCCGCCCACCACCAGCATCGCGAAGAGCGTGATCGACTGGCTGGGGTCGAAGGTCTCGGGGGCCAGGTAGCCGTAGGCCAGCGAGAGCGGCAGACCGGCCGCCGCAGCCAGGACCGCCGAGAAGACGAAGGCCCACAGCTTGGTCAGCCGCACCCGGACCCCCAGCGTCCCCGCCACCGGCTCGCTCTGTTTGAGCAGACGGAGCGCCCGGCCGGCACGGCTGTTGGCGTAGTTCGACGAGAGCACCACCGCCGCCAGCAGCATCACCCAGGCCAGCCAGTAGAGCCAGGGGCCGTTGGCGGTGAGGTCGAGCGGCCCCCAGGAGAGCGGGGGGACGGGCAGGCCGGTCTCGGAGTGGGTGATGGGGTCGAGGGCGTTCCCGCCCAGGACGTTGTAGAGGACGAAGGCGAAGAAGAAGGTCGTCAGCACCGCCCCGAAGTGGCGGAGCTGGACCATGGCGCTGCCGATGACGGCGCTCAGCACGGCCACGAAGGCGAGGGCGATGGCGAGCGAGGGCAGTACCCCCAGGTGGGCCTCGGAACGGAGGGCGGTGATCGCGTAGGCGCCGATGCCCACGAAGGCGAACTGGCCGAAGTTGGCCTGACCCAGGTAGCCGGAGAAGACGTCGAGGCCGACCGCCGCGATCCCCCAGCACATGGAGAGGATGACGACGTAGCGGAGCCCGGCGTTCAGGGGGAGCAGGCCGACCAGCGCCAGGGCGGCGAGGATCAGCAGTGCGACCGGCAGGGTGTGGCCGTGGGCCTTAGCCGCCAGCCACATTCGCGCCCTCCCTGGCACTCACCCCGGAACGGGCCGCCGGGACGGTGGGACCCACCGCGGGCCGCCGGGGCGACCGGCGGCCGCGATGAGCCCATCGGGCACGGGCTCGGCCCGCGCCCCCACTCCTTCCCCCCTCCCTCATGAGGAGCGTCGCCCACCGTTCAGGACGTTCGTGCGCACGGCTACAGCCGCTCCACGACGTCGTGTCCGAAGATGCCGTTGGGACGTACCAGGAGCGTCACGATGAGCAGCGCGAAGATGGCGAGGATGGAGAACTCCTGTCCGCGGAAGGCCGTGACCACGTTCGAGACCACGCCCACCACCACCCCCCCGACGAAGGCTCCGGGCAGGCTGGTCATGCCCCCCAGAAGGGCGGCGGTGAAGGCGTAGAGCAGGAAGTTGTCCATCATGTCGGTGGAGAGCAGAGCGGCCGGGACCGTGAGCAGCCCGACCACCACCGCCACCAGGCCGGCGAGCAGCCAGGCCAGCGCACTCAGGCGGCGGGTATCGGCTCCCAGGAGGCGCGCCACCTCGGGCCGGTCGGCGATGCCGCGGAGCAGGAGCCCGGTGGTGGTGTGGTTGTAGACCAGCCAGAAGGCGACGGCCAGCACCACCGCCACCCCCACCGTGAGCAGCGAGATCAAGCTGACGCGGACGCCGCCCACGGCCACGGCCGTGCCGGGCAGGAAGTGGGGGAAGGCGAAGGGCTGGCCCACCCCCCAGAACAGGTTCATCACCGCGAACAGGAGCAGGTACACGGCGAGCGTGCGAATGGCCAGGTTCAGGGTGCCGGCCTCACCCCGGGGCAGGATGCCGCCGAGGTAGATGACCACCCCGAGCGCCCCGGTGGCGAGGAACCCGAGCGGGATGGCCAGCCCCAGGGGCAGGCCGCTGCGCACCGCCAGCAGGTAGGCGACGAAGGTGCCGAAGGTGGCGATGTTGCCCTGGGTGAAGTTCGGGATCCCGGTGGCC
>JAJPKS010000199.1 GCA_021323605.1 Bacillota bacterium | reverse complement strand
CGGGAACGCGATCGAGTGGTGGGCCAACGCCCGGCCCTACTACCCCGAGGGGCAGGCCCCCCGGGTGGGCGCGATCATGGTCACCCGGGAGAGCGGCTACGGCCACGTGGCCCTGGTGGTGGCGGTCAACGCCGACGGCTCCTGGACGGTCTCGGAGATGAACTACGTGGCCTGGGGGGTGGTCGACCAGCGCACCATCCGCCCCGGTCAGGTGCCGGTGGTGGGCTTCATCTACCCGCCGCCCCAGGACGAGCGCTGAGGCGAGAGCGCGGATGATCCGACGCCGCCCAGGTCCGGGGGTCGCCGGTGGAGATCGGTGGAGAAAGGGAGCGCGACCACCGAGGGTCGGTGGAACACACCGGCGATGACCATCATGCTCGGGGAAGGAGGATCACCTTCCGATCGATGCCGGACTTCTCGGATGGGAAGGCATCGGCGGCGCTCACCAGCCGCAGGAGGAGTACGAGGTCAGGGCCCACCAGGGTGGCCACCATCCGGTTCACCCTCTCGGTGGCGATGAGCCCGTAGACCACGATGAAGATGACGATCGCCAGCGCCCTGGCCCACCGGGGGTCGAGCAGCTGGGACGGACAGCGCCGGCGGGCGTGACCGCGCCGAGCGGGGTCGCCGTCCCGACCGACACGGCGACCCCGACGCCCGGATCCGACCGTTTGCGTCCGGCGCCGTGGCGAACCATGCGCTCAGGGTCACGATCGGCCTCGCCGAGGCCCGGCACCTGAAGCCGTTGCCACTCGGCTGGCATTCCACGGCCCTCGCGCGGACCATGGCGGCTCCGAACGCCATCGGGATTCATCCGAACGCCACCGGGATTCAGGTGGGAGCCGACAGGACCGGCCGGACGGTGCGAGACGCTCCCCCCTCAGGCGACGAGGCCCGGGCGGGGACGGTGGGCTCGCGCAGCCCACATGGCCAGGGCGGGAAAATATACGGCGAGGCTCGGGAGCTGAATCCGCGCCGAGATGGCGGAACCGGCAGACGCGGTGGTCTCAAAAACCACTACCCGCAAGGGTGTGGGGGTTCGACTCCCCCTCTCGGCACCACCCCATCCAATTCGGGCCGCACCGCGCCCACGGGTCGTGGCCTGGCATCGATCTGGAGCCCATGTGCCGTCCACGTGCCCGCCACCACCTCTCGAGGAACCTATCCGTCCTCCCAGGGATCGTGCAGTCGAACCCCAAGCCGGTCGACGTGCCTGGTGTTTCTGGTGACGAGCGTCAGACCGTACGCCGCTGCCGTGGCGGCGAAGAACGCATCCATCGCGCCCAACCCCGTTCCGTTTCGCCGGCTGGATGCCGTGGTCCGGCCCCATGCATCCGCGACGCGTCGGTCGATGTCGAGCATTCGGCCATCGAACCGTGCCGCGAGATCGTTCTCGATCCAGACCGCGAGCATCCCACGGCAACGACTGGCCGGCATGAGCTCGACTCCGCGGCGCAGCTCGGCGAACGATACGACGCGGAGGAGGTCCGCGTCGGTCGCTGCGCACGACCGGCGGAGGTCGCGAACCGGTTTCGGCCTACCCCTGACCCTCTCCCGTGCGGGCGCGCAACCGGGGACGGATGACCCGGGCGAACGCCGCCAGCTCGGCCTCGGGCAGCTCGTAGGCCGACTCGCTCGTATGCGATGGGAAGAGGAAGACGTGCTGCACGCCGGCCTCCTCTCGCGCGCGCAGCAGTCGCTCGGCACAGTGCTCGGGTGGCCCGAACAGCCCCAACGCCTCGCAGATCCGCGATGCCAGCTCCGGAGGGATGTCCAGGGGATGGTGATCCGGGTCGAGGTCGATGCCCGCCATACGCAGCCAGTGCAGGTTCGAGAGGCTGGGATAGGTGAGGAAGGGACGTCCTGGGCGGAACCACCTCCTCGGCCACTCGCGAGCCGACTCGAAGCGATCCACGGCCGTAGGCACGATGAACATCTCGCGTATCGATGCCGGGTCGCGACCGGCCCTCATGGCCCCGACGCGGACGTGCTCGCGTGCGGCCGCGACTGCGGCCGGGTGCAGGCCCACCAGCATCATCACGACGTCCGCCACCTCTCCCGCCAGCTCGAGGAGACGCGGCCCCGAGGCGAGCACGCAGACCGGTGGTACCGTCTCCGCCCGGTTCCTCATCGTGGTCACGGTCTCGCCGAACTGGACCGGCTCTCCGGCCAGGAGGCTGCGCACGGCCGCGACCGCCGAACGAAGCTCGCTTCGGCTGGCGCTCCGCACCCCTGCCGCCTCAACCGACCGGAAACCCGTCGCGAGCGTGAGCATACTCCGTCCCGGAGCGATATCGGCCAGAGAGTTGGCGAGGGCGGCGAGAACGAGCGGATGCCGGGTGACCGGATTCGACGTCGCCGGATACACCCGCAGTCGGCTGGTCCGGCTCAGCGCGAGGGCGATGACGACGTACGCATCCCAACCCGTTTGATGGTGATCATGGATGCCGACGCCGTCGAAGCCCGCCCGCTCACAGCGCGCGATGAAATCGGCCAGCTCTCGAGGCGGGCGTCCGAGCGGAACCCGGATGTCGACGGCGACGTCACGTCGGTCGTACATGGCGGATCGATCGTGTGCCGGCCCCGGGATCGCCGAGAGCAGCCGGCCCACCGTTCGTCACCGAGGCGCCTCCGCCGGCTGAGGAACGCGGCCAATCGGCCCCCGATAGGAACGCAGCCAGTCGACGAACTGGCAGAGTCGATCCACCATATGGTCGTGATACCGTTTCCCCTTGTCGGCCGAGACGCCGGCCGAAGGGGTGAAGCTTCCATCGGCGGTGAACGCTCGCTGCTCCCGGCTCGACCACACGACCTCGACCCCGTCGGGGCCGGGACCGAAGAGATCGTTGCCGACGAACCCTCCGAAGATGCCGTCGAAGTCGATCGCCTCGTGGGTGAGGCGGTCGGTGCGAATCAGGTGCGGGAACTTGTGGTAGATCTCGGACAGCTCCAGCTCGCCGGAATGATGCTCCCGCGCATCCTTGATCCGCGCCGCCACCGAGCGGGCGAGATGCAGGGGATCGGCAACGGCGAAGAGCACCTGCGGGAGCTCCTCCTCGTGGAGATTTCTGACCGCCGAGGTCAACGCCGGCAGGTTGGCCCCCTTGTGCCCGTTGATGATGACGATCCGATCGAAACCATGCCGAGCAAGACTCCGACACACATCACGGACAACGAGCATCAAGGTCTCGGTCCGCAGCGTGATGGTGCCGGGAAAGGCGCCATGGTGAGACGAGTCTCCATACCAGAGGGGCGGAGCCACCAGCACACCGCTGCGACGCGCCACGTCCTCCGCCAGGGCAATCGCGACGTACGTGTCCAGTCCACACGGGCCGGCCGGACCGTGCTGCTCGGTGGTGCCGGCGGGCAGCAGGACGATCCGGCTTTCCCGCCGCAGGTAGGCATCGACCTCCTGCCACGTCAGCTCGTTGATCCACACGCTCGGAAGCTGGCTTCCGCTCATCACGCTCCCTCCAGACCGACAGGTGAGAGGCGGGTTCGAGATGCGGGGTCGGTGGAGGGGTTCATGCCGCCGTCCGCCCCACCACCTCGACATGGTAACGGTCGGCGCCCCGGTAGGGCTCGCCGCCCGCCCCGCGACCGCCGCGCCCACCACCCGCGTTGTCGAGACGGAGGGAACGATGCCGTCGAGTGAGCCGATCGTCGAGGCCCGCGGCCTCAGCAAGCGCTACGGAACCGTCCGGGCCCTGGAGGGCCTCGACCTGCACATCCGCCGTGGTGAGGTGTATGGCTTCCTCGGCCCGAACGGAGCCGGGAAGACCACGACGCTCCGCATCCTGGCCGGCCTGGTCCGGCCCACCAGCGGATCGGCGCTGGTGGTCGGTCACCGGCCGGGAAGCCCGGGGAGCCTGGCCCGCACCGGCTGGCTGATCGAGACGCCGAACTTCTACCCGTACCTATCGGGGTACGACAACCTGCTGGCGCTGGCCCGCTCCTGTGGGCTGGACCGGCGGCGAATCGGCCCGGCGCTGGACACGGTGGAACTCACCTCCCGGGCACGGGATCGTTATGGAACCTACTCCCTGGGCATGAAGCAGCGCCTGGCGGTGGCGGCGGCGCTCCTGAAGGAACCGGACCTGTTCGTCCTGGACGAGCCCACCAACGGCCTCGACCCGCAGGGCATGGCCGACATGCGGGAGCTGATCCGGCGCCTGGCCGTGGGCCAGCGCACGGTGCTCTTCGCCAGCCATCTGCTCGGGGAGGTGGAGCAGATCTGCACCCGGATCGGCGTCATCCAGCACGGCCGCCTCATCGCCGAGGGCACCATCGATGAGCTGCGCGGAGGGGTCCGAAGGCTGTGGATCCGGGCACAGCCCGTGGACCGGGCCGGGCAGGTGCTGGAGCGCATGCTCGGGGCCGACGCCGTCGCCCACGTGGACGGGCGCTTCGTCCTCCGCGCGGGCAGCGAGCGAGCGGCGGAGATCAACCGGGAGCTGGTGCTCGCCGGGGTCGCGGTGTCGGAGGTCCGGGCCGCCGAACGCTCCCTCGAGGACGTCTTCCTGGAACTCACCGGCGGAGAGGGAGGCCTGTAGCCGTGCACGATCTGTTCAACTCGATCCGGGCCGAATGGCTGAAGACGCGCAAGCGCCCGGCGGTCTGGGTCCTGGCCGGCGTCCTGGTGAGCGTGCTGGTGGCGTTCGGCTACGCCCTGCCCTGGGCCGTGCTCTCACACCCGCCACCGGGCACTCGCTTCGGCCCCGGCACCTCGCCCACGCAGCTCAAACAGCTCCTGTATCCGGCGCACTTCGTCGGCGACGCGCTGGGCGGGGGCGGCCTGGCCGGGCCCATCGCCCTCATCCTCGGGGTGCTGCTGGTGGGCAGCGAGTACGGCTGGGGAACCTTCAAGACGATCCTGACCCAGCGACCGGGTCGCCTTCACAACCTGGCGGCCAGGATCGTGGTCCTCTACGCCACGCTGGTGGTCTACGTGCTGATGGTCTTCGCGGCCGCCGCCGGCAGCAGCGCGGTGCTGGCCCTGATCGACGGTGCCGCCATCCGCTGGCCCGGGGTCTGGGAGGTAGTGCGGGCCATGGCGGCGGCGGTCTTCATCGACGGCTGGTGGGGCCTGTTCGGCATGGCCATGGCCTTCCTGTTCCGACAGTCGGCGCTCGCCCTCGGACTGGGCCTCGCCTACTCCTTCATCATCGAGGGCCTCGTGTTCAACGTGCTGGGCGCGCTCGGGAGCGCGGTGGTACGAAGCGTGGAGCGCTTCTTCCCGGGCCAGAACGCCCAGGCCCTGGCCGCCTCCTTTACCAGCGGTCCCGGCGCCACCTCCGCGACCATCGGCGCGACCGAGGCGACGCTGGTGCTCTGCCTGTACTGCCTCGCCGCGGTGGCGGTCAGCGCGCTGCTCCTCCGCCTCCGGGACGTGACCTGATCCCCCGGCACGGGGAGCGACGCCACCGCCTTCGCACCTCGGGCCGAGGTCTCCTCGACGAGGAGGGAGCCCCGCCTCTGGACGGCCTCCTCCTCGGGCCGGTGCCCGCCGGGTAGGGGAGCCTCCGGGCTCGGCCCGTCTCCTTCAAACGGTCCGGCCTGAGCCCGCCACCGAGGCGGGGGTCTTCACCACCCCCTCTCCGACCAGGCGGCGCACCTCCTCCTCCGAGCATCCCAGCTCGCGCAGCACCGTCTCCGAGTCCTCGCCGAAGCGCGGAGCGGCCCGGTCCCGGCGTACCGGGGTCTCGGAGAAGCGCATCGGGT
>JAJPKS010000277.1 GCA_021323605.1 Bacillota bacterium | reverse complement strand
TTGGCCAGGAGGATGACCGGGAGGGGCAGCAGCAGGAACCAGTCCTGCGCCAGCGCGGATCCAGCCACGAACAACTCAGCCGTGAAATGTTCCACGTTTTACATTTCTGCGCTCGGATCGAGGGGGAAGGCGCCGGCTGGAGGGGACGGCCGGGAGCGCCACAGGGGGCCGCCTAGAATTAGCGCGATGACACCTCGAGCCCGGTGGGACCCGTCCCCTCGCCGTTCGGATGCCGAGAGCGCGCGGACGGTGGCGAACGCGGCGGCCCTGCCCCTCGGTGTCGATGAGCACCGACGCCTGCTGGAGGCGGCTGGCTCGGGGGACGGGAAGGCCCGGGAGCGGCTCACCCGGGCCCACCTCGACTGGGTGGCCAGCGCCGCCGAGGAGCGGGCCGGCCGTGGGCTCAGCCAGGGCGACCTGTTCCAGGAGGGGACCATCGGGCTGCTGGAGGCCATCGGCGCCTTCCACGCCAGCGGGGCATCCGACTTCGAGCGCTTCGCCCGCGAGCAGGTGGCGCTCCGCATGGACCAGGCGTTGAGCGAGGAGCGGCGCCAGGTCCGGGACGCCGAGATGCTCCTGCAGGCCGCCGACGAGTACGAGCAGGCGGAGATCAGCCTGCGGCGGGAGCTGGGCCGCCAGGGCAGCGACGTGGAGATGGCGGCCAGGCTGGAATGGTCCCTGCAACGGACCGTGGCCATACGGGAGCTGGTGACCGAGGCCAGGCGCAGGTACGACGAGGATCTGGTCCAGTACCTCGAAGAGGAGGACGTCGAGATCGTCCCCCGGGATGACGGGCAGCCCCGGCCGGGGGGCGGGCGAGCGTCGGAGGATGGCTGAGCGGACGCCGCTGTACGGCCGTCACCTCGCGGCCGGCGCCCGGATGGTGGAGTTCGCCGGCTGGGAGATGCCGTTGCAGTACACGTCCGTCCGCGAAGAGCAGCAGGCGGTGCGCGCCGGCGCCGGGCTCTTCGACGTCAGCCACATGGGTCGCTTCGACGTGCTGGGGTCCGGCGCCGGCGCCTTCCTCCAGCGCCTGGTGACCAACGACCTCTCCCGCCTGACCTCGAGCCGGGCCCAGTACGACCTGAGCTGTCGCCCGGACGCCGGCATCGTGGACGATCTGGTCGTGTATCGGCTCGAGGGGGAATGGCGGGTGGTGGGGAACGCCGCCAATCGCGGCAAGGACCTGGAGTGGATGCGAGCCCACGCCCCGGCCGGGGTCGAGGTCGTCGATCGCACCGAGGAGCTCAGCCTGATCGCGCTCCAGGGTCCCTCGGCCCGGACCCTGCTGCCGGCGGGGGACGTGGAGCCGGGGTCCCTGCCCCGCTTCGGTGTGGCCAGGACGGCCGTGGCCGGGGTCGAGGTGCTGATCTCCCGGACCGGCTACACGGGTGAGGACGGCTTCGAGCTGTTCGTCGCCGCGGCCCGGGCGGCGCAGGTCTGGGACGCCCTGGTCGAGGCGGGCGCGCGTCCCTGCGGCCTGGCCGCGCGGGACGTCTGCCGGCTCGAGGCCGGCCTGCGCCTGTACGGTCACGACATGGACGAGACCACCAACCCGTACGAGGTCGGCCTGGGCTGGGTGGTGAAGCTGGACAAGGGCCCCTTCCTGGGCCGGGAGGCGCTGCGCCGGATCCGCGACCGGGGGCCGGCCAGGAACCTGATCGGGCTCATCGCCCGCGACCGGATCGTTCCTCGCGCCGGAGCCATCGTCCGCCGCGAGGAACGGTCCATCGGCTCGGTGACGAGCGGGACCTATTCCTTCTGGTTGGGGGCGGGGATCGGGATGGCGCTGGTGGAAGCGGGAACGGCCCCGGTCGGCGCCCGGGTGGAGCTCGACCTGGCCGGCCGGCGGGGCTCGGCCGAGGTCGTGCCCCTCCCCTTCTACCGCGGGACGGTACCCTCCGGGACACGGCCCGGCGCGAGCCCCGGCCCGGGCCGGGTCGTGCGCCCGCAGCCGGGCGCCGGCGCCGCCCCGGGGATCACGGCCGAGGAGGACGACACGCGTGGCGGAGCGCTACTACACCGAGACCCATGAGTGGGTGACCGTGGACGACGGGGTGGCCACGGTCGGCATCACCGACTTCGCCCAGGCCCAGCTCGGGGACGTGGTCTTCCTCGAGCTGCCCCGCGTGGGTCGGCACCTGGCGGCGGGTGACACCTTCGGGGTGATCGAGTCGGTGAAGGCGGCCTCCGATCTCTACTGCCCGGTGGCCGGGACCGTGCTCGAGGTGAACGAGGCCCTGAACGATCACCCCGAGCGCGTGAACCAGGACCCGTACGGACAGGGCTGGCTGATCCGGATCCGGGTCAGCGGCGAGCTCGGGCCCGGGCTGCTCGACGAGGAGGGCTACCGACGACTCACACAGGGGGAGGCCACGCGGCCGGAGGAGCGCGGGTCGTCCGCTCGGGAGCCGGAGCGCTGAGGCCGGGGGACGACGTCGGCCGGAGGGTGCGGGACGCTGCCGCCGGCGGACCGGGGGGGAGCGCGGCGCCGGAGGCGGCGGTTCGCCCGGACGCCTCGCTCCCGGATGGACCCTCGGCCGCCTACCTGGTTCACTCGCCGGAGGACCGGGAGGCGATGTTGCGGGCGCTCGGCGTCGATTCGGTGGAGGAACTGCTGGTCGACCTGCCGACGGCGGTGCGGCTCGAGCGGCTCGACCTCCCGCCCGGGTTGTCGGAGCTGGAGACGGCGGCCAGCCTCCGTCGGCTGGCCGCCCGCAACCTCGTGTACGAGGATCGCCTCTGCTTCCGGGGCGGCGGGGTGTACCGGCGCTTCATCCCCGCGGCCGTGCAGGCGGTGATCTCGAGGCCGGAGTTCGCCACCGCCTACACCCCCTACCAGGCCGAGGCCAGCCAGGGGACCCTCCAGGCCATCTTCGAGTTCCAGACCCTGATCGCCGAGCTCACGGCCCTGGACGTGGCCAACGCCTCGCTGTACGACGGCGCCACCGCCCTGGCCGAGGCGGCGATGATGGCCGTGGTCCACACCGGCCGCTCCGAGGTGGTGGTGGTGGGACACCTACACCCGGAGTACGAGGAGGTACTGCGCTGCTACGCCGCCGGACGGGGGTTCGTGGTCGGTTCCGGCCCGGAACGGATCAGTGAGCGCACCGCCGCCGTGCTGGTCCAGCAGCCGAACTTCTTTGGCCTGCTCGAGGACGTGGAAGAGGTGACGGAGCTGGCCCACCGGCGGGGCGCGCTGGCCGTCGCCTGCGTCGACCCCATCAGCCTGGGCCTGCTCGCCCCGCCCGGGGAGTACGGGGCCGACATCGCCGTGGGAGAGGGCCAGCAGCTCGGCCTCCCGCCGAGCTTCGGCGGTCCCCATCTGGGCTTCGTCGCCTGTCGGCGGGAGCTGGTGCGGCGGCTGCCCGGTCGGCTGGTCGGCCAGACCTCCGATCCCCGGGGGCGACGGGGGTTCGTCCTCACCCTGACCGCGCGTGAGCAGCACATCCGGCGGGAGCGGGCCACCTCCAACATCTGCACCAACCACTCCCTCTGCGCGCTGGCGGCCAGCGTGTACCTGACCTACCTGGGGCCGGAAGGGCTCCGTCGGGTGGCGGAGGTGAGCTTCCAGCGGGCCCACGCGCTGGCCGAGCGCCTGTGCGCCCTGCCCGGGATCGAGGCGGCCTTCCCCGGCCGGCCCTTCTTCAACGAGTTCCCGGTGCGGATGTTCCACGTGGAACAACGGCTGCGCCGCCTCGACGAGGCCGGCATCCTCGGCGGCCTCCCGGTGGCGCGCTGGTACCCCCGCCGCCCGGAGCTGCGGGACGTGGTCCTCTTCTGCTGCACCGAGGTCAACGACCCGGCCGCCCTCGACCTGCTGGTGGAGGTGATGAGCCGGGCATGACCGAGCCGTTGAGTTTCGAGAAGAGCCGTGCCGCGCTCGATCCTCCCCGCCTGCCCGAGGCGGGGGTGAGCACGCCGGCCGACCTCCCCAAGCGCTGGCGGAGGCGTCATCCGCCCCGGCTGCCGCGGCTGAGCGAGCCGGAGATCCTGCGCCACTACCACCGGCTCGCCTCCATGAACTACTCCGCGAGCGAGCGCTTCTATCCCCTGGGCAGCTGCACCATGAAGTACAACCCGGTCCTGAACGAGCAGCTGGCCCGCCTCCCGGGGTTCGCGGACCTGCACCCGTACCAGGACGAGGAGACCGTGCAGGGCGCACTGGAGCTCATGTGGCGGCTGGAGCGGGCGCTCTGCGCCATCACCGGCATGGACCGGATGGCGCTCCAACCCGCGGCCGGGGCGCACGGGGAGTGGACGGCGTTGCGCATCGTCCAGGCCTACCATCGGGCGCGAGGGGAGGAGCGCGACCAGGTCCTGGTCCCCGACAGTGCACACGGCACCAATCCGGCCAGTGCCGCCCTCTGCGGGTTCACCGTGGTCGAGGTCCGGTCGGGCGCCGACGGACGGGTCGACGTCGGCGACCTGCGCGGGAAGCTGTCCGAGCGAGTGGCCGCGCTCATGCTCACCAACCCGAACACGCTGGGCCTGTTCGAGCGGGACATCCTCGACATCGCCGAGCTGGTCCACGGGGTGGGGGCGAAGCTGTACTACGACGGGGCCAACCTCAACGCCCTGATGGGCATCTGCCGGCCGGGCGACATGGGCTTCGACGCCGTCCACCTCAACCTGCACAAGAC
>JAJPKS010000194.1 GCA_021323605.1 Bacillota bacterium | reverse complement strand
GGGAGCGGCAATCTCACCGGCAGGCTCACGCTCGGCGAGCGGCTCTCGCTGTACCGCCAGCTGCTCTGGCCGCGCGCCACGCTGGCCTACGGCCTGGCCCAGCTCAACCCCCCGGCCGCGCACGCCTACGTGGACGACCCCGAGATGGATGCTCGCTACGACCGGATCTACGCCCGCGCCGAGCCGGCCCTGCACTGCCGAGGCGCGCCGCCGGGCCCGGAGCTCCACGGGCTGGGTGGCTATGCCAGCGTGGTGCGGCGCGGCTCGTGGCCGGCGCTGCGCCCGGCGCTGGCCGGCCTGCCCACGCCGGCGCTGGTGATCAAGGGCAGCTGCGACTACCTGACGTGGGCCTCGGCCGTGGACTATCTGCACGCGCTGCCCCAGGCCACGCTCGTGTACCTGCACGGCGCCGGGCACAACGCCTATCAGGATCGGCCCGAACGCTTCCTGGCCGACGTGCGGGCGTTCCTGGCCGGCGCGACGCCGCCGGACGTCCGCACGGACGTCGGGCGACCCACTGACTACGAGGGCCCGCCGTAGACGGGATCGAGGACGCTTTCGATCCACCCGTCCGGGCCGGGGAGGGGCCCGGTGGCCGGACCCGGGAGGCGGTGTGCGCCATGGTCGCGTCGGGCCGGATGGCGGCTGGCTTCCTCCACGGGCCAGGCCTCACACTCGACCGGCCCCTGGCCCGGCCGCCGGGCCGAGAAGGGCGGCCGAGCTCACCGCCGGACGCCGCTGACACGGGCCGGCCTGCGTCAGCGCTTGACCGGTTGAACTGAATGTCATATCTTCAGCCCATCACTCCGGAAGGGAGGTGCGTGCCGTGACCCGGATCGGCGGGAGATGGGGAGCGGCGCTGGCGGCGCTGCTCGGCGTGACCCTCGCCGCTTGCGGCTCGGCCGGCGGCACGACCGGCGCTTCCCAAGGGGGCCAGGTCGTGGCCCTGAAAGTGGCCTACGCGGTCCCGAGCGCCGTCTTCACCCCCCTCTTCGTCGGCGTCGACCGGGGGATCTACCGCCAGCACGGGGTCGGCGTCAGCCTCAGCCAGGTCAACGGCGCGGCCGCGGTGGCGGCCCTCACCTCGGGCGAGGTTCAGCTGCTGGGTGTGGGCGGGAGCGAGGTGATCGACGCCGACGTGGGCGGCGCCCGGGTGGTCCTGGTGGCGACGGGCGCCAATTATCCCGTCTTCACCCTCTTCGGCGCCAAAGGGTTCACCAGTCCCGCCCAGCTGGCGGGCAAGACGGTGGCGGCGGACAAGCCGGGTACCTCGATCGCGACCGCCACCCAGCTCATGCTCGAGCACGAAGGCCTGCTCCAGAGCGCGCACATCGTCTACACCGGGGACGGTGTGACCAGCGTCGCCGCCGCGCTCGAGCGGGGGCTGGCCCAGGGGGCGACGGTGTCGCCGCCCAGCACGGCGGTGCTCCAGGCCGCCGGCTACCCCGCGCTGATCGATGGGGTGAAGCTCGGCGTGCCCATGTTGCAGGCCGGCATCGCCACCACCCGCCCCTACCTGACCGCCCACCGCCAGGCGGTGGAGTCGTTCCTGCGCGGCTACCTGGCCAGCTGGCGATTCGTGGCCGACCCGAAGAACGAACAGGCCGTTCTGGCCTCGATCGAGCGCTACACCAAGGTCACCCCGGCCCAGGCCGAGGTGGCCTACACGGCCTTTCGTCCCATCTGGAGCGGCACCCGGGTCCCGACCGTGCTCGCCGCCGCGGTGGCCAACGAGGCCAGGTACGACCAGAACCCGAAGGCGCGCGACGCCGACACCAGCGGGTTCATCGACAACTCGATCGTGCAGCGCCTGGCCGGCTGACGGGTCGGGGGTTCTTTCCCCGCCGCCCCGGCCGCCCGTCAGCCGGCGTCGGCGGCCCGACCGGCCTGCGTCGCCCGAGCCGCCCGCTCCATGAATTCCGACAGGTGCTCGCGCATGAGCTGGCTGGCGCGCTCGGGGTCGTGGGCCGAGATGGCGTCGAGCATCGCCCGATGGGCACGACGGGCCGAGCCCGCCATGTCCGGCTGCCGGGCGTGCAGCTCGTCGAAGGCCTCGCGGATCAGCGCGCGCGTGGCCGCGAACATCATCCAGACGGCGCGGTTGTGGGAGGATCGGGCGACCGCCTCGTGGAAATCGAGGCTGGCGCCGGCGGCGGAGGCGCCCGACGAGGCCGCCTCCTGGAGGGCCGCCTCCAGCGCCTCCAGGTCCGCGGGCTGGGCACGCTCGGCGGCCAGGCGCACGGCCGCGGTCTCCAGCGCCAACCGAGCCTCGGCCAGCTCCTGGAAGGTGCAGCCGGAGAGCTGCAGCTGGTTGCCCAGGTTCTCGCTCAGGACCCTGACGTCCGGGTGGGCGACGTAGGGGCCGCCCTGGCCGCCCATCCGGATCCGGATCAGGCCGCTGGCCTCGAGCGTGCGCAGTGCGTCGCGCACGGTCACCCGGCTGACGCCGAACTGCCGCACCAGCTCGCGCTCGGTGGGCAGGCGGTCGCCGGAGCGGTAGCGACCGGCCAGGATCGCGTTGCGGATCTGGAGGGCCACGTCAACCGACGCCCGGGCCGGCCGCACCCGCCGGAAGGCGGGCGCGGCCGCCCGCCCCGCTGGAGGCTCCGAGACCTGCTCAGCCACCGACCTTGCGGCTCGCCGCGTTCTTCACGAAGGACTGGTCGAGGACCCTGGACACGTTGAAATTCTGAAGCTTCGGGTTCTTCTGCCGCAGCACCTGCACGGCGTCCGCGTACTGCTGGGGCCGAGGATACGGGTAGGTGGGGAACACCTCCTTGAAGTAGAAGCTGTAGGTGTCGTCCAGCACCGCCTGGCCGGACACCTTCTCCCACTTGGTCAGCAGCCGCTCCGTGAACTGCCGGTCGGCGCGCTCTCGGGCGGTGGCCTGGATGAGCGAGTCCACGTAGGCCTGCACCGCTGCCCGGTGCGATCTGACGAAGGAGCGGGTGGTCGCCACCACCGTGTTGGCGGCGGGCAGCTTCAGCCTGGCCAGGTCGTACAGGGAATGGAAGCCCTCCTGCTGGAGCAGCGTGGTCTCCGGTGGCTGACTGACCCCGCCCTGGATGGCGCCGCTGCGCAGGGCGGCGACCCGGTTGGTGGCGGAGCCGGTCTCGACGATGGTCACGTCGGTCTCCGGATCGAGGCCCTCCTTGCGGAGCACCACCCGGGTGGCGATGTCGGCCGAGCCGCCGAACTTGCTGACCCCTACCTTCTTCCCTTTCAGGTCGGTGGTGTCGTGGATGCTGGCGGGGACCATGAAGAGGTAGGGATAGACGGGCACCAGGTTGGCGATGATCACCAGGTCGGCGCCGCCGGCGGCGGCGCTCACCACCTCCGAGCCGCCGAGCTGGGCGATCTGGACCTCCCCTGAGAGCAGCGCCGCCACGCCGTTGGCGCTGGCGATCGAGGTCAGCTTGACGTCGAGGTTGTTCTTGGCGAAGTAGCCGCCGTCGAGCGCTCCCCAGGGCGCCAGCTCGTCGGGCACCAGCTCACTGTACGAGGCGGTCAGCGCCGTCTTCTGCTGTGGGGCCGGGCTGGCCGAGGTCGAGCCGCTGGCCCCGCCGCATGCTGCCAGGAAGAGCGCGGCCAGGGCCAGGATGCCGAGCCGTTGGATTATTGGTCTAAACATCGGTCCTACGGAAGGATAGACTCCACACGGAGCGGCGTCAACGCGCCGCGTCGGCCGGATGGGCAGTGGTGCCCGGCGCCGCCCTGGCGGCGTTCGGGCCCCGGAGGAGGTGACAGGTCATGGCGGGACGGGTCTTCCTGAGGGGGCTGGAGGGGGAGCGCTACGACCTGCGGGCGCACCGCCGGCAACGACTGGCGGCGGCACACGTGGTGCACCAGTCCGAGCGCGCCTGGCGGGACGAGCGGACGGTCGGGCACGAGGACCCCTCCCCGCAGTCGCGGGCCAAGTGGATGGTCGGTCCCGGCGACGACCCCTTCCTGACCCAGACCGTGCAGTGTCACTTCGTGGCCATCGATCCCGGGGGATCCAACGGGGGGCACGGCCACCAGAACGAAGCCGCCTTCTACATCCTCCAGGGCCACGGCTACGAGGTGCACGACGGCCGGCGCTACGACTGGTCGGCCGGCGACCTGGTGGTCGTGCACAACGACTCCCGGCACCAGCACTTCAACGCCAGCCCGACCGAGCCCGCCCTGGCCATCGTGGTCAAGCCCAAGTGCACCTGGATGATGCTGGGGTTGACCCAGCAGGGACGGGACACGACCGTGCCCGAGGGCGAGGCGGCGCACTTCGGGCCCCGGCAGGACTGGAGCCGGCTCTGGACGCCGGGCGTCGAGCGGCTGCGCAAGGTCGTCCACGCCGAGGAGGAGCCCTGGCAGGACACCCCCGACGGACGGATCAAGTGGCTGGCGCGCCGGGGCATGGACGTACGGCTGTTCGGCATCGACGTCTGGTTGGAGCAGCTGGCGCCCGGACCGGCACCGCGGCACTGGCACATGGCCGATGAGCTGTACTACGTCCTCGAGGGCTCCGGCCACACGCTGGAGTGGCAGGTGGAGGCCGAGATCGCGGAGCGCTACTACGCCCGGGTCGCGCTGCAACCCCGGCGTCACGAGTGGTCGGCCGGGGACGTCGTCTACGTGCCCCAGAACACGGTGCACCAGCACGTCGCGGGCGCGGGCGGGGTCCTGCTCCTGGGCGCCCAGAACCGTCTCTTCCGGCTGCTGGGCTACGACGCCACCGTCTACCCGGACCTGGAGCCGGACCGGGCCGACCCGATCGGTGAGGCCGCCCGTGCCTGAGAACCGCGACCAGAAGCCGGACACGTCCGGAGATCGACCCGAGTTGACCCTCGGGCGGAGTCGTGACAGAATGCGTTTGGTCTGATGTTCTTACATACAGCGCATCCACAGGACCGGAGGATCTGACCATGGCGGTGCGGGTCGAGGGGCCGCTGGCCCTCAAGCTGGAGGGTCCCCAGCCCTCGCGAGACGAGCTGCAGAGCCTGCGCGGTACCGTCGAGTGGCTACGCCGCGAGGGCCTGCTGCTGGAGACCGGGGTGGAGGTGAGCAACGACCTGGAGCTGACCGGCATCCAGAAGCACCTGGACGGCACCCTGCCCATCCTCTTCCGCAACGTCCGCGGCTACCCCAACCACCAGCTCATCACCAACCTCTTCACCAACATGCGGATCGTCGAGCGCTGGTTCGGATGGACGGACGCCAGAGACCGTACCCGAAAGCTGGCCCATGCGCTCACCCATCCCATCGCGCCCGTGGTCGTCCCCTCCGAGGAGGCCCCCTGCCAGGAGGAGGTCTTCACCGAGGACCTCGAGGTCAACCGCTACGTGGTGCCCATCCGCCACACGGCGCTGGAATCCGAGCTGACCATCGGTAGCGGCTGCAGCGTCGTGGTCGGGGACCTCTTCCACGGCGGCAGCCACATCGGCTACAACCGGATGAACTTCCGCTGGGGCAACGTGGGCACCTTCCAGTCCGCCCCCGGCTCGCACATGTGGCAGGTGAT
>JAJPKS010000235.1 GCA_021323605.1 Bacillota bacterium | reverse complement strand
CTCCAGCGAAGACGGCCGGCGCTTCCGGGTCGAGCCCCGGCCGATCCTCGAGGGGCAGGGGCCGCTCGAGCGCTTCGGCGTCGAGGACGGCCGGGTGACCGAGCTCGCCGGTCAGGCCGGCCTCAGCTCGAGGGCCCAGGTCTGGCCGACCAGGTCGTGGCCGAAGCTGTGGTGGCGCTCCTCCTCGAGGAGCCGGAAGCCGGCCGCCTGGTAGATGCGCCGGGCCGAGACCAGGACGTCGTTGGTCCAGAGCACGATCCGCCGGTAGCCGGCCGTGCGGGCAAAGCGGACGCACTCGTCGACCAGGCGCCGGCCGATGCCCAGGCCCCGGGCCCGCGGCTCGACCAGGAGCAGGCGCAGCTGGGCGGTGTCCCGGTCCTTCTCCACGCAGAACACGCAGCCCACCGGCTCCCCCTCCAGCTCGGCGATCCAGGCCTCGTCCCGACCCTCTCGTCGCCGCTCCGCGTAGTCGGCGACGATGCGCGCCACCAGCGCCTCGAAGCTGGCGTCCCAGCCGTACTCCTCCGCGTAGAGGGCGCCGTGGCGCTGCACGACCCAGCCCAGGTCTCCCGGCCGCAACGGCCGGACGAGGCAGCGGGGCGGGGGAGGGGCGTGCTCGACGATGTCGCGAATGGTGGACATGGCGGCCACCAGGCGGCGCCGGTCCTCGGGGGTGAACCGGGACAGGAGGGCGCGGTTCTCCGCCGCCGAGCGCTCGTCCAGCATCCTGAACACCTCCCGGCCGCGCCCGGTCAGGCGGACCACCTGCCGGCGCGCGTCGCGCGGCGAGGGTCCGGTCTCGACCAGGCCGTCGGCCTTGAAGCGGCCCACGATGCGGCTCAGGTACGAGGGGTCCAGCCCCAGGCGACGCCGCAGATCGAGCAGGTCGGTCCGGTCGACCTGGGCCAGGTCGTAGATGACCCGTGCCTCGGTCAGGCTGTAGGGGGTGCGGAGCAGGCCGGCGTCGAGCACCTCCATGACCTCCGTCCAGAGGCGGTTGAAGGCGCGCACGGCTGCGACCTGCTCCTCCAGCTCTCGATCGGAGGCGAGTTCGGGGAGCATTTGTTGGACTAAGAATAACGAATATGATGGACCGCGTCCATCATCTGCTCGGCCGGGCGACTCGCGGGCTCCGGTGCGATCCCGGGTCCCGGCGCCGGAAGAATGGAAGACCGATCCTTCCGTCGTCCGATCAATCCTGGCCCGCGGCGCGTCTGTAGGTACGAAGGGTTGCCGTGAGGGCACTGCCCATCCTGCTTCCGCATGGCTGCGGGAGTCGGGGGACTCATTCCCTCTCCAGGAACCACGTCACTCGAATACAGCCGTCCCAAGCCCCACCGAGCCCTCCGGCGACCCTCCTCTTTGCGGGCCCTTCCCGAGGGTCCTCGACGGACTTCGAACCGTGTGGATCAGCCAGTACATCTCGTAGCATTCCTCCATCGTTCGACCCCGACGACCTTGCCGCAGGCAGCTCGTATGAACCATCCGATCTCGGGGATCGACCCGGCGGCTAACGTGGACGGCGTGCGGGTGCACGTCGGCCGCGAGCGCGACCTGCGGCTCGCCCTCCGGGAGCTGGAGTTCCTGCAGCGGCTGTCGCAGTCGGCGGCCTCGACGATGGACTCGGACGAGCTGCTGGAGCTCATCATCCGTGAGACCACCTCGGCCATCGGCACCGATGTTTGCTCCCTCTACCTCATCGACCCCGCCGGCCGCCACCTGACCCTCACCGCCACCAACGGCCTCAACGAGGGGATGGTGGGCAGGGTGACGATGGCGCTGGGCGAAGGCGTGACCGGTTGGGTGGCGCAGAGCCGCCGCCCCCTGCGGGTGCTGGACGTGCACCAGGACTCCCACTGGAAGTGGATCCCGGGCCTCGACGAGGAGCGCTTCACCTCCATGCTCTCGGTCCCGATCGAGTCCGGCCCCCGGCTGGTGGGGGTGCTCAACGTCCAGACGGTCGAGCGCCGCGAGTTCACCCAGGACGACGTCGACTTCCTGCTCGCCATCGCCGGCCAGGTGGCCGGCATCCTGGAGCGGAGCGAGCTCCAGCGCCGACTGGAGACCCAGCTGGCGGCGCTGAAGCACTCTCACGACATCCACGAGCGGTTCACCCGGCTCTCGCTGGAGGGGGCCGGCATCCCGGCCATCCTGGAGGCGGTGGGCGGCCTGGCCGGCGGACGGGCGGCGCTCTACTCGGCCGAGGGCTTCCGGGTCCGGGGCACGGGGCACGGCGACGGCCTGCCCTCCCGGATCCACCTCCCCCAGGCGGTGCTGGCCGTCGGCTCCCGGCCGGTCAGGGTCAGCGCGGGCCGGCCGCCGCGGGTCCTCGACCTGGTGCCGGTCCGGGCCGGGGCGGACCTGCTCGGCGTGCTGGCGGTTGCCGTGCCGGACCAGGAGGGAGACGAGGACGGACGGCGACGCGCCCTCGAGCATGGGTCCACCGTCCTGGCCCTGGAGCTCTCCAAGGAGCGGGCGGCGGCCGAGGTCGAACGTCGCCTGCGCGGCGACCTGGTGGAGGAGGTGCTCGCCGGGGGCCTGGACGCCGAGGAGGCCGAGCGTCTGGCCCTGCAGGCCGAGCGGCTCGGCCACCGCCTTCCGCACCGGGGCTGGGCGGTGGTCCTCGAGCCCGACGACGCCCCCCAGGACGCCGACGCCGCCGAGCGCAGCCGGCAGGACCGGCTCGACCTCGTACTGGGGAGCGTGGTGCGGCGTCAGATCCCGGGCGGCCTCCCGGTCGTCCGCTCCTCGGGGGCGGTGGTCCTGGTCCCCGAGGAGGCCGCACCCGACCTCGCGGCCGTCGAGCGGGTGGCCCACACCCTGCTCTCCGCCGCCGGGTCGGTCCTGCGACCGGCCACGGTCTCGGCCGGGATCGGCAACCTGGCCCGCTCGGTGGCCGAGCTGGCCCGTTCCCACCAGGAGGCGCGTCAGGCGCTCCGGCTGTCGCGCCGGGCCGGTGCCCGCACGCGGATCACCTCCTACCGGTCACTGGGAGCCTTCCGTCTCCTCCTCGAGGTGCAATCGCCCGAGGCCCTCCGGCGCTTCGTCGACGAGGTGCTGGGCCCGCTCCTGAAGTACGCCGAATCCCGTGAGACGCCGCTGCTGGAGACGCTGGAGGCCCTGGTCGGAGCCCGCTGGATACGGCGAGCGGCGGCCCGCAAGCTCGGCATCCACATCAACTCGATGGCCTACCGCATCGAGCGCATCGAGGCCCTGACCGGGCTCTCGCTGGACGACCCGGAGACGCGAGTTGCGATCGCCATCGCCCTGCGCGCACGGGCCATGCTTGGGATGTGATGCCCCGAATCGGACGCCGCGGTGCCATGCTCCAGCCTCGTCGACATCGATGACCCGGTGAGTTCGGCGTGAGGTTCTTTCTCTTCGGCAGCCTGAGGACGTTGAAGCGCCGGGCGCGGGACGTCGACCTGGTGGTGGAGCTGGAGCAGGGAGAGCGGCCCGAGGACGCCATGGTCGCGGTGGCGGCGGTGGCGCCCCAGTTGCGCAAGCCGGTGGAGCTCTGGTTCTCGTCCAGCGAGTCGGCGCCAAACCTGGCCGGCACCTACGACCCAAGGAGCGAGCGCTGGGCCTTCTGGAGGCGACCGGGTATCCCCGGCTTCTTCCGGGGGCTCGAGCCCGTGTCCCTCGACCACGTGGTGCGGCTGGCCCAGGCCGCCGGTCCCTACGGCCCGTCGCGACGGGCGGGCAACCCGGACGCCAGCGTGGACTGCACGATCGGGCGGGACGGAGACGGCTGGCGCTACGAGCTCGACGGCGAGCGGAACGGTCCCTTCCCCGGGCCGCTGGAGGCCGCCTCGGCTGCGGAGCGGGCGGCCAAGGCGCGGGGTGAGCTGGGGCCCGAGCAGGTGCTCTGGTTCCGCCTCCGGGCCTGACGCAAGCCCGCCATCATCGAGGCGAAAGCGGGGCCGCGACCCGGGGCCGGCGGGGGAGGGGACCGCGCCCTCCCCCACCGGGGCCGCGTCTACGCGTCGTGGTAGAGGTAGAACTCCCAGGGATGGGGGCGGAGCGCCACCGGCTCCACCTCTCGGGTCCACTTGTACTCGATCCAGGTCTGGATGACGTCGGGCGTGAACACGTCGCCCTGGAGGAGGAACTCGTGGTCCGCCTCCAGCGCCCGCAGCACCTCGGCCAGGGAGCCGGGGACGCTCTGGATCCTCGCCTTCTCCTCGCCCTCGAGCTCGTAGAGGTCTTTGTCGATGGGCTCGGGAGGCTCGATGCGGTTCCGGATGCCGTCCAGACCCGCCATGAGCATGGCCGCGAAGGCCAGGTAGGGGTTCGCCGTCGGGTCCGGGGACCGGAACTCGACGCGCTTCGATCGGGGACTGGTCGAGTACACGGGGATGCGCACGCAGGCCGAGCGGTTGCGCTGCGAGTAGACGAGGTTGATGGGCGCCTCGTAGCCGGGCACCAGCCGCCGGTAGGAGTTGGTGGTGGGGGCGCAGAAGGCCAGCAGAGCCGGGGCGTGCTTGAGCAGACCGCCGATGTACCAGCGCGCCTCGTCGCTCAGCAGGGCGTACCCCTTCTCGTCGAAGAAGAGGTTGGTGCCGTCCTTCCAGAGGCTCTGGTGGGTGTGCATGCCCGATCCGTTGTCGCCGAAGAGCGGCTTGGGCATGAAGGTGGCCACGTAGCCATGCTGCTGGCAGACGTTCCTGACGATGTACTTGTAGAGCAGGACGGCGTCGCCCATCCGGGTCAGGGTGTTGAAGCGGAGGTCGATCTCGGCCTGTCCGGCCGTTCCCACCTCGTGGTGGTGCACCTCGACCTCGATCCCGGCCTCGATCATCTTGAGCATGATCTCGGAGCGGAGGTCCTGCAGCTTGTCCACCGGCGGGACGGGGAAGTAGCCCTCCTTGAACCGGGGACGGTTGGCCAGGTTGGCGCCGGTGTCCTTGCCCGAGTTCCAGATCCCTTCCTCGGAGTCGACGAAGTAGTAGCCGCTGAAGGCGTTCTGGTCGAAACGGATGCTGTTGAAGATGTAGAACTCGGCCTCGGGACCCCAGTAGCTCACATCCGCGATGCCGCTCGCGGCCAGGTAGGCCTCGGCCTTCTGGCCGATGTAGCGGGGGTCCCGGCTGTAGCTCTGGCGGGTGACCGGGTCGACCACGTTGCAGATGAGGAACAGGGTCGGGATCTGGAGGATGGGGTCGACGGTCGCCGTGTCGGGGTCGGGGATGAGGAGCATGTCGCTCTCGTTGATCGCCTGGAACCCGCGGATGCTGGATCCGTCGAAGCCCACGCCCTCGGTGAACGCGTCCTCGTCGAGGCCGCTGAGCGGGACGCTGAAGTGCTGCCAGGTGCCGGGGAGGTCGACGAAGCGGAAGTCGACCACCTTGATCCCTGCCGCCTGCGCCTTCTCCAGGACCTCGGCGGGACTCGTCCGGGTGGTGCCCTTGAGCTCGATCGCCATCATGCCTCCTGAAGGGGGTTGCTCACCGCCTCCAGGCTAGGCGGATCGAGACGACCGTTATATGGGGGAACGACACGAGGTTTCCCCGGACATGTTCGGCTGGTACAGCCAAAAGGAGACGCCGGCGGACCCACTCTTCCCGTGTCCTTCGCCCGACCTCGCCCGGCCCGGCTTCGGTCGCCTCGCCAGTGGGGCGCTCCCACCGGCCGGCCTAGGTTGGGACCATGAGCACGAGGACGAGAGCGCGGCGATCGCTCCTGGGTCTGGCCCTGGCGCTGCCCCTGCTGGCCCTCCCCTGGCCGGTCTTCGCAGCCACCGACCGGACCGCGACCATGGCCGCCGGCGTGGGCGCGGACACGGTGTGGGTGGTGGTGGCGGCCGTGTTCGTGATGTTCATGCAGGCCGGCTTCGCCATGCTCGAGGTGGGGTTCAGCCGCATGAAGAACGTGGGCACCGTGGTCGCCAAGGTGGTCACGAACTTCGGCGTGTCGTCGATCGTCTACTGGGCGGTGGGCTTTGCCTTCGCCTTCGGCGCCGCCGCCCACTGGCTCTTCCCCTTCATCGGCTTCAGCGGCTTCATCCCCACCTTCGGCCCGGGATCGAAGCTGGACCTGCCGGCCATGGCCGCGAGCACGGTGCCGGCGGCGGCCAAGTGGTGGTTCCAGTTCGTCTTCTGCGCCGTCTCCCTGGCCATCGTCTCGGGGACGATGCTGGAGCGGGCCAGGTTCATCGTCTTTCCCATCTTCGCCGTCCCCTTCGCGGGCTTCATCTATCCCCTGATCAGCCACCAGCTCTTCGGCGGAGGGTTCCTCCAGAGCACCCTCGGCGCTCAGGACTTCGCCGGCTCCACCGTCGTGCACCTGACCGGCGCCACCGCCGCCTTCGCCGGCCTGCTGCTGCTGGGGCCGCGCATCGGCAAGTACGAGCGACCGCACCAGCCCAACGCCATCCCCGGCCACAACATGCCCCTGGCCATGCTCGGGGTGCTCATCCTCTGGTTCGGCTGGTTCGGCTTCAACCCGGGTTCGACCCTCAACGCCACCAACCTGCACTTCGCCGACGTGGTGGTGACGACCAACCTGGCGGCGGCGGCCGGCGCCGTGGCCGCGCTGATGACCATCTACCTCAGGACCCGGACCATGGACGTGGGCATGATCGGCAACGGCGCCATCGCCGCCCTGGTGGCGATCACGGCCCCGTCGGGCTACGTCGAGCCCTGGGCGGCGATCGTGATCGGCGCCGTGGCCGGGGTGATCGTGGTCTTCGGGGTCCTCGTCATCGAGCGCTACCTCGACGACCCGGTCGGCTGCCTCGCCGCGCACGGCCTGGCCGGGATCTGGGGCACGCTCTCCTGCGGTCTCTTCACCGTGCCCGCCCTGGCCAGGTTCAACGGGGTCGGCCAGGGCGGACTCTTCTACACCGGGAGCCTGCACCAGCTCGGCGCCCAAGCGGTGGCCGTCGCCGTCGCCTTCACCACCGTCTTCTGCCTCAGCTTTTCCGCTTTCTGGCTGATCCGGCGAACCATCGGGCTCAGGGTCAGCCCGGCCGAGGAGCTGGAGGGCCTCGACATCAGCGAGCACGGGATGTGGGGCTACCCGGAGTCCTTCATGCCGGTGCCGGGCGGGGTGTATCGTCCGGCTGAGTTCCCGACCGTCAACCCGCATCCGAAGGGAGAGGATGCCCCGGTGGCGGTACCCAGGCAGGAGGCTTCGACGGCATGAAGATGGTGGTGGCGATCATCCGGCACGAGCGCCTGCAGGAGGTCCAGGACGTTCTGGACGAGTGCGGCGTGAGCGGCGTGACCGTGACCGAGGTGAAGGGCTGCGGGGCCCAGCGCGGCTACACCGAGCGCTACCGGGGCACGGCCGTCAACATCTCGCTTCGCCCCCGGCTCAAGATCGAGGCGGTGATGCGGGACGAGATCGTCGACCGCGTGGTCGACATGATCGCCGCCGCGGCCCGCACCGGCGAGCGGGGCCAGGTCGGGGACGGCAAGATCTTCGTCCTCGACGTCGAGCAGGCGATCCGCATCCGAACCGGGGAGCGCGGCCCCGAGACCGTCCAGCACGCCGCCCGGGCCATGTGGGGGCACTGAGCGGCGCCCGGCCGGGCGCCGCTCGGGCCCGCCGGGGCGGATGGGCGCCGCTCCCGCCGGGCCAACCTGGCGAGAGTTATTGACTTAGAGTCAATAAATCGGCTAGGATGGCCTGCGAGCGTGCATCAGGCCTCGGCCGGTCCCGGCCGATGTGGAGGTAGAGAGGTGTCCCAGGTCCCCGAGCTGCCGAACGTCGACGACGTCACCCCTGACCTCGTCTTCGAGGTCATGCCCTCCCAGCTCGTCCCGGAGCGGGCGGCCGGCGTCAACGCCACCTACCGTTTCGACCTGAGCGGCGAACAGGGCGGCACCTGGTGGGTCAGGGTGGCCGACGGCCGGGCCGAGAGCGGGCGAGGGGAGGTCGAGAACGCCAACGTCACCCTTTCGGCGGACGCCCGGGACTACGTCAAGATCGCGATCGGGGAACTCGACCCCGTGTCCGCCTTCATGGGCGGCCGGCTGCGGATCAAAGGCGACATGGGTCTGGCGATGAAGCTCCAGACCCTCTTTCGCCGTCCCCAGCGCTGAGGTTCAGCCCCCGGCGAGGAGCCGGGCGCGCTGCACCTTGCCGGTGGCGGTCCGGGGCAGCCGCTCGGCGAAGACGATGGAGCGGGGCACCTTGTAGCGGGCGAGGTTGGCGCGCACGTACTCCCGCACCGCCTCGGCGTCGAGCCCGGCCCCTGGCCTGGGCACCACGTAGGCCCGCAGCGCCTGTCCGAACTCGGGGTCCGGCACCCCCACCACCGCCACCTCCAGGATGTCCGGGTGGCGGGTGAGCAGGTCCTCCACCTCCTGGGGGTAGACGTTCTCTCCGCCGGACACGATCATGTCGTCGTCCCGCCCCTCGACGAAGAGCAGCCCCTCGGCGTCCACGTGTCCGAGGTCCCCGGTGGCGAGGAAGCCGTCCTGGCTCTCTCGCTCCTCCCCGCCCGTGTAGCCATCGAAGAGAAGGCGGCTGCGCACGAAGATCCGGCCCGTCTCTCCGGGGGCGACCTCGGTGCCGTCCGCCCCCAGCAGGCGGAGCCGGGTCCCCCGGGGCGGACGGCCGGCGGTGCCCGGTCGCCGTCGCATCTCCTCGGGGGTGGCCACGGCCGCGAACCCTACCTCGGTCGATCCGTAGAGGTTGTAGAGGACGTCGCCGAAGGCGTCCATGAACCGGGTGGCCAGGTCGCCGAGCAGGGGCTCGCCGCTCACCGCCACCACCCGCAGGGAGGAGGTGTCGTACCGTCTCCGGACCTCCGGGGGGAGTTCCAGCATGCGCTGGAGCATGATCGGCACCGCCACCAGGGCGTCGACCCGGTGGCGCTCCACCGCCTCCAGGGTGCGCTCGGGGTCGAAGCGACCCTGGAGCACCAGGGTGGAGCCCAGGAACAGGGAGAGGACGAGGTGGGCGAAGCCCCAGGCGTGGAAGAGGGGGGCCGCGATCAGCGTGGTCTCGCGGGCCCGCAGCGGGATGCGCGAGAGCAGGGCCAGGGCCGGCTCCAGCCCGGCCGGCAGCGGCCGGCGCGCTCCTTTGGGGGTGCCGGTGGTGCCCGAGGTCAGGATCACCGCCCGGCCCGGCCGCGGGGGCGGCCCCAGGGCGCCGCCGGTGTGGGCGCGGATCAGCGACTCCAGGGAGCGATCCGACCCCGGGCTCGAGCCCCACGCCGCCAGGCGCGCCCCCGACCAGGCGGCGGCGACGGGCTCGAACTCGGTGTCGTGCACCAGCAGGGCGGCTTCCTCTCGCTCCAGAACCCGGGCCAGCTGGGGGCCGGCGAAGGAGGTGTTGACGTAGACCGTGGTCGCGCCCAGCTTCCAGACCGCCACGCTGGTCTCGAGGAAGCCCCGGTGATTGCGGCTCATCAGCGCCACCCGGGCCCCGGGCCCCACCCCGAGCCGGGCCAGGCCACGGGCCAGGGCGGTGGTCCGCTCCTCCATCTCCCGGAAGGTGAGCGCGCCCGACTCGTCCACCAGGGCGACGGCGGCCGGGCGGAGCGCCGCCTGGGCGGCGTAGCCCGCGGCCGGGGTCAGGCCCCAGCGGCGGAGGACCCGGGCCACGCGCAGCAGCCCGGCCGGTCCGCCCACCGGCCGCAGGAGACCCGAGCGGTGCAGGATGGTGAGCGCCTCGAGCGGACCTCCTCCCGGCGACATGCCCCCAGACTAGCCACCTGTTGACCATCGGTCAATAAGGTTCGGGTATCGGCGCCGGGGTAGTCTGGAGGCGATGGCGGCGCGAGCCCGGTTCCCGTTCGACGAGCGACGGCGGACGCTGCTCCAGGTCGGCCTCGCCGCCTTCAGCTCCCGGCCCTACGACGAGGTGTCGATGGACCAGCTGGCGGCCATGGCCGGCGTCTCCAAGGGCCTGCTCTACCACTACTTCCCGACCAAGCGCGACTTCTACCGGGAGGTCCTGGTGGCCGCCGTCGAGGACATGCGGCAGCTCACCGAGCCCGACCCGGCGCTGCCGCCCCCCGAGCAGCTGCGCGCGGGCCTGGTCGCCTTCCTCGACTATGCCCGCGACCACGCCGCCGGCTTCTCGGCCCTGCTCCGGGGCGGGATCGGCTCCGACCCGGAGATCGCCCGCGTCGTCGCCGACTTCCGCCGGGCCGTGCTGGAGCGGGTGCTGGGCGCGCTGGGCATCGTCGAGCCCGGGCCCGAGCTCCAGCTCGCGCTGCGCGCCTGGCTGGGCTTCGCCGAGGCGGCGGCGCTGGTCTGGGTGGAGGAGGGCGGCGTGGACCGCGACCTGGTGGGCCGCCTCATCGCCCGCGCCCTGCACGCCGCCCTTCGAGAGGTGTCGGTCCCGGTCCCGGTGCCGATGGAGGACTGATCCCGGTCCGCCGGCGGCGGGCGGCCCGATTCGATCCCGGACGGGTTTCGTGCCTCGCCGATCCCTGCCCTCGCGGGCCGGCCCGGCGAGGCGTGGACCTCACCGCCGCCGGAGGGACAGCCGGAGGGACAGGAAGACGCTCTTGAGGTCCTTCAACCCCTCGCAAGCCTCCGGCCAGCGCCCTCACATACGCCCGAAGCTCGGTCTGTGCCGGCCCGATGCCGCCGACGCTGTGCGGAACGCGGATTACGATCTGGTGGCCGGTCTCCCTCGCAATCCGCTCGATGAGCGGCCGGCAGAAACGTTCGTGCGCCCCGTCCTCGGCGAAGAGATCGACCCTAACCATCGAGCCAGCCCCGGCGGAGCATGGCTTCGAAGAGCTGGACCTCGTCCCGGGTCGCCAAGGCCTCCTTGAGCTCCCGATCGTCGAAGAGGGGGCCGGCAACGTCGAACCGCTCGATCCGAGAGGCGCCGGCCTCGATGGACACGTTGAAGAGGCCGACCTCCAGGTCGCCCTGCCGTGCCAGCCGGAGCGCGGTCGAAGCGAACAACGGGGGGTGGGTGGTGATCAGCACCTGGCTCCGCCGGCGGGCGGCGAGGCCCGCCAGAAGACCCGCCACGAGCTCCAGCCGGGCCGGGTGGACGCCGTTCTCCGGCTCTTCGTAGGCGATCAGCGGCGCCGGCGTCGGCCCGACCGCGATGGCGCAGAGGGCCAGGACCCGGAGCGTCCCCTCGGAGATGACCCGTGAGGAGTAGAGCGTGCCCGCCTGCTCGATCTGGATGTCCAGGGTCCCGCGCCGGGCGTCGAGGTCGACGTTGACCCCGCCGATGGCGGGGACGACGCTGCGCACCACCCGCTGAAACTGGAGGAACGCCTCTCGGTGGCGCTGCTGGAGACCGTACAGGAAAGGGGCCAGCATCTCGCCGCTGACGCCGATGTCGTCCACCTCCATGGGGGGCATGGGCCAGCGCATGGCGTCGCGCGGGTCCAGGTAGTACGACCTCCAGCTCGACAGCTCGGCCCGGGCCAAGTCGTACTCGGTGAAGAGCTCGCCCGAGTAGCGCCGGTTCGACAGCTGGGTGTGGTTCAGCCCCAGCGGCTCGTGCACCGGGTGGCCTTGCCCCCGCCGCCTCACCACGAGGTGATCCCCGTCCCGTTCGATTCGGGGGCGCCCCCGTGGCTGTCGCCAATTCTGGGGGAACTCGCAGAGGTACTCGTCCTGGACCGACAGGGCGCCGGTGGCGGGCTCGATGCGAATGGTGACCGCGTAGCGGAAGTGGCGACGGGATGGCCGTGAGGCGCGACCGTTGCTCCGAGAGGAGGGTGCGGGCCCGGTCTCGATCCTGGCCTCCAGCTCGAATTCGGCCGAGGGACGTTGGAGGAGGCCCTGGAGGCCGCCTGGAGGGAAGGTGAAGACCTCGGCCGGATAGCTCCGAACCGGAGCATGGAGCGCATCGCCGATGGTCCGCTCGGAGGCGAGCCGGGAGAGGACCTGGAGGGCGTCCAGCAGGTTGCTCTTGCCCACCGCGTTGGGACCGAAGAAGACGCTGAACCGGGGAAGCTCGATGCGGACGTCGTGGAGGGACTTGAAGCCTCTGGCGGCGAAGCCCCTGAGCATGCGCCCAGCCTAGCGTGCCGTCCCGGGGCCCATCGCCGGCGAGCGGGTCGAGGTGATGGGCGACCCGGCCTCGCCCGGAGTCCCGCGGCGCTCCGGGTTCAGCCGGCCCCGAACAGGACGCGCCGGCCACCCTCGCCGGCGAGGGGAGGCTTGGAACTCGGCCCGGAGAGGGCGGCCCCGCCCGGCGGACGGTGGCCGGGAGCGGGCGGGAAGAGCTCCGGAGGATGTCGGCGGTAAGCCATGTCCACCGACTCCTGCGCCGCCGAAGGGCGATCCGGGCCGCCGTGCGGCCGTCGCCCGGCGGCTCGGGCAACCGGCCGGCGCCGGAGGGCCGGGGCGCCGGCCGGCTACCCCTCAGCCGATCCCGGCGGCCTCGAGGTTCTTCTCCACGAAGGCGCGGACCCCGACCGGGCCGGGATAACCGACCAGCCGGTCCACCAGCCTCCCCCCGCGGAAGTAGCCCAGGGTGGGGATGCCCATCACCCCGTAGCGCATGGCGATGGAGGCGCTGTCGTCCACGTTCAGCTTGCCGACCGTGAGCCGTCCCTGGTACTGCTCGGCGATCTGGTCGATGACCGGGGCCATCATCTTGCAGGGGCCGCACCAGTCGGCGTAGAAGTCGACCAGCACCGGGCCGTCGGCCTGGAGGACCTCCTGGTCGAAGGTCGCCTCCCCGAACGTCTTCAGGTTGCTCATACGCTACGGAAGCGGCCCCGGCGGGCGGCTATTCCCGGGGGCGATAATCGGAGGTCGGTGTCTTCTCCCTCCCAGGCCCTGGCTCCGGCGACCCCGTCGCCGCTCCGCCAGGCCGGAGACCGCATGCTGGAGGCGTTCCCGGGGCTGGCCACCTGGGTCATGCTGCTGGCGCCGGCCTGGATCTCGTTCATCTTCGGTTCCGACGGCGCCTTCCTGGTGGCGGTGGCCGTGCTCCTGTTCGACGTCTACTGGTTCTTCCGGGCCATCTGGATGATCTGGGGGGTCACCTCGACCTACCGCCGGCTCCGGCGCGACATGGAGACCGACTGGATGGTCCGGTGCCGTGAGCCGGCGCCGTCCGGGTGCCCCGACCCGCTCTCCTTCCACCACCTCTGCCTGATCCCGACCTACACCGAGCCCTACGGCGTGCTGGAGCGGACCTGCCGGGCGATCGTGGAGGCGAACTACCCGAAGGAGCAGAAGATCATCGGCGTCATCACCCGGGTCACCGACCGGGCGGGCTGGGAGAACGTGGCCCGCCTCCGGGAGCGCTTCGGCGACCAGGTGGCGCACTTCTTCCACATCAAGGACCCGATGGAGCCGCCCCTGGTCCCGGGCAAGTCGGCGGCCATGAACTGGGGTGGGCGGGAGATGGTGAGGGAGCTGAGCCGGCTGGGCTACGACTTGAACCGGGTGCTGATCACCGACCTCGACTCCGACTACCGGGTCCACCCGCAGTACTTCGCCTGGCTCAGCTACCACCACGCCCGCGAGCCCCTGCGCGACACGGTCATCTGGCAGCCCGTCCCCTTCTTCCACAACAACTTCTGGGAGGTGCCGACGGCGGTGCGGGTGATGTCGGCCAGCACCAGCCAGTGGCAGATGTTCCTGCACTCCCAGCCCCGCCGACTGTGCGCCTTCTCCAGCTACACCTGCAGCCTGGCCATGGTGCGCGAGGTCGGGTACTGGGACAAGGACGTCATCCCCGAGGACTCGCGCTTCTTCTGGAAGTGCTTCTTCACCTTCGGGGCACGGTTCCGGGTGCGGCCCTGCTTCCTCCCCATGTACGGGGACTCACCCCAGTCCCGGGATTTCGCCTCCACCCACCTGAACCAGTACAACCAGATCAAGCGCTGGGCCTGGGGCATCACCGACGTCCCCTACGTCATGCGCCGGCTCTTCCGCCACCCGGAGATCCCGCTCTGGCTCCGGCTCTACCGCTTCATGGTGCTGTTTTTGACCCACCTGGACTGGATCTTCCTGCCCGTGCTGCTGTTCTTCGGAGCCGATCTGCCGGTGTGGGCGAGCGTGGACTTCTCCATCACCGACCTGGGTCAGAACCTGTGGCTCTACTCGAGCCTGCTGATGACCGCGGCCATGTCCTCGATCGTGGTCCTGATCGTGGTCGAGCACCGGCTGCTGCCGCCGAAGCCGGCCCACTGGGGCCGGTTCCGGCGCGCGGTCGTCTACCTGCAGTACTTCACCTACCCGGTGGTGGCCATGATGCTCAGCGTGCTGCCGGCGCTCGAGTCCCACACCCGGCTGCTGCTGGGCAAGTACCTGGAGTACCGGGTCACCGAGAAGGTGTGACGACGGGACGCGGCCATCCCGCGCCGGCGCTCGCGGCCGGCTCGGAGGGGCGGCGGACCCGGGCGCGCGGCCGGGGCGGCACCGGGGAACCGGGGACGTGCCGCCGCCGGGCCGGCGGGGCTCAGCCGCCGGTGATGCCGAAGATGGTGACCCCGCTCAGCGCCCAGAAGGTGAGCAGGACGATGAAGCTGATGAAGAGCACCCAGGCCGTGCCCGTGATCACGTTGCGGCCGGGCACCGGCCACATCGACCATCCCAGGCGCGCGGCCAACCTACTGCCGCCGAGCTGATCGATGAACGGCCAGAGCAAGAGCCCGATCACGATCACCGCCGGCACGACGTAGGCGGTGATGAACTCGTTGCCCAGCTTCAGCTCCTGGAACAGCCAGAGGAAGTACCAGTCCGGCCGCGGCGTGACCACCGCCTTGGGATCGGCGGACTGCTCGAGGAGCATGTTCTGGCGCACGAACAGCGAGAGCAGTCCCACCGCCACCACCATGGCCACCATGATCACGGGGTAGGGCCAGAAGTGGTCGGGGAAGAAGGGGTGGGTTTCCTCCTCGGGCATGTCGTCGGCCAGGTGGGGGCCGGCCGCCCCCATCAGGATGGGGAAGAGGGCGAGCCCGATCATGATCGGGTAGAGGATGTGGTCGGGTCCGATGGGCATGCGCTTGGAGGGGGGCTCGAGCTCGTGCCCGCCCGCCTCGACCTCCACGATGGGGACGGCGCCGGTGGCCGCTCCCGGGCCCTCCCGGAGGTACCCGTCCCACTGCGCGACCAGGATGCCTTGTGTTTCGCTCATGTCGCCCATCTCCTCAGAGGGGCTCCGCGATGCCGTGCCGGCGGATCAGGCGGAAGTGGATGTACATCAGCAGTATCACGAGCGCCGGCAGGATGAAGACGTGGATGGTGAAGAACCGCTGCAGCGTGCTGGGCCCCAGGCTGGGACCGCCCTGCAGGATGTCCCGGAGCAGGCCGCCGATGATCGGCGAGCCGCCGATGATCTGGATCGTGACCGAGGTCGCCCAGTAGGCCTTGGTGTCCCAGGGCAAGAGGTAGCCGGTGAGCGAGAAGGCCAGGACGACCAGGAGGAGCAGGACCCCGACCATCCAGTTCAGCTCGCGCGGGGCGCGGTAGGAGCCGGTCCAGAAGACGCGGGCCATGTGCAGGACGATCATGACCACCAGCAGGTTGGCCCCCCAGAAGTGCACCCCCCGGATCAGCCAGCCCAGGGTGACGTCGTTGGTGATGGTGTTCACGCTGCTGTAGGCGGGGGCGGGGTTGCCGGAGGCGTCGGGCACGTAGTAGAAGGCCAGAAAGACGCCGGTCAGCAGCTGCAGCGTGATGAGCACGAACACCATCCCGCCGAAGCAGTAGTAGAAGGCGTTGGCGAAGTTGGGGACGCGCTGGTAGAGGGCCTCGTCGACCGACTGGGTGAAGGGGAAGCGCTGGTCCAGCCAGTCGACGACCGCCGTCTGGATCTGACGAGGATGGGGGATGATCGCCATTTAGCCGACTCCTGGGAGAAAAACGCCCTGCACGATGGTCTCCCGAGAGGTGGAGTCCCGCCGCCGGGACGGGCGCGATCGCCGCGCCACCGCCCGGCCCCGAGCCGGCGCGGGGCCGGAACGGGACCAGAAGCCGCTCCCGAGGCGCGGGGTCGGGCACCCGGCCGCGGGCCCGCGCCGGAGAACGGGCCGGGCCACGACGCCGACGTCAGAAGGCTGCGAAACCTGGCTTGCGATGGCTCCTTGACTCCGTGACCAATATCGAGTACCCGGCCGAAATCTACCACAGGCCGGGAGCACGACCCGGCGGCCGCCCAGAGCGCCTCCACCGCCCCGTGGAAGGGCGCCGGCCGGCCCCCAGCCGCTAGGATGAGCGGGCTTGCAGGACGTTCCGGCTGAGGGAGCGCAGCCAGCGCGTCGGGCGCTGGGCCTGGGTTCGCGCACGCTCCGTAACACGGCGCTGATCATGACGGCGCGGGTGGCCTCGCGGCTGCTGGCCCTGGTGACGGTGCTGATCGTCATCCGCCACCTGCAGCCGGCGGGCTACGGCCGCTTCAACGACGTGGTCAACCTGGCCGCCCTCGCCACCGTCTTCCTGGACGCCGGGTTCAACACCCTCTTCCAGCGCGAGGCGGCCCGCCGTCCGGCCCTGCTCAGCCACTACCTGAGCCGGCTGGCCACGGGTCGCCTCGCCTTCGCCCTGCTGGCCCTGGGCGTCTTCTCGGGACTGCTCGCCGTCACCGGTCGTCTGGAGTACCTGCTGCCGGCCTACACGCTCATGGTCCTGACCTCGTACTCCAACCTCCTGCGCGGGGCGCTCTACGCGGTGCAGCGCCTGGGGTTCGAGGCCGTCGCCATCGTCCTCGAGAGCCTGGTGCTCCTGGGGCTGGTGCTCTACGGGGTCGCCAGCGGCCAGGGGGTGACGTACTTCCTCTGGGCCTACGCCGCCCAGTACGGCTTCGACTGCCTCTACTTCGTGGTCGTGCTCCACTGGCGGAGGATCGCGCGTATCCGATGGGCGGCCGACCCCGTTTTCATCGTCAACTGGCTCATGAAGGGTCTGCCCTTCGCGGCCACCTTCGTCATCACCACCATCTACTTCAAGATCGACGTGCCCCTGCTGGATCTGATCCGCGGCGACTACGAGACCGGCCTCTACGGAGCGGCCTACAAGCCCTTCGAGGCGCTCCTCTTCCTGCCCATGAGCATGCTGCAGGTGGTGTTCCCGGTCCTGGCCGTGGCCCATCAGGGGGCCGATGGACGGCTCACCTGGGCGGTTCAGCGCTTCTACAAGGCCCTCATCCTGCTCGGCTGGCCGATCTCGGTCGGGACCTTCGTGCTGGCCGGGCCGCTCCTTCCCCTCTACCAGTACCCGGCCTCGGAGCCGGCGCTGCGCATCCTGGCCCTGGGCATCGGGTTCATGTTCGCCAGCAACGCCTTCATCGGCGCCCTCAACGCCATCGACCGGCAGCTCACCTTCACCTGGGCGGCGCTGGGCTCGATGATCGTCAACGTCGGCCTCAACCTGATCCTGATCCCGCTCTTCGGCTACCTGGGGGCCAGCTGGGCGACGGTGCTGACCGAGGTCGCCCTCTTCCTCTTCGGCTGGCAGCTCACGGCCCGGCACCTGATCCGGGTCCCGCTCCTCTCCCTGAGCTGGCGGGTGGTGCTGGCCGGCCTGGCCATGGGCGGCGTCCTGTTCCCCCTGCGCGACCTCCACGGTCCCCTGGTTCTCGGCGCGGTGGCCTTGGGCGCGATCGTCTACGGCGCGGCCCTGCTGCTGCTCGGTACGTTCGATGCGGAAGAGATCGCGATGGCGAGGCGGGCGGTCGGACGATGAGTGAGGGGTTCAGGGTCCGGGGGCAGGCCCGGACCGTCCGGCGGCTGGTCGTCGACTTCCTGGCGGCCGTGGCCGCGGTGGCGGCCGCCTACCAGTTCCGGTTCACCGTGTATCCCCGGTACATCCCCGGCGGGCAGCCCCCGGACCCCGTCCCCTATGTGGCGGCGGCACCGGTGGCGGCGCTGACCGTGGTGGTGGTCTTCGCCCTGGTGGGGATGTACCGCCTGCGCCGCGGCCTGCTCTTCATCGACGAGGTGTTCGCCCTGGTGGGGGCCATGGCGGTGGTCTTCCTCGTGGTCCTGGCCGAGATCGGCCTGGGCCGGATCGGCACCTTCACCTACTCCCGACTGACCTCCGCCTACTGGGCGGTGGCGGCGACGCTCCTGGTCGCCCTCGGCCGCTACCTGATCCGCCGTTACGAGGCGGGGAGGAGGGCCGGGGGGGTGGGGGTCGAGAGGGCGCTGCTGGTGGGCTGGGGGACGGCCGCCAACCTGCTCCTGCAGCGCCTGCGCATGTTCCCCGACTTCGGCTACCAGCTGGTCGGCATCCTGGCCGACACCCTGGAGCCGGGCACCGAGGTCGGCGGCGTCCGGGTGATGGGCGGGGTGGGCGAGATCGGACCGATCCTCGAGCGATGCCCGGTGGACACGGTGTTCTTCACCCTGCCCGACCTGCCCTCCGAGCGCCTGCTCGAGCTGATGGACCGCTGCCGCGAGCGTCAGGTGGAGGTCCGGATCCTGCCCGGCATGCTCGACCTGACCTCGACCCTGGTGCGGGCGGACCAGATCGACGGCATCCCCCTGCTGCGGCTGCGCCACGGGCTCGACATCCAGGGGCCGAAGACCGTCGTCAAGCGGGTGTTCGACGTGGTGGTGGCCGGGCTGGGGCTGGTCCTGGTCTCCCCCCTGCTCGCCCTCATCGCCCTGGCCATCAAGCTGACCTCGTCGGGGCCGGTGCTCATCCACCAGGAGCGGGTGGGCATGCACGGCCGTCCCTTCACCACCCACAAGTTCCGGAGCATGCGGGTGGACGCCGAGGCCGAGACCGGTCCGGTCTGGGCCTCGGCCTCGGACCCCCGTCGCACGCCGGTGGGAAGGGTGTTGCGGCGGCTCTCCTTGGACGAGCTGCCCCAGCTGTGGAACGTGGTCAGGGGGGAGATGAGCCTGGTCGGGCCACGGCCCGAGCGGCCCAACTTCGTGGCCGAGTTCTCCAGGCAGTTGCCACGCTACCCGGATCGTCACCTCGTCCGCCCCGGCCTCGCCGGATGGGCCCAGGCCAACGACCTGCGCGGCCAGACGCCGGTGGAAGAACGACTGATCTACGACCTCTATTACATTGAGAATTGGAGTCTGGCATTCGACATCAAGATCCTGCTCATCACCCTGGCGAGGGTCTGGACGCACAAGAACGCGTACTGACG
>JAJPKS010000320.1 GCA_021323605.1 Bacillota bacterium | reverse complement strand
GTCGTCGGCACGCTCGTGCTCCAGGTCTTCAGCTACTACGTGGGGCCCTTCAGCCAGTGGAACCCGCTCATCCTCGGCCTGGCCCTGCTCGTCGTCCGCATCACCTTCCCCCACGGCCTGGTGGCCGCCCTGCGCGACGTCGGTCGGGCCGTCGCCGCGCATCGCCATCACCGGCATCCCCCCTCCGAGACGACCACGGCGCAGCGGGTGACCCCTCCCGCCGTCACCGATCCAGCGTTCCGTGAAGGACCCGTGCTGCGGGTCCACGGTCTTCGCAAGGCCTTCGGGAGCCAGCTCGCCCTGCGCTCGGTCGACCTGGAGGTCGGGACCGGCAGGCTGGTGGCCCTGGTCGGGCCGAACGGCTCCGGCAAGACCACCTTCGTCAACGTCGTCACCGGCTTCGTCCGCGCCGACGGTGGCCGTTGCGAGGTCGACGGCGTCGACGTCACCGGTCAGCGCCCTCACCGCATGGCCGCGCGCGGCGTAGCCCGAACCTTCCAGATCCCCCAGGTGGTGGGGGAGCTGACGGTTCGGGAGAATCTGGAGATGGGCATGCTCGGCTCCGAACGACACCAACTGATCGGAGCCTTGCTCCGGCTGCCCTCGTTCCGGGCCCGAGAGCGCCGGCGGGCGAATCGGGCGCGCCAGGTGGCCGCCTGGCTTGGCCTCCCGGCCCAGGTCGTCGAGAGCCGGGCGGAGGTGATACCGCTCGGCCTCAAGCGGATCGTCGAACTCGGTCGCGCGGTCGCAGGCGGCTCGCACCTGATCTGCCTCGACGAGCCCGCCGCCGGCCTCAACGAGGCCGAGCTCGCGCGCTTGGGCGTGGCCCTCCGCCAGCTGACCGACAGCGGCCACTCCGTGCTCTTGATCGAGCACAACCTCCCCTTCGTGCTCGGGATCGCCGATGAGCTGGCGCTGCTGATGAACGGGGCGGTGGCCTGCCGCTGGGAGCCCAAGGGCCGGGATCCGATGCCGCCGGAGCTCGCGGAGTACCTGAGGAACGTGCCCCGGCTGGAGGTCGAGGGCACCGCCGTCTGACCCCCGGTGCCCGGGCCTTCTCCTGCTCGGGCCTTCCCCTGTTGATTTTTAAGATTTAGATGATTATATTGATGAGGCAGAAAGGAGGGAGTGGCCCGTGACACCATCACGCACCCTGGCCACCGGCCGGCGGCCCATGATCGGCCGCTTGACGTTCCTGGCCGTGGTGGCACTGGTCGCTTCGGCCTGCGGCGGCAGCACCGGCGGCCCGACCACGAAGACGCCGTTCCGGATCGGCGTGATCATGCCCCTCAGCGGCTCGCTGGCCTCGATCGGCAACGATGCGCTGGCCGGGATCGAGACCGAGGCCAGCATCCTGAACCGCCAGGGCGGAATCCTGGGACGCCCGATCGAGATCGAGAAGCGCGACGACGCCGGCGATCCCAACCGCGGACGCGCTGCCGCCCAGGACCTGATCGAGAACCAGCACGTGAGCGCGATGTTCGACGACGTGCTGCCTCCGGTCATGACCGCGGTGCTGCCGCTCCTGACCCAGAGCAAGGTCCTCGCACTCTCCGGCACTGGTAACGAAACCGTCGCCGATCCCACCAAGTACCCCTACAGCTTCACCTACGGCATCCCCTTCGCGGCGCGGCCGGCCTCGGTCGTCGCCGCCCTGGAGAAGCTCGGGGCGAGCCGGGTCGCGGTGATCTCCTCTAGCGATAGCAATGGCGTGACCATCGGTGACCTGGACGTGGCCGCCATCCGCAAGGCCGGCCTGACGGTCACCGGCTACGAGAAGTACGACCTCACGGCCAAGGACGTGACGCCTCAGCTGCAGCGGCTCAAGGGCGGGAACCCCGACACCGTCGTCTACTACGCGGGGGGCACGCTCGGCTCGGTGGTCATGGGCGGCGTGCGCGATCTGGGCTGGAACGTCCGCATCCTCGCCGACCCCGCTTCCACCTCGAGCGACCTGGCCCAGACGGTTCCCCAAGAACTCGCCGGCCAGTGGTACGGGGTCGCCTTCCGGATGGTGGCGCGGGCTGGCGACACCGAGGTCGACCCGGCCTTCCGCGGGTTCGTCGAGGCGCTCCAGAACCAGCACCGATCCTTCACCAACCTGATCACACCGGTCGCCTACGCCGACCAGCTGAAGCTCATGAAGTGGGCCTTCGACCAGGCGGGTCGAAGCGACGGCGTGGCCGCGACCCGGGCACTGGAACGCCTGAAGTCGAGCAGCCTTCCTCGTGGCTACCTGATGTGGGTGGCCAACCCAAGGTATTCGGGCACGGCTCACACCGCGATCAACGGGGACTTCAAGGACTCGTTCGCCCTCATCCGACTGAGCCCCGTGGTCGCCGGGACGTACAAAGGCCAGCCCCTGCCGGTGACCTGATGGGCCGGGTCCGAGCCGGACGGCGCCGTGTCTTGCTGGACGGGCTCAGGTTTCCCGAATGCCCACGCTGGCACGAAGGGGCCTTCTGGTTCTCCGAGATCCACGCCCACCGCGTCGTGGCCGTCGACCCCGGGGGACGGGCTCGAGTGGTGGCCGAGCTGCCCACCCGCCCCTCGGGCCTGGGGTTCCTCCCCGACGGAACCCCGCTCGTGGTCGCCATGCGCAGGCCCCGAGCGCTCCTGGCGCTCCGCGGAGGCGCGCCGGAACTGGTCGTCGACCTGGAGTCCCTGCCTGGTGACTTCCTGAACGACATGCTCGTCGATCCGCAAGGCCGTGCCTACATCGGCTTTCGCAGCGATCGGCTGGGGCCGGACGCCCCGGTCGGGCCCGAAGGGCTGGTGAGGGTGGACCCGGACGGATCGTTCGAGGTCGTCGCCGAGGGCCTCGCCGGCCCCAACGGCACCGTCCTCAGCCCGGACGGGCGGGTGCTCACCGTGGCCGAGACGCACGGCCGCCGTCTGACCTCCTTCTCCGTCCTGGAGGACGGCCGGCTCGGCCCACCCCGGCCTTTCGCGGACACGGGAGACGCCCTCCCGGACGGGATCTGCCTCGACGCCGAAGGGGCGATCTGGATCCCCGCCGGTCCCGAGTTCCGGCGGATCGCGGCCGGCGGCGGGCTGCTGGAGCGAGTGGCGGTCGGGGAGGGGCTGCACGCCACCGCCTGCGCGCTCGGCGGCGAGGACCGACGAACCCTGTTGATGGCGTCGCACGTCTGGGAGCCACGCCTGGGGGCCATGGTCGACCCCACCGAGGACCTTCGCAGCCCGGTCCGAGGGCGGATCGAGGTGGTCGAGGTCACCGTGCCGGGTGCAGGTCTCCCTTGAGCCATGGGCCGTTGCAGGGCAGGGTTGCGATCGTCACCGGCGGCGGCCGGGGGATCGGGGCGGCGATCGCCCTCCGGCTCGCCTGCGACGGCGCCCGGGTGGCCATCGGCGACGTCGTCTCCGACGCGGCCCGAGACCGGGCCAGGGCCATCCGCGAGGCCGGCGGCACCGCCCACGGCGACCACCTCGACGTCACCGATACGAGCAGCGTGACCGCGTTCGTGGACGAGGTGCTCCAGCGCGAGGGCCGCGTCGACATCCTGGTCAACAACGCCGGCATCGCCGGCACCATCGCCTCCCTCGCCGAGTACCCGGAGGAGATCTGGAGACGGGTCTTCGAGGTCAACGTGCACGGCGTCTTCCGCTGCTCCCGCGCCGTCCTCCCGGCGATGGTGCGCGCCGGCTACGGCCGCATCGTCAACGTGGCCTCGGTTTCCGGCAAGGAGGGGTTGCCCATCCTGATGCCGCCATACGGCGCCTCCAAGGCGGCGGTGATCGCGCTGACCAAGAACATGGGCCGTGAGCTGGCATCGACCGGGGTGCTCGTCAACTGCATCACGCCGGCTGGCGTCCCCTCCACCGGCTTCATGGATTGGTCGAACGTCCCCCCGCGCCTGGTCGAGTCCTCACCCGCCATCCCCATGGGGCGCTGGTGCGACCCGGACGAGGTCGCGGCCATGGTGGCATGGCTCGTCTCGGACGAGTGCTCCTTCTCGACCGGCGCCGTGTTCGACATCAGTGGTGGCCGGAGCACCTATTGACGATGGCCAGAAGCGTCATCGTCGTCGGCGCTGGGGTCGGAGGGCTGGTGGCAGCCATCCGCGCGGCCGACCTGGGTCTGGACGTGGTCGTCCTCGAGCGCACCCAGACCATCGGCGGCGTGGGCGCGGTCATGGGCGGCGCCATCTGGGTGCCGGCCAACCACCACATGCTGGAGGCGGGGCTGGCCGACAGTCCCGGCGAGGGGGCCGCGTACCTGCACAGCGTGGGGATGGGCCGCGACGACCCCGCACTCGGCCAGGCCTTCGTCGAGCGCGTTCCGGCCGCCGTGCGCTACCTGGAGGAGCAAACACCGCTTCGTCTGCTCAGCCAGGTGGAGCGTCCCGACTACGCCGCCGAGACAAGAGGCGGCAAGCGCGGCGGCCGCTGTCTGGTGCCCGACGTCCGCGCCATGCCCACACTGTTCGCGAGCCAGGTCGCACCGGCGCTGGCGCGGGTCCGGCGTCGACCGAAGCCGCTCGAGGCGGGTGAGCAGTTCCAGGCATGGACGGGAGGCGAGGCGCTGGTCGGGGCTCTGAGCGTCGCCTGTGAGCAGCGCGGGATCGAGGTCCGAACCGGCACGCGCGCCCGCCGGCTGCTCTTCGAACGCGGGCGGGTGACCGGGGTCGTCGCCGACGGCCCCCTGCGGGCCGACGCGGTCATCATCGCCAGCGGCTCCTTCCAATGGAACGCGAGCCTGACCG
>JAJPKS010000284.1 GCA_021323605.1 Bacillota bacterium | reverse complement strand
CTGATCGTGATCGACTACCTCCAGCTCATGCGCGGGCGCAACCAGGGCGACGACTCCAACCGGGTGCAGGAGGTGTCGGCCATCTCCCGGTCGCTGAAGGGGATCGCCCGTGAGCTGCACATCCCGGTGATCGCCATCTCCCAGCTCTCCCGCGCCCCCGAGGCCCGTCCCGACAAGCGGCCCATCCTGAGCGACCTGCGCGAGAGCGGCTGCATGCCGGCGTCGACACGGCTGCTGCGGGCGGACACCGGCCAGGAGATCACGATGGGCGAACTGGTGCTGAGTCAGGAGCAGCCTCTGGTCTGGTCTCTCTCCGAGGACTGGCAGCTCGTGTCGAGGCGCCTGACGCGGGTGTTCCCATCGGGCATCAGGCCGGTGTTCCGGCTTCGCCTGGCTTCCGGCTACGAGGTGGAAGCTACGGCCAACCACCCGTTCCGGACCCTGAGCGGCTGGACGCGGCTCGACCGCCTCACGACGGCCGACTTCGTGGCGGTACCGCGGCGACTGCCCGCGCCGGAGCGGGCGCAGGACCGTTGGGACGACGATGAGCTGATACTCCTGGCGCACCTGCTGGGCGACGGCACCATGGGGCCGGGTATCAAGTACGCTACGGCGGACCCTGCCAACAAGCTCGCGGTCGAGGCGGCTGCGGAGCGACGGTTCGGGCTTCGACCGAAGGCGAACCGGCTGGCGAACACGTGGTGGCTATGGTTCCCATCCCCGCACCGGCCGACACCCAACCGCCACCATCCCATGTGCGACTGGCTGGCACAGCTGGGCCTGTGGAGGGTTCGGGCTCACGACAGATTCATCCCCGAGGCGATCCATGGTCTCCCTGACGACCAGATCGCGTTGTTTCTCCGGCACCTCTGGTCGACGGACGGCTCGATAACCATCCGCCGCAACCGGAACGGGCGACATGTGGGCGTCCACTACGCAACCAGCAGTCGGCGACTGGCCGACGGCGTCCGCCGGCTGCTGCTGCGCCTGGACATCCGGTCGCGTCTTGGTCGTGGCCGCAAGGGGGGGCACCGCGACGGTTGGGTGGTTCACGTTACGGGCGTGGAGGGTATCGGTCGGTTTCTCACCCTCGTCGGCTGCCATGGGGCACGAGGCGACATGATCCCCGAGTGCCTGAGCCTCCTGGAGGGCATGCGGCCCCATCCGAACGTTGACCTCGTCCCCCGGGCGGTTGAGGCAGAGATCCGGGCCGCCCTCGCCGCCAGCGGTGTCACCCAGCGCGAACTCGCCACTGCGCTCGGAGAGGTCTACCGCGGCTCCTGCCTGCTCGGGTCGCCGTCTCGGCCCCGGCGCCTCTCCTGGCCACACCTCGTCGAGATGGCCGGCGTGCTGGGGTCGGCTCCCCTGCTGGCCCTGGCCACCTCGGATGTTCTCTGGGACCAGGTCGTCGAGATCACTCCGCTCGGGCTGAAACCGACCTTCGACGCGACGGTGGAGGGGACGCACAACTTCATCGCCAACGGGGTGATCGCCCACAACTCGATCGAGCAGGACGCGGACATCGTGATGTTCCTCTACCGTGACGACTACTACAACCGTGAGAAGTCGGAGAAGCCGGGGGTGGCGGAGGTGATCGTGGCCAAGCACCGCAACGGCCCCACCGGGACGGTGGAGCTGATGTTCCGCAAGGAGCTGACTCGCTTCGAGAACCTGGAGCGGCGGCGGCCGGAGCCGAACGGGTCGCAATGACGGACGCCCCGACGGGCTGGGTGCGAGGAGGGAAGGCCGAGGATGGAGCAACGGTCGAGCTCGGGCTCAACCTGGAGGTGAGATCGAGCGGGTTGGCCGGGGTTCTGGTCCGGGCCGGCGGCGATCGTGGTGGCGATGCAGACCGGGGGCCCGATCGGGAAGGTGCTGGCCGAGGTCCTGGAGGGGATGGGCGAACCACCGGCCTCGCTGCTCGGCCCGGTGGACGGGCTTCCGGACCGGGCCGTGGGCGTGCGGGAGGTGGCGGCGGTGCTCACCGCCCGTCGGGTGAGACGCCACCGCCGCCGGCCGGGGAGCGTCCGGAGACCTTCCCCCCTCCGTCGGAGTAGGGCCCGGCGCGCCGGGCCGGGCGGGACGCCCCTCCCAGCGGAGCGCCGGCGCGTAGCCGGACCGGGTGCCGGCCCCCGGGTTTCCTGTTTAATACCTCGCCGTGGTCGTCATCATCGTCGGGGCGCAGTGGGGCGACGAGGGCAAGGGCAAGGTCGTCGACTACCTGGCCGCCCGGGCCGACATGGTCATCCGTACCCAGGGCGGCAACAACGCCGGCCACACCGTGGTCACCGAGTACGGTGAGTTCAAGTTCCAGCTCATCCCCAGCGGCATCCTGCATCCGCACGTGACCTGCGTGATCGGGAACGGGGTGGTGGTCGACCCGCGGGTGCTCATCCGGGAGATCGAGCAACTGCGCGAGCGGGGCATCGAGCCCTCGAACCTGGTGATCAGCGAGCGCGCCCACATGGTGATGAGCTACCACCCCCTCTTCGACCGTCTCGAGGAGGGCCAGCGCGGCGACGACCGTCTGGGTACCACCTGGCGCGGCATCGGCCCCGCCTACGCCGACAAGGTGCGCCGCATCGGGTTCCGGGTCGGGGACCTCCAGAAGGAGGTCTTCATGCGGAAAAAGCTGGGCTTCGTGATCGGCCAGGTGAAGAACCCGATCCTGCGCGACCTCTACCGGGAGGAGCCCATCGACTGCGAGCGCATGATCGAGGAGTACCTCGGCTACGCGCGGGTCCTGGATCCCCTGATCCAGGACACCTACCCGCTGGTCCAGGGGGCGCTGGACCGGGGGGCGAACGTGCTCCTGGAGGGGGCGCAGGCGACCATGCTCGACCTCGACTTCGGCACCTACCCCTACGTGACCAGCTCCAACTGCACCGCCGGCGGCGCCTGCACCGGCTCCGGGATCCCCCCGACCAGGGTCGACCGCACCATCGCCGTCTGCAAGGCCTACACCACCCGGGTGGGCTACGGCCCCTTCCCGACCGAGCTGACCGACCACGTCGGCGACGCCATCCGGGAGCGGGGTCGCGAGTTCGGGACCGTCACCGGGCGGCCGCGCCGGGTGGGCTGGTTCGACGGCGCCGTGGCCCGCTACGCGGTCCGGGTCAACGGCGCCAGCTCGATCGCGCTGACCAAGCTGGACGTGCTCGACGAGGTGCCGGAGGTGCGCATCTGCACCGGCTACGAGTTCCGGGGGCGGTTCCACGACCACCCCATGGCCAACATCTCCTGGCTCAAGCACTGCGAGCCGCGCTACGAGACGCTGCCTGGCTGGCGGGAGCCGATCGGGCACTGCCGTGCCTGGGAGGACCTGCCCGCCAACTGCCGGGCCTACGTCGAGCGTCTGGAGGAGGTCTGCGGCGCCCCGATCGGTCTGATCGGGGTCGGACCGCGGCGGGACCAGTTCGTGGTCCGGGGCGGCGCGACCCTCCCCTGAAGGACCGCCGGATCCGGGTCTCGGGCCGCCGGCGACCGTCCCGACCACCCCCGGCGGTGTCGGCCGGGCGCTGGCGGGCGCCGGCGAGGCGGGACGGTGGTCCGGCCGTCTCGACGTGCGGCGGCGCCTCCGGGCGACCTGGGTGGACGAGTTCGATCATGGGATGCCGCCGCGGACCGGCGTAACGTGAGGGTGCGGCCGGATCGGCCGGCCGACCCGGGCCAGCGTGGTCCGACACCCGAGCCGGCGGGCTGTCGCACCGGCGCCCGGCGGAGCCGATCGGCTCGATCGTCGCTGTCCTCATCACCGCCTCTCGGAGGTTCCAGATGAGTTCGGTTGCCCCCACGAAATGGGCGGAGGACTTTGCCAGCGCGACCAACCAGGACGCCGAGCTGAACGTGCACGGGAAGTTCTTCACCTGCACGTACCTGCTGGACATGGGCACCCGCAAGGTGATCGTCGAGATGCACAGGGGCAAGGTCGAGAACGTCAACCTCGATCCGCAGCCCCTCGACGCCTATCAGTTCGCCCTCCGGGCTCCGGAGGAGACCTGGCGTGGCATGGCGAAGGAGGTCCCGGAGCCGATGTACCACGGCATCTGGGCGGCCTCGTTCCGAAAGGGCCTGAGGATGGAGGGCGACCTCCTGGTCCTGATGCAGAACCTCCGCTGCTTCACGCGGCAGATCGAGCTCCTCCGGCAGACGGGAGTGCCCGTCTGAGCGGTGGGGCGCAATCGAAGAGGAGGCCCATCCGTGGCGAACTTCTCCCCCGTCACCGGACGGTACGTCACCTTCGAGGTGGACGACCCCGATCTCGGCGGCGAGTACAAGGTCTTCTTCCTCGAGAACGGTCGAGGCCAGCCCCTCGTCTGCCAGCACACCGCGGGCTGCCACAACCACCAGTGGCGCGGCGTCCTCGAGGACCCCGAGATCACGTCGAGCTACCGTGTCATCGCCTACGACCTGCCCCGGCACGGCAAGTCCGATCCGCCGAACAACCGGGAATGGTGGAAAGAGGAATACCGACTCACAACGGATTTCTACACCCGGTTCATCGTCGCCTTCTGTGACGCCCTGGAGCTGGAACGGCCGATCTTCATGGGCTCGTCGTTCGGCGGCAACGTGGCCCTGCAGCTGGCGTATCGGTATCCGGACCGCTTCAAGGCGGTGATCCCGGTCGAGGCGGCCGATTACTCTCCGGGCTTCTTCCTGGACTGGTGGCAGCATCCCCATGCCAACGCCGCCCAGGTCTGCGCCAGCGGCGTGTGGGACCTGATGGCCCCGCAGTCCCCGGATCGGGATCGGTGGAAGACCTGGTTCTACTACACCCAGGGTTCCGAGGCCTTCCGCGGCGACCTGTACTTCTACTCGGTCGACCACGACCTCCGGGGCAAGCTGGGTGAGATCGACGGGGACCGATGCCCGGTCGTGATGCTCACCGGCGACTACGACTACCTGACCACGCCGCAGATGACGGAGGCGACGGCGAAGCAGATCAAGAACGCCGAGTTCATGGAGATGAAGGGCATCGGCCACTTCCCGATGAGCGAGAATCCGCCGCTCTTCAACACCTACCTCCGGCGGGCGCTGGAGCTGATCCAGAGGAAGACGGCCAAGGTGACCGGGCCGGCGCGCTGATGAAAGGCGGTCCTGGCGACCCGAGCGGGGGCGCCGGGACCGCCTCGAAACCCGTCTGGTTGGCTGAGGGCGGCTCGCCACAGGGCGTTGGGTGCGGTGGCCCGCTGCGCCGGTCCCTGGACGCCGAGCTGCCGCCAGAGTCGCGATGGAAACGCCAACCCAGCGCAGGTTCCTCGTCGCGGACGGCGAGGCGTGGGCGTCATCCTCCGATCGCTGCCGCGCAGCCGGTCGTCCATATACTTACTTCATGGGGGTCAGAGTAAGAAAACGGCGTCGAGGGTTCACCCGGGTCACCTCCAGGTACCAGGCGACGATCCCTCGGGCCGCGGCGGAGGCGGCCGGCATCCAGCCCGGCGACGAGCTGCACATCGAAGCGGCCGGCGAAGGCCGGCTCATCGTGACCCGTGAGGACGACCCGGTGAGGGCGCTGGCCGCGCTCGGGGAGAGGCTGGGCGTGCACTATCCGGCCGGCTACCTGGAGGCTCTGCGAGCGGAATGGGAGTAGCGGTGGTCGATGCCAGCGTCCTGATCGCGACGATCGACGTCCAGGACGTGCATCACGAACTGGCCATCGCCGAGCTGGAGGCCACCCGGCGCCAGCACGCGCTGTCGCTGCCGGCCGTCGCCTTCTCCGAAGCCCTCGTGCTCCCCTACCGCATGGGCCCGCGCCCCGGACGCAGCATCGAGGGAGGGCTTCGCCGGCTCGGCACCGTCGAGCCCGTCACGCACGAGGTCGCCTCGCGCGCCGCTCGGCTCCGAGCGGAACGGCAGATCAAGCTCCCCGACGCGCTCATCCTGGCCACCGCGGTCGAGCTTCGAGCCGACGAGATCCTCACCTTCGACCGGCGCTGGCGGTCTCTCGACTCGCGCGTCAGGGTGCTCGGCCTCTGACGTCGCCCCCGAGGGTGCCCTCGACCGCCGGCAGAGCGCTCCACCCCATGCCGTTCCACCTCGCTCGGTCCCCGGTGAGTGATGTGCTCGTAACTCGATGTTTCGCCCTCCAGGGGCGCCGGGTCGATAATGCGGCTCGGTGTCGCAGCTTCGCAGGCGTCTTTTCGCGACCATCCTGGCCGCCGCGCTGGTGGCCTTCGCCGCCCCCGTGACGAGCCTCTCGGTCGAAGCCGCGGGGGAGGGCGGCACCCCGCCCGACACCTGGGCGCCGGCCCGGGCCCTCCCGGCGCGGGGGGGCGGAGCCGTCCTTGCCCTGGCCGTCGATCCCCGGGATCCCCGGCGGGTGCTGGCCGGCACCACCGGCGGGGCCGTCGACCTGAGCACGGACGGCGGCGCCACGTGGCGGACGGTGAGGTCGGGCCTGGCCGGCGGGGTGCTCGCCCTGGCCTTCGACCCCTTCGTGGCCGGCCTCGTCCTGGCCGGCAGCGGCGGCGACGGCATCTGGGCGAGCAAAGACGGCGGTGAGAGCTGGTCGCGCGCCGCGGGAGGTGGGTCGGGGCCGGTGCGGGCCTTCGCCTTCGCCCCCGACCTGGCCCTGGCCGGGACCGACCACGGCGTCTGGGCCGGCCGCGGGGTCGGCCCCTGGTCCCCCTCCGGCCTCGATGGGGTGGCGGTGAGCGCGCTCGCGGCCTGGGGCGGCACGGGGCAGCCGCCCCAGGTGCTGGCGGGAGGTGACGGCGGGGGCGAGACGGTGGTGCCGCTCTACCGCAGCCTCGACGGGGCCCGGACCTGGGTGCCCTTCACCGGGGCCGTCGGCGCCAGCACCATGGTGGCGGCACTGGCCGCCGGCCCTCCGGCCCCGGGGCAGAACGCACCCGCGCTGCTGCTGGGCACCAACGCCGGTCTCTTCGCCAGCGGCGACGGAGGGGCCAGCTGGCAGCAGCTCACCGGCGGCGGGGCGCTGCCGCCCGCCGACTTCACCGCCGTCGCCTTCGCCCCCCAGGACCCGCAGCGCCTGTACGTGGCCAGCGACGGCGGTGGCTCGAGCGGGGGCGGCCTCTGGGTGAGCGGCGACGGCGGCGCCCATTTCACCCCTCTGCAACCGCCGGCGCCGTCGGTGACCGCCCTGGCCGTGGCCGGCGGTTCGACGCCGGTGCTCTACGCCGCGACCCTCCGGCCGTCGGACCAGGCGGTCCAGGTCTGGTCCTACCTGGACGCGGGCGGCGCCCCGGGGCGGCCCCAGCGTCCCCGGAGCGCGACCGGCGGCCACGCCGCCCGGTCGCCGGCTCCGACGCCGGCCCCGGTGCGAGATCGCCTGGCGGCCTGGCTGCGGCGCCCGGAGACGCCCTACCTGGGCGTCGGAGCGCTGGCCGCGCTGGTGGTCCTCCTCGCCCTCGTCACCTACGTCCGGCGCGAACGGCAGCTCTGACCCCGCGGCCGGCCGCCGGTCCCGGCCCGATCTCTAGACTTGGCGGTCGTGAACCAACCTCTCGAGCGTCTCCGCAGCCTCGGCTACGAGCTCCCGACCGCGCCGGCGGCGATGGCCGCCTACGTCCCTTGCCGCCTGGTCCCCCTCGGTGACGATCGCGGGCTGCTGTTCATCGCCGGCCAGGTGCCGGTCCGCGACGGGCGTTTCCTGACCGGCCGCGTGCCCGACCAGGTGAGCCTGGAGGAAGCCCGCGAGGCGGCGCGGCTGTGCGCCCTCAACATCCTCGCCCAGATCGAGGCGGCGGTCGGCCTCGAGGCCGTGATCGAGGTCGCCCAGGTCAACGGCTGGGTGCTCTCCGCCGACGGCTTCGGGGAGCAGCCGCGGGTGATCGACGCCTGCTCGACGCTACTGGCCGAGGTGCTGGGCGAGGCCGGACGCCACACCCGGACCGCGCTCGGCACCAACGCCCTGCCCCGGGGCGTGACCTGCGAGATCAACGCCACGGTCGTGGTGCGGACGCCGGGTGGCGGGTCCTGATCGGACCGGGCGCCGCGCCGCGGCTCAGGCCTCCCAGACCCGCTTGATCACCGCCCGGGCCAGCTTCTCCGGGTCGTGGTGGGAGGGGATGCGCGAGTTCACGACGTCGACGGCGACGAAGCGGATGCTCGGGAACTCGCGCTGGACCTTCTCGTAGTCGAAGACGACCTGGGACTGGCCGCCGGTCGGCAGGTGGCTCAGGTTGGAGTTCACGACGGCGAAGTCGAACAGGTCCTCCCCGGTGTGCTCGCGGAGCACGCGCAGGTAGTCGGCCACGTCGTAGCCGTCGGTCTCGCCGTGCTGCGAGGCCACGTTGCAGACGAACACCTTCAACGCCGGCGACTCCTTGATGGCCCGGACCATCCCCGGGACCAGGAGGTTGGGCAGGATGGAGGTGTAGAGCGACCCCGGGCCGATCACGATCACCTCGGCGTTCATCAGGGCCATGGCCGCCTCGGGGTTGAGGGTGGCGTCGTCCGGCTTCAGGAAGACGCGGCTGATGGGGCCGTTCTGCTGGGGGATCCGGGACTCGCCCTCGACCATGTGGCCGTTCACGCTGGCCACCAGGGTGACGTCGTGCAGGGTCGAGGGGATGATCTCCCCGCGCACCGCCAGCACCCGGGCCGACTCCCGCAGGGCCAGCTCGAAGTTGCCGGTCACCTCGGCCATGGCCATGATGAACAGGTTGCCGAAGGAATGCCCGTTGAGGGAGCCGTTCTCGAATCGGTGGTTGAAGAGCTGCTTCACCAGCGGCTCGGCGTCGGCGAGCGCCACCAAGCATTGGCGGAAGTCGCCGGGGGGCAGGATGCGGTACTCCTGGCGCAGACGGCCGCTGGACCCCCCGTCATCGGCGACGGTCACGATCGCGGCCAGGTTGGCCGTGTACTCCTTCAGCCCGCGCAGGAGGGTCGACATCCCGGTGCCACCCCCGACCGCGACCACCCGCGGCCCCCGGCTGCGGGTTCGGAAGGCGTAGAGACGCTCGGCCAGGCTCCGCTGACCGCCGGGCAGGAAGGGCCCCAGCACCGAGCGTTGCAGCCTCACCGCCGAGAAGGCGAGGAGCCCGATCCCGATGGCCGTGAACATGCTGCCCCGCAACCAGTAGGGGAGGAACTGCAGGGTCACGTAGTAGAACTGCCCGGGGAGGCGGGCGAAGCGGTAGACGTCGCGCAGGAAGTACGCCACCCCCAGGTCGATGACGAGGATGCTGAACGCCAGCAACAAGATCCAGCGTTTGACCTCGAGCCCCGGTCGAAGCCAGCGCACCCACCCCTTGGAGCCCATTCCTCGACTGACCTATCCCTGGCTGGAGAACGCCCCCGAGCAGAGGGCGGTTACTGACGGGATAATCGAGCGATGAGATCGCTCCGACGCGCGGGCCGCCTGGTCAGGCTGGCGGCCCTGGGACTCCTGGTGGCCGCGGTGGTCCAGGAGCTGGCCCAGCCCGAGGACCGGCGCACCTGGCACGGCCGCGTCTTCGGCGTCGTGCCGTACGACCTCCGCCCGCCCACCTGGAGTCGCATCCGCGAAGCGTACTGGAACCCGGCCGACCCGCGCCTGTTCACGGACCGCGTGCTGGGCGTGGGCTGGGCGGTGAACCTGTACCGGGTCCGCCACCTGGTGGAGCGCCTCCTCCAGGGGTCCGGCGGCGTTCGGGCCCGCACCATCCGCCTGCGCCGGGGCGGCCCCCGGCGGCGGCCGTAGTCGGCGTCGCCCCGTCGCGCCGGCATCGCCCGCGACCGTCGCCCGTCGGGCCCCCGCGGGGCGGACGGCCTCGTCCCGGCTCGGCGCCGGATGGGAGACCTCGAGGGCGCCGGGAAGGCGTGCGGGACGCGGCATCGTCGTCTCCATCGCGTGCAGGGCTCCTTCGCCGCGGAGGGTCCGGCGGGCACCGGCCATCCGCGGCCGCGACGGGCGTTTCCGGGAACGGTGGGGGCCGACTTCGAGGGTTAGAATAGGGGACCGCCACGATGCTGGGGCGTGGCCAAGCTGGTAAGGCGCCTGACTCTGGAT
>JAJPKS010000028.1 GCA_021323605.1 Bacillota bacterium | reverse complement strand
TCGCCTACGCGCGCTCGCGGGCCAGGGCCACGACGCGGTCGACCGCAGCCGGGTCCAGCGGGCCGCGCGACTCCCAGCGCAGCGCCGCCTCCAGGTGCTCGAAGCTGGAGAGGCCGACCAGCGCCACCGAGACGCCGGGGGCGGCCAGGGCGAAGCGGAGCCCCAGCTCGAGGCCGCTCTCCAGCCCCAGCTCCCGGGCCAGCCGGGCCAGCGGCACCGCCCGGCCGACGTCCTCCTCGTAGCTCGCCCCGGCCAGGGCCCCACCGACCTCGCCCGCGATCGGGTGCCGCCGCGCCGTCGCGACCAGCGCGCCCGCGGCGTAGACCCGGATCGCGATCACGCCCACGTCCGCCGCCGCGGCCCGGCCGATCAGGCCGTCGAAGTCCTGCTCGCCGCCGGTCGCGCCGGGATGGACGCCGCTCGGGTCGAGGGCGTTGAGGTAGGCCTGGACGGTCTCGAAGGGGCCGGCCGCGAGGACGCGGTGCAGCGTCGCGGTGTCGCCCAGCCCGGTGAAGCCGACGTGGCCGGCGAGTCCATCCTCGACCGCGCGGCGCATCGCGTCGGCCACCTCCCCCAGCGCCAGACGCTCGTCGACGGCGACCGGGCCCCGGCCGGCGTCGGCCGCGCCCAGCGGGTTGTGGAGCTGGAACAGGTCGACCCGCTCCCGGCCGAGGCGGCGCAGGCTCTCTTCGATCGACCGGCGGATGGCGGCGCCGGGGCGCTCCAGGTCGGCGGCGCTCAGCCGCACCTTGGTGCCGACCAGCGCCTCCCGTGCCTGGTCCAGCCTGGCCAGCGCCCGGCCCAGGTTCTCCTCCGAGCGCCCGTCGCCGTAGAGGGGCGCGGTGTCGAAGTAGCGTACGCCCGCCTCCAGGGCCCGGCCGACCGCCCGGAGCTGCTCGGCGGCCTCGCCCCGGACCATCAACCCCCCCACGGCCCCGCACCCGAAGCCCAGACGGGGCACCCAGAGCCCGGTCCGCCCCAGACGGCGCTGCTCCACGCCGGGAGGATAGCAGCGCAGGGCGGGGCCGGAGGTCGTGAGCGGGGGTCCGGCGGTTCGCGGCCGGATTCGGAGATGGGCTCGCCCGGGGCCCCGGTGGACCGGCGCTGGCCGCCTCGGCGCGCGGCACGAGCACGACGCCGCCCGTGCGAACGACGTCGAGGAGGACGGCCGCGAGGGTGCCGGCTCGTGACCACCGGTATCGGCGCCCGCCCGAGCTCGTCTCCGTGGCCCGCCGGGCATCCCGCCACCGAAATGCCCGGAGATCGCGTGTGTGATGATGTCCCAATGGGTGACGGTGATCCGACGGGAATCACCATCGAGGCACTTGCCCGGCTGATCGAATACCGTCTGGCCGCGGCCAAGCTCGACCGCCTCGATCGGTACCTGATGGACAATCTGGCCAGCCTCCCCACCGAGGTGAGCAACCGGCTGCTGGCGGCGCGCGACGAGCTGCTGGCCGAGCTGCGCGAGCCGGCAGGCTGGTTGATCGGCCAGCCGGCACGGCGCGAGGTCGAGGCGGCGATCCGGCTGATCGGGCGCTGGTACACGATTCCCGTCCCCACGCTGCGAGAGGGGAGCCGGCAGACACCCGGGGTCTCCGGTACCGAGGGGGTGATCGAGGCCACGTACCTCGGACCCGGCACCGTCACCTTCGACGGCGAGCCCACGGACCGGCGCAGCCCCGACCCTGACGTCACGCCCGCCGACGCCCACTGGTGGGTCACCAACTGGTTCGCGGTGGTGCGGTTTCCGCCCGCTCCCGAGTCGGGGTACCTGTCCTACCGGTTCGAGGTGGACAACCGGATCGCGGTGTACCCTCCCCTTCCCTTCGGGACGCTGCGCACCGCGGTCATGGTGGGCACCGCCGGCGACGTCGCCGATCGCATCGGCAACTGGCGGACGGTGGGCGAGCCGGTCCACACCGTCCTGCCCCCACCAAGCGACCCGCTCACCGGCAGGGTGCCTCCCCCGTTCTTCGGCGCCACCGTGCCGGTGGGCGGGCACATCGAGGTCGAGCAGGGCCACAGGGCCGCGCTGGGCGTGCTGGTCGAGGTCGTCGTCAGCCTCACCTCCGGCTCGGTGCGCTTCGGCACGGTCGGGGAATGTGACTTCACCATCCGGCTGCGGGAGGCCGGATCCGACTCCCTCATCGAGTACCGCTTCGATCCGACCTGGTGGATCGCGGCGGTGAAGGACCGGCTCGATCTCGACCGCACGGCCGCGCCCGCCGTCGCGGGCGACCACTGAGGCAGGCGGCAGGGCGGGGCGCGGGCCTCGCCGGCGGCACGATGGCGTGGAGACCAGCGCCCGGTCCGGCTCCGCACGCCGACGCCGGCGGCACTCCCCGGCACGGAGGGCAAGGTCTCCCGACACGGCCGAGGCCGCGGTCCGGCACGGTCACCTTCCCCGGCCGAGGCTCGTTGCCGCACCATCGGTGGCGGGGCCGGAGCCAGGGACGATCGCCCCTCGGGTGACTCCGGGGCACGTCCAGAGGGCGGGCCCTTCGAGGGCGCGCGGCGTCCCGCCGGTCCCGTCGGCGGCGGACCCCCATCCCCACGCACGGCCCCTCCCCGGCCGTCACCCTCGCGGCGTCCGGGGGCACTGCCGAGGGGCGGCCCCGGTGACTCCACGACCGGCCGTCCGGCCCGGGCGAGCCGGTGGCGCTTCCGTCCCCGCCGGGAGCGCGAGCCGTGGAATCGTGCTTCGGCGGGTCGCGTTTGCTACCGGCATGAAGGCGATCGTGTACGGCACGACCGGCGGACCCGAGGTGTTGCGCCTGGTCGATCGGCCGGTGCCCGAGCCGGGACCGGGTGAGGTGCGCGTCCGGGTCCACGTCTCCGGCGTCAACCCGACCGACTGGAAGCGGCGCCGGGGTCTGTCCGAGCCGCTTCCGGAGGGCATCGAGCAGGTTCCCAACCAGGACGGTTCAGGCCGGATCGACGCGGTGGGCGAGGGCGTCGACCCGGGCCGGATCGGCCAGCGGGTGTGGCTGTACGAGGCCGCCTACCGGCGCCCGCACGGCGGCACCGCCCAGCAGTGGACCACCATCCCCGAGGCACGGGCGGTACCCCTGCCCGATGGGGCCTCGTACGAGCTGGGCGCGAGCCTCGGCGTGCCGGCGCTCACCGCGCACCGAGCGCTGACGCTGGCCGCGGGCGGCCCGGCGCGGCTCGCCCCGGGCGCCCTCGCCGGCGCCACCGTCCTGGTCGCGGGCGGGGCGGGCGCGGTGGGGCACATGGCGAT
>JAJPKS010000451.1 GCA_021323605.1 Bacillota bacterium | reverse complement strand
CGCGGCGCGCCGGTGCGGCTGCTGGTGCCGTTCTACTACGGCTACAAGTCGGTCAAGTGGCTCCGCCGGATCTCGCTGGTGGCGTCGCCGGGCACCGGCTACTGGGAAGCACGGGGCTATGACCCGGACGCCCGCATCCGGGGCTGAGAGAGCCCTGCACTGGACGGTCGCGGCGACCGTGCTGGTGATGCTGGCGACGGGGCTGGTGCTCTACGTGCCCGCCCTGGGCCAGGCGATCGGCCTGCGCTTCTGGGTCCGCTCCGCGCACCTGGCCGCCGCCGCCGGCCTGCTGCTGGCGCTGGCCGTCGCCGGCGGCACGCGCCGGGCCGAGATGCGCGCTCTGGAGCGCGAGCTGAGCCGCTGGCAGCGCCCCGACCTGGAGTGGTTCCTCCAACCCTGGTCACTCCTCCGGGGAGAGCCCCTCCCCCCATCCGCGCCGACCGGCCGGTTCAACGGCGGGCAGAAGCTGTTCGCCGCCCTGGCCGCCCTGGCCCTGGCCGTCCTCCTCCTCACCGGCACCCCCATGTACTGGTGGAGCTGGTTCGGCGCCCGGCTGGTGTCGCGGGCCCGCGACCTGCACCTGGTCGCCGCCTTCGCGCTCACCGCCCTGCTGGCGGGCCACGTCTACCTGGGACTGCTGAGCCCCCGGGAGGCCGCGCGACCCAGCGCCGGGGAGGAGGCCCCTTCCCCGCCGGGTTCGGAGGAGCGCGAGCGGGGGAAGCCGGCAGCTCCCCGCCGTCGCGGACGGGTATGGTGACGGCGAGGATGCAGACGATGGCAACCGGGACGAGGGTGGGCCGACGCCGGTGAAGCCGCTGGCGAGGGGGCCGGGCGCCATGCGGCGTTCGGGCATCCGGGAGATCATGGAGCTGGCCTCGTCGATGACCGACGTCATCCACCTGGAGGTCGGCGACCCCGACCTCCCGACGCCGGCGCCGATCGTGGAGGCGGCTCACCGGGCGGCGCTGGACGGGTACACCCGGTACACGCCCAACGCCGGCCTCCCGAGCCTGCGGGCGGCCATCGCCGGCCGGCTGCGCGACCGCCACGGCCTCGAGACCTCCCCCGAGGCGGTCGTGGTCACGCCGGGCGCGGTCTGTGCCCTCGCCACCTCGGTGCTGGCCATCGTCGACCCCGGTGAGGAGGTGCTGGTGCCCGACCCCGGCTGGCCCAACTACCGGTCCATGGTTCAGCTCGCCGGCGGCCGGCCGGTCCCCTATCCGCTCCGGGCGGAAACCGGCTACCTGCCCGACCCGGCCGGCCTGGAACGGCTGCTCACGCCCCGGACCAAGCTCCTGGTGGTCAACACCCCGGCCAACCCCACCGGCGCCCTCTTCCCCGAGGAGGTGGTGCGCCAGCTGGTGGGCTGGGCCCGCGAGCACGACCTCTACGTGCTCTCGGACGAGGTCTACGAGGACTTCGTCTTCCGGGGCGTCCACGTCCCGGCGCGGCGCTTCGACCCCGACGGCCGCGTCGTCACCGTATCCGGCTTCTCCAAGACCTACGCCATGACCGGCTGGCGCCTGGGCTACGCGGTCGCGCCCCCCGAGGTGGCGGCGGTGGTGTCGAGGCTCCAGGAGCCGCTGGTGTCGTGCGCGGCCGCCCCCACCCAGAAGGCGGCCGAGGCCGCCCTCTGCCTCCCGGACCAGGTGGTCGACGGGATGCGCGAGCGCTACCGCGGCCGCGTCGAGCTGGCCGCCGGCGTCCTGGAGCCGGCGGGGCTGCTGCCGGTGCGGCCCGCGGGCGCCCTCTACGCGTTCGTGGACCTGCGCCACCTCGGCGACGACTCCTACCGGCTCGCCCGCGAGCTCCTGGAGCGGGAGCGGGTCGCCACCGCCCCCGGCGAGAGCTTCGGCGCCGAGGGCCGGGGCCGGCTGCGGCTCTCCCTCACCGCCGACGAGGCGGCGCTGCTCGAGGGCTGCCGCCGCATCGTTCGCTTCGCCGGCACCGACTGAAGCCGGCACCCATCCTGCGACGTCGCCACCGGCCCCGGCCGGAGGGCCGGGGCGGCCCGCCTCGAGACCGGCTCGAGGGTCCGGCCGGAGCACGAGATCCTCATCACCGCGTCTCCTCCGGGCGGCTCTCCTCCGCCCTCCGCAGCCGGCGGAGGTCCTCGCCGGGGTCTTCCGAGCACCCCGAACCTGCAGTACTGACAAGTACCTCATGCCGGTACCGATACGTATCTCCGAGCCAATCGGCAGCCGGAAACAGGTTGACTCGACCCCGATCTCAAGTTATGTTCGAGTCGAATCGGCACCGGAAGGTGAGGAGGTCCATCATGTCCGATGAGCTGAGGGAGATGACCGTCGCCGACATCACGCCCGAGGTCGTCTTCGCCGCCATGCCCTCGCAGCTGGACCCTGTCAAGGCCCGCGGCGTCAACGCCACCGTCCAGTTCGAGCTCAGCGGCGACCAGGGAGGCACGTGGTGGGTCAGGATCGCCGACGGCCAGGCCGAGAGCGGTCAGGGCAAGGTCGAGTCGCCCAACTTGGTGATGATGGCGGACGCGCGCGACTACGTGAAGATCGCCATCGGGGAGCTGAACGGCGTGACCGCGTTCATGACCGGGAAGCTGCGGGTCCGCGGCGACCTCACCCTGGCCATGAAGATGCAGACCATCTTCAAGATCCCCAAGCGCTGACACCGTCATGAGCGTCCCGGGAACGGTTCGCTCCGGCTACGCCACCACCTCGACCCGCCGGCTCGACTTCGACTCGGTGCCGATGCGGCTCTTCCGGAAGGCGGAGCGCCTGGCCTGGGATCCGCTCGAGATCGACCTCGAGCGCGACCGCCAGGACTGGGCGGGGATGGTGGACCTGCAGCGCGACCTGGTCCTGCCCATCGCCGCGCTGTTCGTGGCGGGGGAGGAGGCGGTGACCCTCGACCTCCTCCCTCTGGTGCTCTGGACGGCCCGGACCGGCCGGCTGGAGGAGGAGGTCTACCTGACCTCGTTCCTGCACGAGGAGGCCAAGCACACCCTGTTCTTCCGGCGCTGGCTGGATCAAGTGGCCGTGGCGACGGGCGACCTGCACGGCTACATGGGCGCCAGCTACCGCCGGATCTTCCTCGAGGAGCTGCCGGGGGCGATGGGCCGCGTCCTGACCGACGACTCGCCGGCCGCGGTCGCGAGGGCGGTGGTCACCTACAGCCTGATCGTGGAGGGGGTGCTGGCCGAGACCGGCTACCATTCCTTCCGCCAGCTGCTGGAGATCCAGGGACTGCTGCCCGGCCTGCTCCAGGGGGTGGGCCTGGTGGCGCGCGACGAGAGCCGCCACATCCGCTTCGCCCTCTACCTGCTGCAGCGG
>JAJPKS010000207.1 GCA_021323605.1 Bacillota bacterium | reverse complement strand
CGAGGTGGGCACGGGCGCCGGCGGCGCCGGTGCGGGGGCCGGGGGCGGCGGGGGAGCGGAGGTCGCGCCGTGGCCAGCCGTCCTCGCCGGGGCCGCGGCGCGCCGGGATCCCGGTGCCGGGGCCGGGGCCGCGCGGACGGCCGGAGCGGCCGGGGGTGAGGACGTTCCCGGACCCCCGGAGGCCGGCGGAGGGACGGAGGGCGCCGGCGGGGCGAGGACGTCGAGCCGGGCGTCGCCCGGGCAGGTGCTCCGCCAGCACAGCGCCAGATCGTGCTGGCCGGGAGGGGTCCAGGTGGGGATGGTCACGCGAACCCGGACCTGGCCCCGGTCGTTGGCCCGGAAGGTGCCGATCGTCACCGGCTGGCTGTGCAGGATCACCTCGCCCGCCTGCCCCGACGGGAGGTTGGCGGCGCTGACCACGACCGTGCCGCCGGGGGCCACCGTCGGGCTGGAGAGCCCCACGGTCACCGTACCGGGACCGTTCCAGACCGTCCAACCCAGCGCGAAGGCCACGGCCACGCCGACGGCGCCGGCTCCGAAGACCAGGGCCCGGCGTCGCCAGGCCGCGGTGCCCGCGGCCTCCTCTCCCGGGGGCGTGATCACGAGCGGCGGCGCGTCCCGGGTGACCGCCGCGCGGAGCGCTCCGACCATGGCCGCGCAGCTCTGCCAGCGAGCTTTCGGGTCTCGCTCCAGGCCACGAGCCAGCACGGCGTCGACGCGCTCTCCCAACTCGAGGCCGGGGCGGGCGGCGGGGGGCGCGCCGTCGAGCTGGGCCGTGGCGATCCGGTGGGGGTCGCCCGGGAACGGCAGGCTGCCGGTGAGCAGCCGGTAGGCCAGGACGGCGAACGCATACCGGTCGCTGGCGGCGGTCGGCGTCCCGCCGGCGAGGAGCTCGGGCGCCGTGTACGCGACGGCGTCATCGTCCCCGTCGACCGTCGCGTACAACGGCCACAGGCCGAAGTCGGTGACCACGGGCCGGTCCTGTCCGTCGAGCAGGACCTGATGGCAGGCCAGGCTGCCGTGGACCAGGTCGAGATCGTGTAGGTGGTCGAGGGCCGCGGCCACGGAGGCCAGCACCGGCAGGACGGCGGCGACGGCCGGGGGTTCGGCGGGGAAGCGCAGGTCGAGCGGGATCCTCCCCGCCGCCTCGATCACCAGGTAGGGCGTCCCCTCGTGCACCCCGTGCTCCAGGAGCCGCGCCAGATGGGGGTGCACGATCTCGGTCAGCCGGTCGGCGAGGGCGGAGAAACGCTCCCGGGCGTCCGCGGGGCGAAGGCCCGGCAGGAGCTTGACCACGACCGGGCCGTGGTCGGGATGGGAGGCCCGGTAGGCTGGCCCCAGCCTCCCCTCTCCAAGGGCCTCGTCGATCCGAAGACGTCCTAGCCGGCTGCCGGCTTCAACCGCCATGCTCGTGATCTCTCCTTGATACGACACGGAGGCGGCGGAGGACGATCGACGACACCCGCGCACGGTAAACTTAACGCCCCAAACGGCGACGAAGGAGACGGGTAGGCCCGCTGTCGGCCCGGTCGCCGCCCAGGCCGAGGCGGACGGGGTGTCGGCGGGGCGAGATGACTCCGAGCCGGGCCGCCGCCGGGAGCCCGGCGCGTTCCGCGGTGGTGACCCATGGCGCCGGCCAGCGGGTGGCGCCGCGCCCCGACAGCTCGTCCCAGAGTCGACTCCGCGAGGACGGCGCAGATGCAGACCAAGAAGACGTTCGAGGAGGTCACCGCCAAACCCGACCTGCCCGCAGTGGAGCGGCAGATCGTCGAGCGTTGGGAGCGGGAGGGCACGTTCGAGGAGAGCCTGGCCCGGCGCCGCGGCGGCCCCCGCTTCGTCTTCTACGAGGGACCGCCGACGGCCAACGGCATGCCCGGTACCCACCACGTCGAGGCCCGGGCGTTCAAGGACCTGTTCCCCCGCTACCGCACGATGAAGGGCGACTTCGTCGAGCGGAAGGCCGGCTGGGACACGCACGGGCTCCCGGTCGAGCTGGAGGTCGAGAAGCAGCTCGGCATCTCCGGCAAGCAGCAGATCGAGGAGTTCGGCATCGAGCGGTTCAACGAGCTCTGCCGGCAGAGCGTCTACCGGTACGTCGATGCCTGGACCCGCTTCTCGCGCCGGATGGCGTTCTGGCAGGACTACGAGCACGCGTACTGGACCCTGACCTCGGACTACATCCAGTCGGTCTGGTGGGCGCTGAAGACGATGTGGGATCGCGGACTCATCTACCAGGACTTCCGCGTCGCTCCCTACTGTCCGCGCTGCATGACCCCGCTCTCCAGCCACGAGCTGGCCCAGGGATGGCAGGACGACACCCCAGACCCCAGCGTCTTCGTGCGCTTCCGGCTGCGCGACGATCCCGCCACCAGCTTCCTCGCCTGGACGACTACGCCCTGGACGCTGCCCGGCAACGTGGCCCTGGCGGTGGGCGAGGACCTCGACTACGTCCGGGTTCGCCAGCGCGGCGAGGACCTGATCCTGGCCGAGGCCCGGCTGGAGGTCCTGGAGGGGCCGTACCAGGTGGTCGAGCGCCTGAAGGGCGCCGACCTGGTCGGCCGGGAGTACGAGCCCGTCTTTCCCTACCTCAGGGACTGGATGGGGCCGGGCCAGCGGGCCTGGTACGTGGTGGCCGCCGACTTCGTGTCGGTCGAGGAGGGCACGGGCATCGTCCACACCGCGGCCGCCTACGGCGCCGACGACCTCCGGCTCTGCCGTGAGAAGGACATCCCTTTCCGGCACACGGTCGACCTGCAGGGCCGGTTCGTGCCCCAGGTGGAGAAGTTCGCCGGGATGTTCGTCAAGGAGGCAGACGCCCACATCGTCGAGGACCTGCGTGAGCGCGGTTTGCTGTACCGCTCCGGGCAGATCCGGCACACGTATCCGTTCTGCTGGCGTTGCCGGACGCCGCTCCTCTACTACGCCCTGGACTCCTGGTACGTGCGCACCACGGCGGTCAAGCAAGAGCTCCTGGCCAACAACCTGGCCACCAACTGGGTGCCGGCGCACGTGCGCACGGGCCGGATGGGGGACTGGCTCGAGAACAACGTGGACTGGGCCATCTCGCGCACCCGCTACTGGGGAACGCCGCTCCCCTTCTGGGTCTGTGACACCTGCGGCGCCCGGCGCTGCGTGGGCTCGGCCGGAGAGCTCGGGCTGCCCCCCGATGCCGACCTGCATCGCCCGTACATCGACCAGGTGAAGCTGCCCTGCGCGAGCTGCGGGGGCCAGATGAGCCGGGTCCCGGAGGTTCTGGACGTCTGGTTCGACTCCGGCTCCATGCCCTTCGCCCAGCGCGGCTATCCCCACCGGGGCGAGGAGGAGTTCCGGGCCTCGTTCCCCGCCGATTTCATCTGCGAGGCGATGGACCAGACCCGGGGCTGGTTCTACTCCCTGCTGGCCATCTCCACCATCCTCTTCGGGTGCAACGCCTACCGGAACGTGATCTGCCTCGGCCTCCTGCTCGACGCCCAGGGACGGAAGCAGAGCAAGTCCAGGGGCAACGTGCTCGACCCGGACTACCTGTTCGAGACCTATGGCGCGGACGCCGTGCGCTGGTTCTTCTACACCTCCACCGGTGTGGGAGAGAACTACCGGGCCGGTGAGGCGGCGTTCAAGGAGATCGTCCGTCGCTTCCTGCTCACGCTCTGGAACGTCTACCACTTCTTCGTCACCTACGCCAACGTGGACGGGTTCGTGCCCGATCGCGAGCCGCCGGTGCCCGTGGATCGGCGACCGGTGCTGGACCGCTGGCTGCTCTCGCGACTGAGCCATCTGGTCGAGACGGTGGACCGGGCCCTGGAGCGCTACGACGTCACCGGGGCCGCCCGGCCGATCGAGGTCTTCGTGGACGATCTCTCCAACTGGTACGTGCGACGTTCCCGCCGGCGCTTCTGGAAGTCGGGCTCGGACCTCGACAAGCTGGCCGCGCACCAGACGCTCTACGAGGTACTGGTGACGCTGGCCCGCCTGCTCGCGCCCTTCACGCCGTTCATCGCCGAGGCCATCCACCGCAACCTCTGCCGGGATGAGAGCGTCCACCTCGCCGCCTGGCCGACGGCGGATCCGGCGGTGCGGGACGTGCGGCTGGAGCAGGAGATGATGGAGGCGCGGGAGGTCGTGCAGGCCGGCCTGGCCGCGCGCGACGCCGCCCGCATCCGCGTCCGACAGCCGTTGCCCTCGATCACCGCGACCCGGGCCTTCCGCCCCGAGGTGGCGGCCATCATTTGCGAGGAGCTGAACGTGAAGGAGCTGCGGGTCGGGGCCGCCTTCTCCCTCGACGCCACGATCACCGAGGAGCTTCGGCTCGAGGGCCTGGCCAGGGAGGCCGTCCGGCACGTCCAGGACCTCCGCAAGCGCGCCGGCCTCGCCGTCGACGACCGCATCCGCCTCTACCATCAAGCCCATGGAGCGTGGGCGCGGGCGCTGGAGCGTTTCGCCGATTACGTGGCGGCGGAGACGTTGGCCACGGCCGTGAGCCCGGGGCGGCCGGCCGGGCTGGACGGGGTCCGGGTGGACGACGACCCGTGGATCGGGCTCGAACGTTCGCCTTGAGCCCGGGGCAGCTGCTGTTCGCCCTGGTGACGGTCGGGGTCGTGGTCCTCGACCGGGTGAGCAAGATCCTGGTCCAGACCTACGTGGCCCCGGGGCGGGAGGTCCAGGTCCTCCCTCACGTCTGGATCGCGGATGCCCACAACTCTGGGGCGGCGTTCGGCATGGCCCCCCAGGCCACCGTGCTGTTCCTCATCGCCTCGGCGCTGGTGGCCGGGGGACTGCTCCTGTACGCCGTCCGCAACCCGATGGGCGCCTGGACCGGCACGGTGCTGGGCCTGGTCATGGGGGGAACGGTGGGGAACGGCTACGACCGTCTGGTGCACGGCACCGTGACCGACTTCATCGCTCTTCACTTCTGGCCGGTGTTCAACGTGGCGGACTCCGCGATCACGGTCGGCGTGGTGCTGCTCCTGGCCGGGTATCTGCGACGAGCGAGACACGACGATTGACGGTGGCCGGGATGGCCGGCCGGCTCGACCGGGTCCTGGCCGGACTGGACCCGGAGCTGAGCCGCTCGGCGGCGGCGCGACTGGCGCGTGACGGCCTGGTCCGGCTCAACGGGCGCCCCGTGCGCCCGGCCGATCCCGTCCGGGAGGGCGACGTCATCGAGTACCGGGCGCCTCGCCCCGAGCCCCTGGAGCCGGGCCCGGAGCGCGTCCCCCTGCGGGTGCTGTACGACGATCCGGACGTGGTGGTGGTGGACAAGCCGGCCGGCATGGTGGTCCATCCCTCCCCGGGCCACCGCTCGGGCACCCTCGTCCACGCGCTGCTGGGCCTGGGGGGTCCCTGGTCCACGCTCGGGGGAACGGCCAGGCCGGGGATCGTGCACCGTCTCGATCGAGGCACCTCGGGGTTGATCCTGGCCGCCCGCACGGATGGAGCGCACCGGGCCCTGGCCGCGCAGCTCGCCTCGCGCAGCCTCTCGCGCACCTACCTGGCCGTGGTCCGGGGCGGCGTCGGGACGACCGACCAGGTCGTGGACGGCCCCATCGGCCGCCACCCCCGCGACCGTCTCCGGATGGCGGTGGTGGAGCACGGCCGGCCGGCGCGGACGCGGGTGCGGGTGGTGGAGCGGCGAGGCGGCCACACCCTGGTCCGCTGTGACCTGGAGACCGGACGCACCCACCAGATTCGGGTCCACCTCGCCGCCCTCGGCCATCCCGTGGTGGGCGATGCCGTCTACGGCCGGCCGCGGCCGGGCGAGCCGGGGCGGCCCCTGCTGCACGCTCATCGGCTCCGCTTCCGGCATCCGCGCACCGGCCAGGAGATGGAGTTCGAGAGCCCGCCGCCCCCCGACCTGACCGCCTTCTGGGAGGGATTGCGGTGAGCTGCCCCGGTCTCCTGGTCGTGCTCTCGGGTCCGGGTGGAGTGGGCAAGGACACGTTGATCCAGATGCTGCTCCCGCGCGATCCCCGGCTCAGATACTCCGTCTCCTACACCACCCGCCCCCGCCGACCCTACGAGGTACCGGGCGAGCACTACTACTTCGTCGACGAGGCGACCTTCCGTCGCCTGGCCGGGGAGGGGAAGTTCCTGGAGCACGCGGTCGTCAACGGTCACCTGTACGGCACCCTGGAGAGCTGGGTCGAGGGGGCCCGGCGGGAGGGCAAGGACGTGATCCTCAAGATCGACGTCCAGGGCGCCGAGCAGGTCCGGCGCCGGCGTCCGGACGCGCTCCTGATCTTCATCAGCCCCCCCTCCATGGAGGAGCTGCTGCGGCGCCGGGAACGACGGGGCGTGGAGACGCCGGAGGAGATGCAGGCCCGTCAGCGGCTGGCCGAGGTGGAGATGTCCTACGCCGGCCGCTACGACCACGTGGTCGTCAACGACGACGCCGAGCGGGCGGTGTGCCGGGTCCAGGCCATCCTGGAGGACGAGCGCCGGCGGCGCGGCCGGTCCGGCGCTTGCGGCACGGCCGGAGAGGGCGGCGGATGAGCCCGCTGGAACGGGCGCCGGTGCCCTCCGCCCTGCGCGGCCTGCGCATCGTCGTGCTGGTCTGCGGCAGCATCGCCGCCTACAAGGTGGCCGATCTGGTCTCG